>NZ_JBFBVU010000012.1:0-108461 GCF_040689105.1 Meridianimarinicoccus marinus
TCAAGCACGCCTATGAGATGGGCAGATCGGAAGTGCATCGAACCCGCATCATGTTGGCAGTCTCCGCGCTGACCACGGACCGAAGCATGTACCCGAAGGATCTCAGGCGAAGGCCGTGCAGAAAGGCAGAGCGGGAACGAATGATGTCAAAAACACCGCTCTGGCGGATAGCTTTGCCTGCGCAAAGCGGCTTGACACAAACCGCCCCGTTACCGAAGTCCATAGCCTAGTCCCGGTACACGTCCTGGGCATCGATCCGGGGGGTCGAGATCGCTTTGGTCCTGTTGCTGATGCTGTTCTTCGCGCGTTTCCTGCCCGAGGAAGATGCCTCGACCTTTGTGCATTCCGCGCTTTACGGGCTGATCACCTTTCTGCTGGTCGATGTGGTGGGCAACATCCTGGACCGCGACGACACCGTGGATGGCATCGCCAGAGGCAGCCTGGGGGCGTTACTCTATCTCGAAGTGCTGGACGCCAGTTTCTCGTTCGACGGGGTCATCGGGGCTTTCGCGCTGACGCAGAATATCTTCATCATCGCCATCGGGCTTGGTATCGGCGCGATGTATGTGCGGTCGATGACAATCATGCTGGTGGAACGGGGCACGCTGACAGAATACCGGTTTCTGGAACACGGCGCCTTCTAACCGATCCTTCTGCTGTCGCTCATCATGTATGCGCCCACCGTGGTCCATGTGCCCGAGGTCATCACCGGGTTGAGCGGCGTGTGCCTGATCGCGCTGGCGCTGCTGTGGTATTATCGCCTGCGGCACGTCCGCTCGGTGCGGCGCATGGGCAGCCAATGGGCGGCATGGCCACCTTGGTGCAGGCGGTGGTCTGGCCGCCCTCCGCACAGAGCGCGGCCCGAAGCCTGCCTAGACGCCGATATAGGCCGTCAGCGCACCGTCGATCCTGTAGTCTGCCCCGGTGCAGAACCCGGCCTTTTCGCTGCACAGGAAGCCGATCAGCTGGCTGGTTTCCTCGATGGTGCCGACCCGCCCGATGGGGTGGGCCTTGCCAAACTCGGCGATCGTGTCCTCGATCGGATTGCCGGGGCCGGCCACTTCCTGGGCGGCGAATTCCAGCAGCGGGGTGCGGATCGAGCCGGGGCTGATCGAGTTCACACGGATGCCGTCCCTGGCGGCGTCCACCGCCTGGGCACGGGTGAAGGCATGGATGCCGCCCTTGGTGGTGGCATAGGCCAGTACGCCGTACTGGTTGGAGTGCCCCTGCACCGACGACACATGCACGATGGCCCCGCCGCCGCGCGCCTTCATGTGCGGATAGGCGAAATGCGAGGTGTAGAAGCAGGAATCGAGGTTGATGTTCATCACCCGCCGCCAATGAGCGATATCGGTGGTTTCCGTGGTGCCATAGGTCTGGATCGCGGCGGCGTTGACCAGAATGTCGATGCCCCCGGCCTCGGCCGCGATGCCGTTGATCCAGCTTTCGACCTGCTCGGCGTCGGACACATCCACCCGGCTGACGTTGACCGCACGCCCGTCCGCGTCGGACCGCGCCTTTGCGTTGAGCGCGTCGTCGATCCCGCACAGATAGACCTGTGCGCCTTCGCGGGCGAAATGCAGGGCCGCGCCCAGTCCGATGCCGCTGGACCCGGTGACCACAGCGATCTTTCCGTCGAATTCTCCCATCGGTCTCTCCTCAGGCTTGCGCGACCAGAGCTTTCATGTAGCCGACAGCGAAGGCCTTGCCGGCGTGCCAGGGCGCGTCACATTCCAGTTCGGGGGTGTGATCGGGGATCAACACGCCCTGATAGTCATTGTCTTTCAGGATCCGCACGATCCGGGCCATATCGATGTCGCCTTCGTCGATGAAGACCTCGTGATAGTTCGGCACCTGGCCCCTCACGTTGCGGAAGTGGATATAGCCGATGCGATTGCAGCGGGCGAAGTCGGCCACGGTTTCATAGATGTCGCCCTCGGCCATTTCCTGCAGGCAGCCCAGGCACAGCTCGGCGCGGTTGTTGGGCGAGGGGTTCAGCGCGAAGGCCTGCCGATAGGCGTCGTGGCTGTTGATCAGCTTGGCGGTCAGGCGCAGCGCCTTGACCGGCGGGTCGTCGGGATGGGCGGCCAGGATGACTCCGGCCTCTTCGGCGACGGGGATGATCTCGTCCAGGAAGCGGGCGTAGCGGTCCCAGATCTGGTCGCGGCTGATCGGTCCTTCGGTGCCCGGTCCGGCGTCGTCGTCATAAATCATGTTCCACGCCATGCCCTTGGGCATCGGTTCGTCCGGGTCGATCCTGGTGATGTCGAAGCCCACCGACATGGCGCCGCCGCGGGCATAGGGGCCGCGGGTCCAGCCCCAGACGCCCACCGCCGAGAAGTTGTAGCCGAAGCAGGGCACGCCGGCCGCGCCGGCCGCCCGGATGATCCGCTTCAGATGTGCCATCTGTTCATCGCGCCGGGGGCCGTCCAACAGAACGTCGTGCCAGTGCTTGACGGCGAAATTCTCGATCGCGGCAAGCTTCAGGTCAAAGCGCGCCAGGTCGTCGATCAGTTTGCGGAAGGTGTCTTCCGTCCAGTCGTCGTCCTGCGCCTTGCCCCAACTGCTGTCGCTGTCATCGGCCAGTTGCGGGTTGGCCGAGAAATAATCCTCGAGATGCGCCACCACATGGGTGACGCCCAGTTGCTGGGCAAAGGCATAGTGCCGGTCGTTCAGCATCTGCCGGTACAGGCCAAGTCCGATTTTCATGGCGGGGGGGCCTTACATTGTGATGCCGCCGTCCAGCACGAAATGCGTGCCGGTGACATAGGCGGCTGAGTCGGACAACAGGAAGGCAACGATCTCGGCCATTTCTTCCGGCGTGCCCAGGCGTCCCACTGGCTGACGGGCGATGAAGGCGGCAAGGGCGGCGTCGGGGTCCGGAGCGCTGTCGATGCGGCTACGCAGGCTGGGGCTGTCCACGGTGCCGGGGCAGAGGGCGTTGACGCGGATGCCCTGTCCAACATAATCCGCCGCGATGGATTTGGTCAGCCCCAGCACCGCCGCCTTGGTGGCGGAATAGGCCATGCGGTTGGGGACCGCCTTCAGCGACGAGGCCACGGAGGAGACATTGACGATGCTGCCGCCGCCCCGCGCCACCATGCCGGGCAGGAAGGCGCGGCATGCCTCCATCATCGGGGTGACGTTCAGGGCCCAGGACCGGTCCCAATCGGCGCGGCTGGTGGTTTCCAGCGTGCCCTCGTGCACCCAGCCGACGCCGTTGTACAGGCCGTTGCAATCGGGCAAAGCTTCGGCGCAGGCGGCCAGCTTGTCCGGGTCGGTGGCATCCAGCGCTTCGATGGTCAGCTTGTCGGCGATGCCCTCGGCCGTGGCCTCGGCCTGCAGTGATTGCAGGGCGCCGCCGTCCAGGTCGACCGCGTGAACCCGCGCGCCGCCCTGCAGCAGCCGCTTTGCCACCGCGCGCCCGATGCCCGCGCCCGCCGCGCTGGCGAAGATGGATTTTCCGGTCAGATCAATCATGAACAGCCTCCAGTGCCCGCATGGCGCCGCGCAGCTCGGCCAGTCCCTTCAGGCGGCCGATGGCGGAGTATCCGGGGTTCGTTGTCTTGTGGATGTCGTCCAGCAGCAGATGGCCGTGATCGGGTCGCATCGGGATGTGCCAGTCGCTTCGGCCTTCGGCCTTGCGCCGCCGCTGTTCGCGGAGCAGCAGGTCGATCACCGCGATCATGTCGGTGGATCCGTCCAGGTGATCGGCTTCGAAAAACCCGCCGCCGGGCTCGCGCTGGACATTGCGCAGATGGGCGAAATGCACGCGCGGGGCAAATTCCGCCAGCATCGCGGGAATGTCGTTTTCGGCGCGCGCGCCCAGCGATCCGGTGCAGAAGGTGATGCCATTGGCCAGCGACGGCTGGGCGTCAAAGACCGCGCGATAGTCCTCGGCGGTGCTCAGCACCCGCGGGAGGCCGAACAGCGAAAACGGCGGGTCGTCGGGATGCAGGCACATGCGCAGGCCCAGGTCCTCGGCCAGCGGGATGATCTCGCCCAGGAACGCCAGCAGGTTGGCGCGCAGATCGGCGTTCGAGTACCCGGCGAACTGTCCGATCAGGTCTCGTATGCCGTCGCGGGTGTGGCTGCCCTCGGATCCCGGCAGGCCCGAGATGATGTTGTGTTCCAGAGAGGCGATGGCGGAGGCGTCCCGGTCCGACAGCCAGGCCTGTGCCCGGTCGATCATCCGGGCATCGTAGTCCGCCGCCGCATCGGGGCGCTCCAGCACGAAGATGTCATAGGCGGCGAAGGCCACCGGATCAAAGCGCAGGGCCAGCCCGCCCCCTGGCGCCCGGAACCGCAGGTCGGTGCGGGTCCAGTCCACCACCGGCATGAAGTTGTAGCAGATGACCTGCAGGCCTTCGGCGGCAAGGTTGCGCATGGTCGCGGTGAAGGCCGCGATCTGGTCGGTTGCGCCGGCGCCCTGCAGCTTGATCGCCGTGGGCACGGGAATGCTTTCGACCACCGACCAGCGCAGTCCGGCCTCGGCCACGATCTGTTTGCGCGCGCGGATGGCGTCGGCCGGCCAGGCGCGGCCGTCATAGATCTCGTGCAGGGCCGTGACCACATCCGTGGCGCCTGCCTGCCGTATGTGGTCCAACAATACCGGGTCGCTGGGGCCGTACCACCGCCATGATTGCAGCATTTTGGTCGATTCTCCTTGGATACAGGGTATTTCTGACTTCTCAAGCGGTCGAAATCAACCCAATTGTTGGCCCACAGCGCTCCTCCATCTAGGCTGAATAACCAGCCGTCGGCGCAGTAACGCTCCCATGTCGCTGTTTTTTAATCAAAATATGGGCAGGCAAAAAATCTTCTTGAAAAACGCCTGAACGGCGATAGGGTCTGTGGACCAACAAGAGGGGCGGCATGCAGGATCTGGGCGACAAGTTGGCGGAAGGGGCCGCGGCTGGCGATGCAAGTGCTGTCGATGTGCTTGTGCGCCAGATCCGCGACTACATCACCGAGCACCAGTTGACCGTCGGCGACTCCCTGCCCAGCGAGCGGGAGTTGGGAGAACGCTTCGATGCCGCCCGAAATACCGTCCGCGAGGCGGTGCGGATCCTGAAGGCCTACGGCGTGGTCGAAGTGCGCCCCAAGGTCGGCACGGTGATCGTCAACCGGCACATGGATGCGGTGCTGAACCTGTTCAGCTTCCAGCTGACCATCTCGCGCGAGACATTTCTGGACATCCAGGGGTTCCGGCGGTTGATCGAGGTCGGCATCGTCGATGCCCTGTTCGACCGTGCGACGCCCGAGGATCTGGGGCGGCTTGGCGCCATCAACGCCCGGATCCTGCAGGCCGGATCGCCGGAAGAGGCCGCGCGCCACGATTTCGACTTTCATGCGACGCTGCTGGCGGTGGCCGGGAACAAGACCGTGCTTGCGGTCTACAACACCATGAAGCCGATCATCTGCCGGCTGATGCAGACCGGCAAGGAGGCCGACGGCCTGCCCAAGACCTACGCCCAGCACGCCAGCATTCTGGATGCGCTGGCCCGCCGCGACCGGCTGCGGTTCCAGTACCACATGTCCGAACACATGGATCAGGGCCTGAAGTACATCGACGGCTCGGTGGGAGAGACCCCCATGTGACCCCGATCCCAAGGTTTCGCAAGTGACGGACGCCCGGCGGCTGCCCCGCCAGCGTCCGAAAGACCCATGGCCGCCAAGGCCCGTTTCAGCAGGAGGAGACTGAAAATGACCCTGAAATCGACTTTTACCAAACTGACCGCCGCGGCGATCACCGTGGGCGCCCTGACCGGTGCCGCCCGGGCCGACGATCTGACCGTCGCCAGCGTGGTGTTCCAGCAGGACCAGTTTTTCCGCACCATCCAGATGGGCATGACCGCTGCGGCCGAGGCCGCGGGCGTGACCCTTCTTGAAGGCAACTCGGACAGCAAGCCCGAGAAGGAGATCAGCCTGATCGACACCTATATCGCACGCGGTGTCGATGCGATCGTGATCTCGCCGGTGTCCAAGGTGGCCTCGATCCCGGCCCTGAAGCGGGCGTCGGACAAGGGCATCAAGGTGGTGACTTACAATTCGACCATCGACGACACGTCGATCCCGGTCAGCTATCTGAACTCGAAACAGCGCGATCTGGGCAATTCCACCGGCCAGATGGCGGCGGCTTTCATCCAGTCCGAACTGGGCGGCAAGGCCAAGATCGCCACGCTGGGTTTCAAGGCGCTGCTGCCCGAGATTTCCGCCGACCGCGTGGACGGCTTCATCGAAGAGGCCGAGAAGGGCAACGAGATCGAAATCGTCAGCCAGCAGGATGCCTGGCTTGCCGAAAAAGCGGTCCAGGTCGCCGGGGACATCATCACCGCCAACCCGGATGTGAATATCATCTACGCGGCCAACGAGGGCGGCACCGTGGGCGCGGTGCAGGCGGTGCGCAATGCCGGCAAGGCGGGCGAGATCTTCATCTTCGGCGTCGACGGCACCGAGCAGCTGCTGACCTTCCTGCTGGATGGCGACAACGTCCTTCAGGCGGTGACCGCGCAGCAGCCCTATGTGATGGGCCAGATGGCTGTCGAAAACGCCATTGCGGCGGCCAAGGGTGAAGAGGTCGAGCAGACCGTCATCGTGCCGGTTCTGGGACTGTCGCGCACCGATGAAGCCGGGGCCAACGAGTTTCTGGACTACCTCAAATCGCTGAACTGATCACCTGACGGGGCGCGGTTGCCATCCGCGCCCCTCTGTTCAACCGGGACCCGACTCATGACCGCAACAGTAGAGACGCAGGGGCTGACCAAGATCTATGGCAGCGTCGTGGCGTTGGACGCGTTCACGCACACGTTCGAAAAGTCCCGCATCCATGCCCTGATGGGCAAGAACGGGTCCGGCAAATCCACGCTGGTCAAGATCCTGGCCGGGGTGGTGCAGCCGACGCGCGGCCTCATGAAGCTGAACGGCGTCGAACGGACCTTCCGTTCGCCCGCGGATGCGTTGCAGGCCAATGTGGTGACCGTTCATCAGGAATTGAGCCTGGTGCCGCATCTGTCGGTGGCAGAGAACATTTTCCTGGGCCGCCTGCCCAAGCAGCGGCTGCTGGGCATTGACCGCATCGACTGGGCCGCAGCCCGAAGGCAGACCGCCGCGTTGCTGTCCGACATGGGGCTGGACGTGTCTCCCGACGATATTGTCGAGGATCTGAGCGTCGGCCAGCAGCAGACCGTCGAGATCGCCAAGGCCATGAGCTTTGATCCCGCCCTGCTGCTGCTGGACGAACCCACCAGTGCGCTGGCCAGCAAGGAGGTGGAGATGCTCTTCACCCTGTTGCGGCGGCTGCGCGATCGCGGGGTGACGATGATGTATATCTCGCACCGCATGTCGGAACTGGCCGAGATCGCCGACACCGTCACCGTGCTGCGCGACGGCAAGCACACCGGCTCGGTCGAGATGGCCGAGACCAGCAACGAAGCCATCGTGGACATGATGTTCGGCGATGTGGCGCACGACCGCCCGGCCGGGCGCGTCAGCCGCGCCGACCGCAGCTATCCGATTCTGCAGGTCAGCAACCTGAGCCGCGAGCACGCGTTCGAGGATGTCAGCTTCACCCTCTACAAGGGCGAGGTTCTGGGCATCGCCGGGATGCTGGGCGCGGGCCGGACCGAACTGCTGCGCGCCGTGTTTGGCGCCGATCCCTTCGATGCGGGCGAGGTCGCCGTCGATGGCAAGGTGGTGTCCGATCCCTCGCCGCGCCAGATGTCGGGGATCGGGCTGGGCTACACCCCGGAAAACCGCAAGGAAGTCGGGTTGGTGCAGACCCACTCGATCCACAGCAACCTGTCGCTGGCCAGCCTGCGCAAGAACGCGCCCAAGGGGCTGATCACCAAGGCCGCCGAGAAACCCGGCGTGCAGAAGCAGATCGACCAGTTGCACATCAAGATCGGCAGCCCCGACGATCCGGTCAGCAGCCTTTCGGGGGGCAACCAACAAAAGGTCGTCATCGGCAACTGGCTGAACATCGATCCCAAGATCATGTTCTTCGATGAACCCAGCCGTGGCGTCGACGTTCATGCCAAGCAGCAGATCTTCCAGATCATCTGGGATCAGGCCGAGCACGGGCTGTCGTCGATCTTCGTTTCGACCGAACTGGAAGAAATCCTCGAGGTCTGCGACCGCATCCTCGTCATGAAAGACGGCCGGATCCAGGGCGAACTGGACCCTGCCAACACCACTCTCACAGAACTCTATACCGCCTGCATGGAAGGACTCTGATGTCGCTCGCCCAATTTTTCCGACGGCACCCGATGGAGATCATCCTGGTCGCCATGTACCTGTTTCTGGTTGTGACGGCACCCGGCTTTGCCTCTGTCGACAACCAGTTGAACGTGCTGCGCAACGTGACCATGCAGGGCATCATCGCCTTTGGCATGACGATGATCATCATCTCGGGCGAGATCGACCTGTCCATCGGCTCGGGCGTGGCGTTTTCGGGCTGCGTGACGGCCTGGGTGACGCGGGCGCTGTCCGACATCACCGGCCCTGTGGTGGCCATCTCGCTGGGTGCACTGGCGGCCATGGCGCTGCTGTTCATGATCGGCGTGTTCACCGGCAAGCTGCGTCAGCATTACAACATGCCGACCTTCATCACCACGCTGGGCCTGCTGACCGTGCTGTCGGGCGCAGCCAACCTGATCACCGGCGGCTTCCCGATCACCAGCTTTCCCTACCAGTTCAGCTTCCTCGGCTCGGGCTTCCTGTTCGGCATTCCCTTCCCGGTCTACATCTTCGTCACGGTCTTCGGGCTTGTGTACTTCCTGATGAATTACACCAGCTTCGGCCGCGCCATTTTTGCGGTTGGCGGCAATCTCGAGGCCGCGCGCCTGTCGGGCATCGACGTCTGGAAGACCAAGACCCTGGCCCTGGGCATCACCGGCATCTTCACCGCCATCGCCGGCGTGCTGATTGCCAGCCAGATCCTGTCGGGCAGCGCCAGCGCCGCGCGCGGCTGGGAACTGGATGTCATCAGCGCTGTCATCATCGGCGGCACCAGCCTGTTCGGTGGCAAGGGCAGCATTCGCGGCACCCTGATCGGCGTGCTGTTCCTGGGTGTCATCGTCAACGGGATGACGCTACTCAATGTCAGCGAGTATTGGCAGTATGTGGTACGCGGGGCGCTGATCATCGGTGCGGTCCTGATGAACCACGCGCTGGAACGCCACACGACCAAGGCCTGACCCGATCACCAGAGGACTCCATGACCAAGATCCATTGCATTGCCCCCATCGGCAACATCTGCGGCGAAGCCGCAACCTTCTCGGCGTCCGAGAACTGCATCTACTGGACCGACATCAACCGCTTCGTGGTGCATCGGATGGACCTGCAGACGCTGGCCGTGACCTCGCATCTGTTCGACGAACCGGCGGTGGCCCTGTCGCTGACCGATCAGCCCGGACGGCTGCTGGTGGCGCTGGGATCGCGTCTTATCTATCTCGACCCGACCAGCGACACCCGCACCGATCTGGGCGTCCCGCTGCCCGACGCGCCTGACGCGCGCTTCAACGATGGCCGGAGCGACCCGCTGGGCAATTTTTGGGTCGGCTCCATGGGCAACAACGTCGGGCCGAATGGCGAGGGGCTGGACGTGGCCGAAGGGCTGGGCCGCTTGTTCCGCTTCCGTGCGGGCGGCACACTGGAGGAGGTCGAATCCGGCATCGGTATTTCCAACACGCTATGCTGGGCCCCCGATGGCCAGACCTTCTATTTCGGCGACACCCTGAAAAACGAGATCCGCGCCTATCCCTACGATCCCGCCACCGGCGACATCGGCGCGGGCCGCCCGCATTTCACCGCCTTCGACCGCGGCCTGCCCGATGGATCGGCCATCGATGCCGAGGGCTACCTGTGGAACTGCCGGTTCTTCGGCGGCTGCATCGTGCGGGTGGCACCCGATGGCGCGGTCGACAGGGTGATCGACATGCCGGTGAAGAACATCACCACCTGCTGTTTCGGGGGGCCGGAACTTTCGACCCTCTATGTCACCACCGCCAGTGCCGAGAAGGATCCCTCCGACCGCCTGGCCGGCAGCCTTTTCGCCATCGAGACCGACACCAGGGGGTTGCCCGAAAATCATTTCAGGACTGGCGCCTAGGCGCTCCGCGTTGGCACAGTTTGCCGCAGGTGCGCCTTTCGGGGAGCGGTGCGGGTAACTGCCCGACCTGAAGAAATCTGCCGCGACAGGGCGCGCGAATTACAGCGCGTCTTTTACGCCATGGCCAGGCCCAGCTCACCGGCAAGGCGTCCCTGTCCGAGATGACCGACGGTGAACTCAAGCTGGTGGTGAATCACCTGAAGGAAAAGGGCTTCCGGGTACAGGCAGCCCCGCGCCAGCGCCACGCCGCCGCCCCGCGCGCGGACCTGCGGTTTGCGCATGTGATGTGGCGCCTGCTTGGCGAGGCGGGCGTGCTGGAGCGGCCCGGCCGGGACGGGCTGAACGCTTTCGTCCGGGCGCGGTTCGAGGCTGCCTGGGGATCGGTTCCCGTCGATATCGACATGCTGCGCGATCACGGCCAGATCCAGGACGTGGTCGAGGCGCTCAAGGCCTGGTGCCTGCGCGCCGACATCGAACTGGAGCCCTGACCATGACCCGCCCGCACGTCACCGACCACGCCCTTCTGCGCTATCTGGAGCGCCGCCTGGGCATCGACGTGGATACCCATCGCGCGGCCATTGAAGAGGCCGTTCAACGGGGTGTTGAACACCAGGCCTGCGGGGTGCTGTGGGACGGGATGCGGTTTCGGCTGGTGGGCCACAAGGTGGTGACCTGCGTGCACCGGTCGCAACCCGATGTCCGCACCGGCCGGGCGCGCGGCAGGCGAGGGGCGATCGATGGCCCTGAATGAGTTCTACGGTGTCGCGCGCCAGATCGCGGATCCCACCAGCATTGCTGCCGAGGTCACCACCGAACTGACCCGCGAGGCCACCGCCGCCGGCATGACGCTGGCCGAGCTGATGACCATGATCGCGCTCAAATCCGCCGCTTACGACCGCGCGATCACCACGGTCGCCGCGCTGGAAGCCGAATGCGAAGCGCGGATCCTCGCAGTCGATCTGGCCGCGCCCGACTACCAGCAGCAACTGGCAGTGGTCGCCGCTACCAACACCGGTGAAATCGAAACCGCCCGGACCTCCGTCTCGGCGCTCATTGAGGGAGTGTAATCATGGGCTTTCTGCACGGCATCGAAACCCTTGAGATCGACAGCGGCCTGCGCCCGATCCGGCTGGCGGATTTCTCGACCATCGGCGTGGTGGGCACCGCGCCCAACGCAGCCGGTGCCACGGCCGCCACCCTGACCGTCGGAACCGCCGCGGCCAACAACCTGATCACCCTGACCGCTGCTTCGGCGGGTGGTGGCGGCAATGCCGTTTCCTTCCAGCTGGTCGATCCGGGCGCGGCCAATGCCGCGCTGGATGTGGATGTCACTGGCAGCGCGATCACCGTGACGCTGGCCACCGATGCGGGCGGCGCAGTGACCTCGACGGCCGCCGGGCTGATCACCGCGATCAATGCCGACGTTGCGGCCTCGGCACTGGTGGCCGCGACGGGCGGTGCCGGAAATGGCGGCGGTGCCGCCAAGCGTATGCTGGCCGCGCGGAACCTGTCGGGCGGGGCCGACGAGCCTTTCCCGCTGAACACGCCGGTCCTGATCTCGGGCCGCCGGATCGAGGCTGCGGGGCTGGGCGATACCGGCACGCTGCCCGAGGCGATCGACGCGATCTTCGACCAGGTCGGCGCCCGTGTCGTGGTCGTGCGTGTGGCCGAGGGCGGGGACGCCGCCGGCACGCTGGCCAATATCATCGGCGGGGTCGATGCGGGTGGCAACAACCTGGGTGTGCAGGCCTTCCTGGATGCCAAGGCGCTGGCCAAGGTCACCCCGCGGATCCTGATCGCGCCGGGGTTCTCGCAGAACACCGCCGTGGTGTCCGAACTGGTGGGCATCGCCGACCGGCTGCGCGCCGTGGTCATCGCCGATGGTCCCAACACCACCGACGCCGAGGCCATCACGTTCCGCGAGCAGTTCGGGTCGCAGCGTATCCTGGTGGTGGATCCCTGGGTGAAGGTCTTCGACACCGCCCTGCAGACGGAAGTTGCCGCACCGCCTTCGGCCCGCGTGGCCGGCGTCATTGCCCGCACCGATCAGGACAAGGGGTTCTGGTGGTCGCCCTCGAACCAGCTGATCGGCGGCATTACCGGCACCGCCCGGCCGGTGTCCTTCGGGCTGAGCGATCCGACCTGTCGCGCCAACCTTCTGAACGAAAACGCGGTCACCACCGTGGTTCAGGAAAGCGGCTTCCGGATCTGGGGCAACCGGTCGACCACGCCCGATGCGCTCTGGACCTTCCTGTCGGTGCGCCGGACGGCGGATGTGATCGAGGACAGCATCGAGGCCGCGCATCTGTGGGCCATGGATCGCCCATTCTCGGCCCAACTGATCCGCGACATCCGCGACGGGGTCGCGGCCTTCCTGCGGCGGATGGAGGCCCTGGGCGCGATCCTGGGCGGCACCGTCTGGATCGACGAAGAGCTGAACACCGAGGCCACGCTAAAAGGCGGTCAGCTGTACCTCGACTACGATTTCGAGCCGCCCGCGCCGCTGGAGCGCCTGACGTTCCGCGCCCATCGCAACGGTGACTACTACGAAGACCTGGTCGCCCAGGTCGTGTCGGCAAGCTGAGGAGACCGTCATGAGCTATCCCCGCACCATCCGCAACTTCAACGCCTTCATCGACGCGACCAGCTATTTCGGCCTCGTGCTGGAGGCCAAGCTGCCGATGCTGGATCTGGAAACCGCCAACCATCGTGGCGCCGGCATGGACGGCACCATCGAGATCGACATGGGGATGAAGGCCATGTCGGCCGAACTGACCGTCTCCGAGCATCGCCCCGAGCTGATCCGGCTGTTCGGCAACCGTCAGCGGCTGGTGCTGCGCCCGGCGGGCCTGTCGCAGGTCAGCTACTCGGACGCCGACACCTATGTCTACACCATCGGCGGGCTGTGGAAGACCGTGGATCCCGGCACCCTGAAGCCGGGCACCGATGCGCCGCTCAAGCTCGCCACCGCCGTGGACTACCTGCGCATCGAGATGAACGGCGGGGAGCTGGTCGAGATCGATGTCGAGAACGGCAAGCGCGTGATTGGCGGCACCGACCAGATGGCCGCCCTGCGCGAAGCCATGGGGCTGTAAGCCCCCCTTTTACCCCCCTGTTTGAAGGACCGTTTACATGACCACCCGAAACGTATCGCTTTCCACCCCCGTCAAGCGCACCGGCGACCAGAACGACGTCGCTGCCGTCGCCCTGCGCAAGCCCCAGCCCGGCGAGATGCGCGGCCTGAAGCTGCTCGATGTGCTGCAGCTCGACGTGAACGCCCTGCTGGTGCTGCTGCCCCGCATCACCGACCCGGCGCTGACCCGTGACGAGGTGGCGACCATGGAGCTGGACGATCTGCTGAAGCTGGGCGGCGAGGTCACCCAGTTCTTCGGAGGCGCTGACACCGGCCCTTTCCCGACGACGTAGAGGCCGCGATGGCCGATGTCGCGGTGACCTTCGGGTTCGGCCACGGCGACATGTGCCGCATGGACCTGGAAGAACTGGGCCGCTGGCAGGCCCGCGCCCATGACCTTGCCGACAGCCTGAAGGAGAGCCGCGGAAAATGAGCCTCGACGTCGCCATGATCATGCGCCTGGTGGACCGGGTGACCGGTCCGCACAAACGCATCATCTCGTCGGTGCGCGAGATGGGCGGCGCCGTGGACCGGGCCGGATCGGGGATGGTCGAACGCGCCGATGCCATGAACACCGCGATCCGCAACCAGAAGGCGCAACTGGCGGGGGCCGCGTTCGAGACCGCCGGCTGGGCGGCAGGCTTGTATGCGGTCATTCGTCCGGCCGTCGGGTTCGAAGCCTCCATGGACAAGGTCGGGGCCGTGTCGCGCGCCAACGACGCAGACCTGCAACGGCTGACCGAGAGTGCGCGGGAACTGGGAGCCACGACCCCCTGGGCTGCAAGCCAGGCCGCGGAGGGGATGCAGTTTCTGGCCATGGCGGGCTTTGATACCACCCAGATCATCGCAACGATGCCGGGAATGCTGAACCTCGCCAGTGCAGCAGCCCTGGGGTTGGGAGAAACCGCCGATATCGCCTCCAACATCCTGACCGGCTTCAAGCTCGAAGCCGGGGAAATGGGCCGCGTCGCGGACGTGCTGACCAACACCTTCACCAGCTCGAACGTCAACCTGACGATGCTGGGCGAGACCATGGCCTATGTCGGGCCGGATGCAGCCAATGCCGGTCTGGCCATCGAGCAGACGGCTGCGATGGTCGGGCTATTGGGCAATGCGGGGATCCAGGGCAGTCGCGCGGGAACGGCGCTCAGGTCCATGCTGGCAAGGCTGGCAGGGCCGACCGGAGCCGCGGCGGCCGCCCTTCAAGACCTGGGCATTCAGACCAAGGATGCAGAAGGCAACCTGCGCCCACTGCCAGATATCCTGGCGGAGATGGACATCGCCATGGCGGATCTGGGAACCGCCGCGCAAACCGAATTGCGCGCCACCATCTTTGGGCTGGAAGCCGCAACTGCGGCGGGTGTGCTCATGGGAGAGGCCGGGTCCGGCGCATTGCAGACCTATACCGACACCCTCTACGAGACCGGATCTGCCGCCCGTGTGGCCGCTGAACAGAACGACAACGTCATGGGGATGTTGAAGCGCGCGCAAAGTGTGCTGGAAGCAATCTCGATCACGATTGGCACGGTGCTTTTGCCGGGGCTCATGGAAATCGGCGATGCCATCCTGCCTATCCTGGAGCGCGTCAATGAATGGGCCGCGGCCAACCCCGAGCTGGTGGCCACGCTGGGCAAGCTGGCCATCGGCCTGCTGGTGGCGCGCGTGGCCATGATCGGGCTGCGGTTCGGGGTTCTGACGCTGATCCAGCCGTTTGTGGGGCTGCTGCGCTGGTCCGGCCTGCTGCTGCGCGGGCTGGGTCTTCTGGCCGGGCTCAACCCGTTCGGAGTGTTGGCCCTGGCCGCCGTTCTGGCCTGGTACGTGATCCGCGACAACTGGGGCGATATCGTCGACTGGTTCCGGGCCAAGATCGCCGCGGTGACCGCCGCCTTTGACGAAGGCTTCGTGCAGGGGCTGATCGCCCTGTTGGCCGAGTTCAACCCCTTCACCCTGTTCTACGAGGCGGTGGACGGGCTGGCGGGATATGTCGGCGAGAAGCTGACCGATCTCTGGGGCCGGATCGATGGTGCCCTGTCGGGCATGCCCAAGTATGAGGCCGGCAAGTTGATGGTGCAAAACATCTGGGACGGCGCGAAGCAGTTGGTCGGCCCGATGGTGGCGGATCTGAACGCGTCGATCGACGGTGGGCTGCAGCAGGCGTCATTGCTGGACACCGGCAAGGCGCTGCTGGGTAGTCTCGCCGGGGGCATGGGCAAGGTGATCGGCGCGCACATCGAGGCGATCGGTCAGAAGATCCGCGAGGCCTTCGGCGGCCTGTCTCTGGTCGAGGCGGGCCGCAACCTGATCCGGTCCTTGTGGCGCGGGGCGGGGGAGCTGATCGGGCAAATGGTTGCCGACCTGCGGGACCGCGTGGAGGGCATTCTACCGGGTTGGGCCGCGCGGCTGATCTCGGGCGATGACGCGCCCGAGGTCACCCCAACCCGCGCGCCGCTGACCACCGCAGATGTCCAGCCCACCTCAAATGTGGTCACCACGACCGTGGGCGAGATCCATGTGCATCCGGCGCCCGGTACCGATCCGGATGCTGTGGCGCGGGCGGTCCGGACCGAACTGTCCAAGGCTGGCGGGCAGTCTGCCTCGCAAAACCTCTATGACCACGGGGAGGACGACCTGTGGCCCTGACGTCGCTTGTCATGATGGGCCTTGGTGCCTTCCGCTTCGGGGTCAACCAGTCCTCCTACCAGGCGCTGCGCCGGGTTGCCGACTATCGCTGGGCGCATCTGGACCGCGCCGGGCGCGCTCCGGCGGCGCAATTCCTGGGGCCGGGGGTGCAGACCATCACCCTTGACGGGGTCATTTACCCCCATTTCAAGGGCGGGCTGCGGCAGGTCGAGGGCATGCGCCTGGCCGCCCGCGCCGGTCAGCCGATGGTGCTGGTCGACGGGCTGGGCTGGGTGCTGGACCAATGGGTCATCACCCGCGTCGACGAGCGCAAGGGCGTGTTCCTGCGCGACGGGGCCCCGCGCCGCATCGCGTTCTCGGTCACCCTGCAAAGCTATGGAGGCGACGCATGGCTGCCGAGTATCTGACCCAACCCGGCGACATGCTGGATGCGATCTGCCAGGCCCATTACGGCCATACCGACAGCGTGACCGAGGTGCTGGCGGCCAACCCCGGACTGGCTGTGTTCGGGCCTGTGCTGCCGCCGCGCCTGACGGTCCTGCTGCCCGATCCCCCCGATCGCCGGCAAACACCGGTGATCCGACTGTGGGGGCAGGCATGACCCCGCTGATCCGGATCGAGGCCGATGGTGCCGATGTCACCGACCGCCTGCGCGACCGGCTGATCGACCTGCGCCTGCACGACGCGGCCGGCTACAAGGCCGACACGCTGACCATGACGCTCGATGACCGCGACGGGGTGCTCGTGGTGCCGCCGTCGCAATCGACGGTCACGGTCTCGCTGGGGCTGCTGGGCGCGCGGGCGGTGCCCCTGACCCGCATGGGCAGCTTCCTGATCGACGAGGTGCAGCTGACCGGGCCGGAGCGGCGGATGATCCTGTCGGGGAGCGCCGCGGCCATGGGCACCGACATCCGTGCCCCGCGCACGCGGGCCTGGGAGGGTGTCACCCTGGGGGCCATGGTGGCCACCATCGCCGAAGAGGCGGGCCTGACCCCCTCGGTGGACCCGGAGCTGGCCGGTCTCGCGCTGCCCTTCGTGGCCCAGACCGCCGAAAGCAACCTGCATATCCTGACCCGTGTCGCGCGCCAGATCGGTGCTGTCTTCAAGCCCGCGGACGGTCATCTTCTGGTCGCCCGGCGCGGCGCGGACACCAATGCCGCAGGCCAGCCCTTGCCGGTGCTGCGGCTGCTGCCGTCCGAGCTGACATCCTGGTCATGGCGCGCGGCCGAGCGTGACCGCTATGCCTCGGCCGAGGCCTCCTGGACCGACCTGGCGACCGGCCAGGTCACCAGGGTGGTGGTCGGCGACGGCACCCCGCGCCGCGTGCTGCGCCATGTCTATCGCAGCGAGGACGAGGCCCGCCGGTCCGCGCAAGCCGCCCTGAACGGGGCCGGGCAGGGAGCCGAGACCGCCCGGCTGCAATGCGCGGGGTTTCGTCCCGATGCCTTTGCCGGTGCCCGCCTGCGCTTTGCCGACACCCGCCCGGAATGGGCCGGCGACTGGTCGGTCACCGCCGCGACCCATGTGCTGAACGCCACCCTGACCACCGATCTGGAACTGGAACGACCCCTCCCGAAAGGAGCCTGAGATGTCCTATGACCCGTCGCTCATTGCACCGATGCCAGACGAAGAAGTCGCAAGGCTCAAATCTCAGATTGAGAGGCGTTGGCGCAGCAAGCCCCACTATGAATTTGATCCTCAGGGAGCTGATGAATATGGCTCACCGTGTTGTGTCATGCGCGCCCACGAAATCCTGAGATTGATCGCTCGGATTGAACTCCCCTCAGACACGGAACTGGATCGCCCGGTTCCCAAAGGAGCCTGACATGTCCTCGCAAATCTACCCTTCCGACACCACCTGGACCGAACTGGCCACCGGCGATTGCGTGATCACCGCGCGGGGCGAGGTCGACATCACCTTCGCCGCCACCCTGCCGCCTGCCGGTGCCGCCGCCCACATCCTGGTCTCCAGCTCCGATGCGCTGGAATACACCGGCCCCGACAAGGCCTGGGGGCGCAGCCGGTCGCCGGGAAGCCATGTGGTGGTCTCCGATGCGGCGGTTCAGCCCGCCTCCGGACCGGTGGCCGCGGTGGCCCCGGCGGTGACCGCACCGCCCGGTGTCACGCCTGCCGCGCCACAGGCGGGCGAGGACATCACCGTGACCCTGGGCACCGCCAGCGGCACGCCTGCGCCCGAGGCCTCGGCCGAGCTGACCGTGGCCGGGCGCCGGGTGGCCCTCGACAATGCCCCGATCCGCTTCCCGCGTGCCGGTGCCTATGAGCTGAAGGTGATCTGGCGCAATGGCGTGGCCCCCAAGGTTGAGGTCAGCGTCACCGGCACGGTGTCGGATCCCGCGGGCGCGCCCGCGCCAGGCAATACCCATGCCGCCACGGTTGCCGGGTTCAGCCGGGACATGGCGATCTTCGACAGCGGCGCGGCGCGCGGGCTCGATGCCGCCACCGTCCCCTTGTCGGGCACCACCGACGCGCTGGACGGGGCGCAGATCATGGCCGAGATCGTCCGCGCTGATACTGGCGCCGTGGTGCAGGCTGCTGTCGGCGTCGGCACGGCTTCGGGCGGCAGCTGGGCGGGGGCGCTCTTCGGTGTGCCGCGCAACAGCAACTGGCTGAAGGTCCGTGTCTTCGTCGAAGGCAGCACGGCGGCGAAGGCCGAAACCGCCAACCGCTTCGGCGTCGGCCATATCGTCGGGCTGATCGGCCAGTCGGAAGATGCCCGGATGTTTGCCGACAATTTCAGCCAGACCGCGCCGCTGGCCGTGACCGACGACAGCGCCGTGCAGGTGATCCGCCAGCAGGAGGGCGGGGCCAAGCCCTGGCCGATCACCATCGAGGCGGTCACCGCCGCCAGCCCGGTCACGGCGTCCATTGCGGCGCTGGCCGATGTGCTGATCCGCAACGCACCGGGCGAGAAGTTCCTGATCCTCGACCTGGCCCATTCCGGCACCGGGCGGGGCAACCTGGCCAATGACAGCGATTTCTCCCGCGACTGGAGTGACTTTGCCGCGATCATTGCCGCAGCCCGCGCCGACGGGTCCGACCTGGGCCTGATCCTGGACAGCTGGACCGCTGCCGACAGCGCCGCCGCCGACATGTTCCGCCTGCGCTACTACCCGTTCTACGCCGGCATCGATGCGGCCGGGGCGGACTACGTGCTGGGTACATCCCACCAGTCGCGCACCTATGACCACATCCTGTGGGATCTGTCCTCGATCGGTGGGCGGGGGATCTTCGATGCCAGCAAGACCGCGCTCATGATGTTCGGCCCGCACCGCTTCGAGGTCGGCCAGGACATGCTGGATGCGGTCACCCAGGCCGACGGCACCCCGACAATATCGTCAACAAGCAGGACACCCGCCTGTCGATCCGCAACATGCTGGACGACGCCGCCCTGGCCCCGATCCTGGCGCCGCGCGGCAAGGGTCCGGAGGTGCTGCTCTACCAGAACGGCTATCGCGCGGTCAGCGCCGTGGACAACACGCCCGACCCGGCCGGCACCCATTGGGACGACGCCTCGCACCCGGCCGCGCATACCGACGACGGGCTTCCGGCCCGCGCCCGCCATGTGGCGGTGACCGCGCTGCATGGGCTGGGGCTGGCACCGATCGAGGTGCCGCGCTTCAACCGCGCGTATTGGGAACCCTCGGGGGCCTGGGTCGAGCTGTGGTTCGAGGACGCCAGCGGTGCCACGCCGCCGGTCACCACCACCCGCGCGGCGCGCGGCCTGCCGGCGATGCCCGCCACCTACCCGCATCGCACCGAGGTGCTGGGCTTCGAGATCAACGGCGTCCCGGCGGAAAACGCCACGCTGGTGGGGGGCCGGGTGCGGATCGCACCCAATGGCGGCGGCACGTTCGTCTATTCCGACACCATCCAGTTTGGCCGGGGCGGGGCATCGGGTGTCATCAAATGGCCCGAGGACAAGTTCGACGGCGACTGGATGAACCTGCCGATGGTCGACCTGGGGCTTGCGGGCGTCGAGGGCGTGGCGCTGGAGCCGCTGCCGCTGGCCACCGAGATCGCCAACACCCTGCCCGCACCCGCGACCTTCACCACCACCGACGCGGGGCCGTACTTCAACGACGCGGACCTGGGTGCCAACGGCGGCCAGATCACCCTGTCCGCCAAGGTGCGCTTCGCCACGGGGCAAGGCAACAACGGGTCGTTCTTCGGCCAGAGCGGCGGCGGGTTCGAACTGACGCGCCTGTCCAACGACGGCTCCATCCGGGCCAATGTCGAGGACAGCGCCGGGGCACCGGTGCTCTCCAGCAACACGCTTGCACTGCAGATCGCCGAGAACACCTGGACCGAAGTTGTCTGCTGTATCGATCTCGTCGCCCAGACCCTGACGGTCTGGAAGGACGGCGTATCGGACCAGGTGGCGCTGGCGGCGAACAACGGCCAGTTCCTGAACAACCGCTTCGTCACCCTGCTGAACCGCAATGGCAGCGGCGGCTATCAGTTCGTGGGCGACGTGGAATTTCTGCGGCTCTGGAAGGACACGGTGACCACCGACGGGTCGGAGCCCGTGGGCGTGCCGGACATCGAGGTCCTGGGACCCGCCAGTGCCGCCAATGCGCATCCGACCAAGCGCGGAGCTGATGCCAGCGGTTAGCTGACACGGGTCACCCATGGTGGCGTGACGTTCGATCTTTCGGGCGTCACCGCCACCGGTACCAGCGAAGACGGTGTTCCGTGGGTGGTCGGCAGCAATATCCAGCTCGAAGCACTCTCTCCGGGGCCGGTCGATGTCGGATCGGGCGACTGGCGCAACGGCTGGGCGATCAACCCGCGCCACGCCAAGACCGCCCCCCAGCCTTTCGATGCCCGCATCGAGAACTTCATGGTGTCGGGCCAGTCGCTGCCCGCGGCCCTGTCCGCCGACCACATCGTGGTGGCCTGCGAAAGCGAACCGGCCCCGGCCGACGTGCGCGACGGCGTGATCCGCTCCTGGGCGGGTCTGCTGGTGCGCAGTACACCGCCGCCGTCGGGGATGATGGCTCCGGCCCTGATCGGCTGGAACAACCGCACGGGCTTTGATGGCCCGGTGGTGGATCTGGACGGGCTGATGGCGGCCCGGCCGCGCCTGTCGTCCGCCTCGGTCCAGGTGCCCGCGGTGGCGGATGTGCTGGGCCACATCGGCCGGCTGGCGATCGGGCCGGCGCTGAACTGGGCGGCCAACGGGGTGGGCTACGAGGCGGCGCTGCCGCATCGTTTCGGCATGGACGCCAGCTATAGCAATTATGGCAATGAAACCGCCCGCACCATCGGGGCCGCGGCCCTGCTGACCTGTCTCGACACCACGCCGGATGCCGATGCCCGCACGCTGCTGCGCTGGCTGATCCAGCACGGTGTGCAATGGCACGACACGCTGGACACCCACCCCGAAGGGGCCTGCCCGGCCGATGGCGCCCACAACCAGTTCCAGCTGTTCCCCATGGTGCTGGCGCTGCATGCCGCCGGTCGCGATGCCGAGATTGACACGCTGGAAACCCGGTTGCCGGGCAACCTGCTGGGGCAGGCGTTCCATGTCAGCGAGGCCTTCCGCCAGGCCTCGGTCACCCCGCACGACGGCACCGCCGGCCTGCCGCAGAACGCCCGCCGCCGGGCGCTGGTGTCGGTCACCGCCTCCAGCGTCTCGATCCCGACCTTCAGCGGCCGCGACGTGGGCAAGATCCAGCCCATCGGCGCCGACCTGGTCCGCGAGAGCGACGGGCACCGGGTGGGGGTCAATACGGTGATCGGATCCAACGTGGCCAATGGCAGCCCCATCGAGTTGGGCCTGGGCACCGGCCACGGCCTTTCGCCGGGCGACGTGGTCACGATCCAGCCCGCCACCGCGCTGACGGCTGGGGATGCGGAATGGGCCGTCCGCTACCGTGCCGCCACCACCAGCGCCATCGACTGGGAGAGCTGGATGCCCGGTTCGGGGCAATCCTATCGCCCGCTGGCCAACTGGGCCGAGCAGGTGCTGGCGCTGAAAGCCTGGGGGTTCACCGGATCCGGCTTCGATGCAGCCGTCGACTACACGGTTGGCATGGTGCGCGCCGACTGGCCGGCGGGCGACGACTACGACGACCCCTTCGTGCCCTACACCGAACAGGGCGGCGCCACCCGGAACCTCGCGCAATCCTTCTGGACGGCGCACGCGGCCGGGCTGGGGTTGTCATGACGCGAGGGTGCGCAGTTTGACGCAGGGCGGGTCTGAAGGCCCGGTGGCCGGATCGTGCAATACCCCCTTAAAGGGGTGTTTAACGATCCGGCGCATTACAGCCCGCCTTGCCGCTCAAGGCCAGCGGAAACCGCCAAAAACCGGTCTGCTGAAAATATCTCTGCAAAACACTGCAAAAATCTTTGGCACGCTACAACAACCCGCGCTGAAACCTTTCGCCGGGTCACTGTCACAAAACTTCACTTTACAGACCGGATTCCAGCTTACAGACTACATCTAGTAAGTATGAGGTTGTTAACCTCTGCTTCTTGAGCAGGCACCATGTCTCTGGGCGCCGCCCGGGGGCTCCAACGAGTGAGGCCGGGCATGTCACTTTCCGAACATCAGATCGCAGAGATCCATCCGATCGACATTGTCGAGACGCTGGCAGAACACCACGATTGGGAGTTCGACCGCGTTGGCGAGGATCAGATTGCCATGGCTGTCGAAGGCCAGTGGCGCACCTATTCGATCACCCTGGCCTGGTCGGGTTACGATGAAACCCTGCGCATGATCGTCAGCTTCGAGATGGAGCCGCCGAAAGAGCGGTTGCCGGAGATCTATGAAACCCTGAACCGCGCCAATGACAGTTGCTGGACCGGGGCGTTCTCCTACTGGGAGGAACAGGGGCTGATGGTCTATCGCTACGGGCTGGTTCTGACCGGCGGGATGGGGGTGCATCCCGATCAGATCAACACGCTGATCGGCACCGCCGTGGCCGCGGCCGAGCGGTTCTACCCGGCGTTCCAGCTGGTGGCCTGGGGCAACACTGCCCCGGAAAAGGCGCTACAGGTTGCGATTGCAGAGGCCTACGGACGGGCCTAGGATCTGCCCCCGCGGGACGGGCCCGCAACGGGGGACGGACATGATGAATTCAATCTCGGGCCGCGGTCTGGTGATGCTGGGCTGCGGCAAGATGGGGTCGGCGCTGTTGCAGGGCTGGCTCGACAACGGGCTGGATCCGGCCGAGGTCTGGGTCCGCGACCCGCGTCCCGCACCTGTGCTGGGCGACATGGGGGTGACCCATGTGAACGATGCGCTGCCGGCAAACCCGGCGGTGGTGATCGTGGCCGTGAAGCCGCAGTTGATGGCCGATGCGCTGGCTGATCTGACGACCTTGGGCGATGGCGACACCATGTTTCTCTCGGTGGCAGCTGGCGTGCCGATTTCATCTTACGAACGGGCCCTGGGCCAGAATACTCCGATCGTAAGGGCGATGCCGAACACCCCGGCGGCGATCGGCCGGGGCATCACCGCGATCATCGGCAACGGCGTGGTGACCTCGGCACAACTGGATCTTGCGGAAACGCTGCTCAGCGCCGTCGGACAGGTGGTGCGGCTTGAGGCCGAGGCGCAACTGGATGCGGTCACGGGCGTGTCGGGCAGCGGCCCGGCCTATGTCTTTCACATGATCGAGGCGCTGGCAGCGGCGGGCGAGGCCGAGGGGCTGCCGCGCGATCTGTCCGTGCAACTGGCGACCGCCACCGTGGCAGGGGCCGGGGCGCTGGCCATGGCTTCGGACGACAGCGCGGCCACCCTGCGCGAGAATGTCACCAGCCCGAACGGCACCACGGCGGCAGGTCTGGCGGTGCTGATGTCCGAAACCGACGGCCTGCCGCCGCTGATCCGCGCCACCGTGGCGGCGGCGGCCAGTCGCTCGCGGGAGTTGGGCAAGTGACGGCCAGCTTTGACGATTTCCTGAAGATCGACATCCGCGCGGGCCGGGTGGTGAAGGCCGAGGCCTTCCCCGAGGCCCGCAAGCCCGCCTACAAGCTGTGGGTCGACTATGGGCCCGAGATCGGGGTCAAGAAAAGCTCGGCCCAGATCACGAAGAACTATGCTCTGGAGGCGCTGGAAGGGCGGATGGTCATGGGCGTGGTGAACTTCGCGCCGCGCCAGATCGGCCCGTTCATGTCCGAGGCGCTGGTTGTGGGGGTGCCAGATGAAAGCGGCGAGGTGGTGCTGCTGGCCCCGGATGCCGATGTGCCGCCGGGCGCGCGGCTCTACTGAGCCGCGTCCTCCATCGCCTTTCGCCAATGGCGGCGGCACAGCGAGACATAGGTTTCATTGCCACCGATCTGCACCTGCGCGCCGTCGCGCAGCGGACGGCCGTCGGGCCCGTGGCGCACCACCATCGTGGCCTTCTTGCCGCAATGGCAGATGGTGCGCACCTCACGCATTTCGTCGGCCAGCGCCAGCAGGGCGGCCGAGCCGGGAAACAGCTTGCCGCGAAAATCCACCCGCAGCCCGTAGCACATGATCGGCACCCCCAGATCGTCCACCGCCTGCGCCAGTTGCCAGACCTGCGCTTCGGTCAGGAACTGCGCTTCATCCACGAAGACACAGGCGCAGGGGCCTTCGGACTGGCGGGCCGCGATCATCTCGAACAGGTCGGTGTCGTCGGCAAAGGTCTGGGCCGGTTCGGAAATTCCGATGCGCGAGGCGATCTTCCCCATGCCCGCGCGCCGGTCCAGCCGGGCGGTCAGGCGCAAGGTGTCCATCCCGCGCTCGCGATAGTTGTAGTCCGCTTGCAGCAGCGCCGTGGATTTCCCGGCGTTCATGGTCGAATAGTGGAAGTAGAGCTTGGCCATGGGGGTTTGGTATGCGCGGCGCGGGGCAGAGGCAAGGGCCCGGCCTTGCGGCACGGGCCCCCGAAACATCAACACTCGATAACAACCTCCGGCCGGTGTCCCTTGAGATAGGCCGGGGAGGTTGTCGGAAGCTTAACGCTCCGGTGTCAGTTCCGTGTCATTTGAGTCAAATCGGCGGGACTAGCCGGGGGTGGCGACCCGGAAGCGCAGCGTCTCGCCCTTGCCGCCATCGCGCCGGATGGTCACAAGGTTGCCGTCGATCCGCCACAGTTGGCAATCCTCGGCACTGGCGGCGGGGGCGGTGATGGTGCGGCACCACTGGCCGTCGCGGAACTCCCAAACCCCTGAAATCTCAGTCCCTTTTGTGGACCCCGACAGGGTGCCATTGCGATGGATCGTAACCGTGGTATCGGCATTGGCGACGGTCTTGCCCGCCACCGTGGCCTGGAATGCATCCGCCGTGGTGATCGGCCCGTGGGTCACCGGCAGCGCGGTGTTGACGCAGGCCCCGAGGGCCAGCAGCGGCAGCAGAGCCCGGCGCATCAGATCAGCGGAACCAGCGGCACGCCGCCACAGGCGGAGAGCGCGGTGCAAAGGGCAAGAAGCAGGATCAGGCGCATGGTGTCCCTTTCAAAGGTCGCGGTTCGGGGCGAGCCTAGCGGGGTGGCGCCGGGCGCGCAACGCGGCGATTTTCGCGGGCTGGAAAGCGTCTGGAAAAGGTATGGCCGGTGTATGGCTGCGCGCGGTGGTGTCAGCGGCGGTTAACCCTTCGGTGAGAGTCTGGCCGAAACCGAAGGAGACCCCGATGAGCGCACCCCGCCAGACCCGGAAGAAACGCATGCACCTGGCGCTGTATGCGGACGCGCTGAAGCAGCTGGAATTCGACAGCCTGGACGTGGTGCGCCTGAAAGAGCGGGTGCCGTATCAGTGGCACGCCATCCACGACGACCCGGATGTGTTCAGCCAGAAGTTGGTGAAGACCACCTTCCGGGTGAGTTCGGATGTGCTGAAATACTTCAAGGTGATGGGGCCGGGCCATGGCGCGCGGATGAACCGGGTGCTGACCGCCTATGTCCACGGACGGCTGGCGCAGATCGTCGAAGGCCCCGACATCACCGATTTCGTCCTGCGCCCGGAACAGGTCGCCCGCGAGATCGGGCGGAACCGCCCGGAGTGGGGCGAAAGCGTGTTCTGGGATCGGGTGGAGGAGGAGGGGTAGAAGGGGCCTGCGGCGGCTCTTCTAGTCGCGCGAATAGCGACCATGCTTTACCCTAGGTAATTTTGGTGGTATTTTTATTACGTATTGTGAGGGGGAATTGAAATGAATATCTTCCGACAGGATACGCTGAAGCTGCCAAGGAACCTGCGTGAAAGCGAGTTGCAGGATTGGTACCTCTCATCGCGCGAAAAGGGATCACTTGGTGTTGTCTCACGGCGCTATGTGCTGGTTGGTGCAACGGCGGCGGCGGCCGTAACGCTTGATCCGTTCAACGCACGAAGGCCCGCCGGGTTTAAACCTGCGCCGGCCCATGCGATTGCCTGGGCGTCGTTGATACCGGTTTTCATTTCGGTTCTGGAGCTGTTGGCAGACTGGGTCCAGTCCGGCGACGATGTCACAGCCGAGCTGGAACTGGACAACTCAAAATCGCGACAGCCGCAACAGGGCAGCCTGCTTTCCGCGATTTACGATGATCGCGCCTATGTGGATAGCGCCGTTGATGTCGGTACCGGGCTTTATCATTCACTGGGCGATGGCCCGCCGGTTCCACATGAAGGCGACAAATATGCCTGGGATCCCTATGTTCGGGCCAGATCCAGAGTCAGCATGCCCGTTGCCATGCCGACCCGCCGCCGGGGCGACAAACGGTTGGAAGTCATGGCGGGCCTGAACGCCCGAAGCGAAAGGTTCAGGGTGGTCTGATGAAACATTTTGCACAACCAATCCTGGTCCTTGCGCTGTGCGCGGCGCTGGGCGGCTGCGAAACCTACGGCGACCTTGCCGGGCCCGAGGTCTCCGACCCCGTCCCCGAAAGCAATCCAAATGGCGGCTCTACGAACTTTGTCTTTGAGGGCCCCCCGAACAGCCAGTCCTTGCCCGAACAGGTCCAATCTGGCGGGGCGGCGTCGATTGCGCCGACCGTTGGTCTGGCCAATATCGAGATCAAGGAGGCAACGGTGTTTTCGCGGCATTTGCACCCAGGGGTTCCCATTGTCCTGGATGTGACTCTCCGCAACGGTGAATCACGGCCTGTTACGATCGAGGCTTATTCGATCATATTCGACGAATCCGATGCAATCGAAGACGATCATACCGAGTACATCACGCTGCCGCCGAAGCAGGTATCCCGAATGGAAATTGTCGGTGCATCACCGGCGAGCAATGGTTTGAAGTATCCTGTGTTTGCCGTGGCAACCAAGGCGGGCGACGGATCATCAAACCTGATCGACCTGTGGAATTTCGACCCAACGGAGATTTCATCCCAACCCGGGTTCTGAGACGGTAAACATGCCGCCAAAAGAAAGCCGCCCAGAAGGGCGGCTTTTCCCATCTTTGCTGGTGGGCCTCACGCCTCTTGCAGCGACCGGACCTCGAAGCCCTTTTCCCCGCGGGCCTTCATCGCCAGCGCGGCGGCGTGGCTGGCGGCGAGTGTGGTGAAATAGGGGATGCGGTCCATCAGGGCGACGTTGCGCATCGAGCGGCTGTCTTCCACCGCCTGCGCGCCCTCGGTGGTGTTCATCACCAGCGCGATCTTGCCGTCCTTCATCACGTCGACGATGTTGGGGCGGCCTTCATAGACCTTGTTGACGATCTGGCTGTCGATGCCGGCCTCGGCCAGGAAGGCGGTGGTGCCGCGCGTGGCGAGGATGTCGAAGCCGGTGTCGACCAGCGCCTTGGCCGCCTCGATCAGCTGCGGGGTCTTGTCGGACTCCTTGATCGACAGGAACACCGTGCCGCTGTCGGGCAGGATGGTTCCGGCGCCAAGCTGGGCTTTCAGGAAGGCGGTGTGGAAGTCCGGATCGGCGCCCATGACCTCGCCGGTGGAGCGCATTTCCGGCCCCAGCAGCGTGTCGACGCCCTGGAAGCGGGCGAAGGGCAGCACCGCCTCTTTCACCGCGAAGCGGTCGGCGGGCATTTCCTTCAGGTCGAAGTCCGAGATCTTCTCACCGGCCATCAGGCGCGAGGCGATGGCGGCGATCGGGCTGCCGACGGCCTTGGCCACGAAGGGCACGGTGCGCGAGGCGCGGGGGTTGACCTCGATCAGGTAGATGGTGCCGTCCTTGACCGCGAATTGCACGTTCATCAGGCCGACGACCTTCAGGGCCAGCGCCAGCGCCTCGGTCTGGCGGCGCAGCTCGGCCAGGATCTCGGGACTCAGCGAATAGGGCGGCAGCGAGCAGGCGCTGTCGCCCGAATGCACGCCGGCCTCCTCGATGTGCTGCATGATGCCGGCCACATGCACGGTCTCGCCGTCACAGAGCGCATCCACGTCGATCTCGACCGCGCCGGAGAGGTAGCTGTCGAGCAGCACCGGGCTGTCGCCCGAAACCACCACGGCCTCGGCGATGTAGCGTTCGAGCTGCGCCATGTCGCGCACGATTTCCATGGCGCGGCCGCCCAGCACATAGGAGGGGCGGATCACCAACGGGAAGCCGATATCCCCGGCGATGGCCAGTGCCTGCGCGTCGGTGGAGGCGATGCCGTTCTTCGGCTGCGCCAGGTCCAGCTTGGTGACCAGCGCCTGGAAGCGTTCACGGTCCTCGGCCAGGTCGATGGCGTCCGGCGTGGTGCCGAGGATCGGGATGCCCGCCTCTTCCAGCGCATTGGCCAGTTTCAGCGGGGTCTGGCCGCCGAACTGCACGATGACGCCGTGCAGGGTGCCCTTCTTCTGCTCGATCCGCAGGATCTCCATCACGTGTTCGAAGGTCAGCGGTTCGAAATAGAGCCGGTCCGAGGTGTCGTAGTCGGTGGACACGGTTTCCGGGTTGCAGTTGACCATGATGGTTTCATAGCCGGCCTCGGTCAGCGCGAAACAGGCGTGGCAGCAGCAATAGTCGAACTCGATCCCTTGCCCGATGCGGTTCGGCCCGCCGCCCAGGATGACCACCTTCCTGGCGTCGGTGGGGCGGGATTCGCATTCGACCTCGCCCATGACGGGGGATTCATAGGTGGAGTACATATAGGGGGTCTGGGCTTCGAACTCGGCGGCGCAGGTGTCGATGCGCTTGAACACCGCGTGCACGCCAAGGTGCTGGCGGGCGCGGCGGACGTTGTCCTCGTCACGACCGGTGAGCTTGCCGAGGCGGGCGTCCGAGAAGCCCAGCATCTTGACCTGACGCAGCCCGTCTTCGGTGACCGGCAGGCCGTCGCGGCGCAGGGTGGCCTCGGCGCCGATGATCTCGCGGATGCGGGCCAGGAACCATGGGTCGAAGGACGTGATCTGCTGGATCTCGTCGTCCGAGAAGCCGAAACGCATGGCCTGGGCGATGACGCGGATCCGGTCCGGGGTCTGTTCCGACAGGGCGCGGGTGACGGCCTTGTCGATGGCCATCTGCGCGTCGGCGTCGGCACCCACCAGGATCTGCGCGAGCACCGGGTCGCCCTTGCTGTCGGCGGTGGCGATGCGGTCGGCGGCGGGCACGCCTTCGATGTGGATCTCGTCAAAGCCGGTCAGCCCGGTTTCCATCGAGGCCAGCGCCTTCTGCATCGATTCGTGGAAGGTCCGGCCGATGGCCATGGCCTCGCCCACGGATTTCATGGCGGTGGTCAGGTTCGGTTTCGAGCCGGGGAATTTCTCAAACGCAAAGCGCGGGATCTTGGTAACCACATAGTCGATGGTCGGCTCGAAGCTGGCCGGGGTCACCTTGGTGATGTCGTTGTCCAGCTCGTCCAGCGTATAGCCCACGGCCAGCTTGGCGGCGATCTTGGCGATGGGGAAGCCGGTCGCCTTGGAGGCCAGCGCCGAGGAGCGCGACACCCGCGGGTTCATCTCGATCACCACCATGCGCCCGTCTTCGGGGTTGATGGCCCATTGCACGTTCGAGCCGCCGGTCTCGACGCCGATCTCGCGCAGCACGGCAATCGAGCCGTTGCGCATGATCTGGTATTCCTTGTCGGTCAGGGTCAGCGCCGGGGCGACGGTGATGCTGTCGCCGGTGTGCACGCCCATGGGATCGACGTTTTCGATGGCGCAGACGATGATGGCGTTGTCGGCGCGGTCGCGCACCACTTCCATCTCGAACTCCTTCCAGCCCAGAAGCGACTCGTCGATCAGGATCTGGGTGACGGGCGAGGCATCGAGCCCGGTCCGGCAGTAGTATTCATAATCTTCGCGGTTGTAGGCCACGCCGCCGCCGGTGCCGCCCAGCGTGAAGGCGGGGCGGATGATCGCGGGCAGGCCGATGTCCTCCAGCGCCGCCATGCATTCTTCCATGGTGTTGGCGATGGTGGCGCGCGGGTTTTCAAGGCCGATCCGGTCCATGGCTTCGCGGAACAGCTTGCGGTCCTCGGCCATTTCGATGGCGGCGCGGTTGGCGCCGATCAGTTCCACGTTGAACTTGTGCAGCACGCCCATGTCGGCCAGCGCCAGCGAGGTGTTCAGCCCGGTCTGGCCGCCCATGGTGGGCAGCAGCGCGTCGGGGCGTTCCTTCTCGATGATCTTGGCGACGGTTTCGGGGGTGATCGGCTCGATATAGGTGGCATCGGCCAGCCCCGGATCGGTCATGATCGTCGCCGGGTTGGAGTTCACCAGAATGACCCGGTAGCCTTCCTCGCGCAGGGCCTTGCAAGCCTGGGCGCCGGAGTAGTCGAATTCGCAGGCCTGTCCGATGACGATGGGACCCGCTCCGATGATCATGATCGACTGGATATCGGTTCTCTTCGGCATGTCGGCGTCCCTTTATGTCCCACGAGTCGGGCGCCCCGCTGCGCCCAAATCCTCGCGGGTTATAGACAAGGCCAGACCCGGCGCAAGGGCACGCGTGCGGTTTTTCCGGCGCGGTGAGGCTGCGGCTGCGCGCGGGCGGGCCGGGGCGCGGATTGGCGAGGGGTGCCGGGGCGGCTGCGGCAAGGCGGGATCCGGCGGGCGGATGTCGCTTGGCCGTTGTCGGGAACGGCTGCGAGGCGCTATAGCCCAAGGCGTGCGGGGCAGGGGAACCGGGTGCGCGACATCATTTTCGATCACGGTCCGGAGGGCGGCGCGGCAGGGTTTGCCGATCCGGTCCGGCTGATCTCGGCCACGGCCGCCGAAGACGTGCCCGCGGCCCTTGCGGCGCTGGATGCGGCGCGGGCGGCGGGGTTCTGGCTGGCGGGCTATGCCAGCTATGAGCTGGGCTACGCGCTTGAGGCGCGGCTGGCGCCCCGGATGCCGGCGCAGCGCCGCCTGCCGCTGCTGTGCTTCGGGGTGTTCGACGCGCCGCAGCCCGCCCCGGTGCTGACGCCGGGCGCACGGCTGGGCCGGTTGGTGCCGACGTGGGATGCGGATCTCTATGCGGCGGCCTTTGACCGGTTGCACGGGCTGATCGGGGCCGGCGACCTGTATCAGGCCAATCTGACCTTCCCGATGCGGGCCGAGGTGGAGGGCGACAGCGGCGCGCTTTATGCCGCGCTGGCCGCCGCGCAGCCGGTGGGCCATGGCGTGCTGGTGCGGCAGGAGGGCTTGCCCGACCTGCTCAGTCGCTCGCCCGAGTTGTTCTTCCGCACCGATGCCGAGGGGCGGATCGAGACAAGGCCGATGAAGGGCACCCAGCCGCGCCATGCGGATCCGGGGGCCGATGCGGCGGCGCGGGCCTTCCTGATGGCGGACGAGAAGAATCTGGCCGAGAACCTGATGATCGTGGACCTTCTGCGCAATGACATCAGCCGGGTGTCGCGGCCCGGTTCGGTGCAGGTGCCCGAGCTGTTCGCGGTCGAGACCTATGCCACGGTGCACCAGATGGTGTCGCGAGTGGCGGCGGACCTTTTGCCGGGCTGCGGTCTGGGCGCGATCCTGCGGGCGCTGTTTCCCTGCGGGTCCGTGACCGGCGCCCCGAAGCTGCGCGCGATGGAGGTTCTGGCCGATCTGGAACCCGAACCGCGCGAGATTTATTGCGGTGCCATCGGCTGGGCCGCGCCGGACGGGCGGTCCGAGTTCAACGTGGCCATCCGCACCCTGATGGTGGAAAACGGGCAGGCCACCCTGAACGTCGGCGGCGGCGTGGTCTGGGACAGCACCGCCGCGTCGGAATACGAGGAAGCCCTGTGGAAAGCCCGTTTCGCCCGGATCTCGACTTGAACCTGATCGAAACCTTCGGGTGGAAACCCGGCGAAGGTGTGCGGCGGCAGGCGGCGCATCTGGACCGTCTGGCGGGGTCGGCTGCGGCACTGTGCTTTGCCTTTGATCGCGCTGCCGCCATGGCGAAGCTGGCTGGGATCACCGGGCCGGGGCCGCTGCGCTGTCGCCTGACTTTGGCGCGGAACGGGGCGTTGGTGCTGACCACCGCGCCATTGCCGCCCACTCCGCCGGAATGGCAGGTGATGCTGTCGGACGTGCGCCTGCCCTCGGATGACCCGCTGCTGCGCCACAAGACCACCCGCCGCGATCTGTACGAGGCGGCGCGGTCGGCGATGCCGGCCGGTGTGGATGAGGTGATCCTGTGCAACGAGCGGGGCGAGATCTGCGAGGGTTCCATCACCAATCTGTTCGTCACGCTGGACGGGGTGCGCCTGACTCCGCCGCTGGCCTGCGGGCTGCTGCCGGGCGTGCTGCGCGCCGAGATGCTGGCGCAGGGGGCTGTGCGCGAGGCGGTGCTGACGCCAAAGGAACTGGCGCGCGCCACCTGCATCGAGATGGGCAACTCCCTGCGCGGATTGATCCCGGCGCGGCTGGTACGCACCGGATAAAGCCGCCGACCTTCGGTTTTCCGCCCCGTTTACCCCCGCGACGGGCCGAACCCGCCCGCCTGCCCTTGACTTCGCGCCCTGCGCGCTGTGTATCGGCGCGGACCATTCAGCCCGAGGAACCGCCATGCACGCCTATCGCAGCCAGACCTGCGCCGACCTGAACAAGAGCCACGTGGGCCAGACTGTCCGCCTGTCGGGCTGGGTTCACCGCGTGCGTGACCACGGCGGCGTGCTGTTCATCGACCTGCGCGACCATTACGGCGTGACGCAGATCCTGTGCGACGGCGACAGCCCGGCCTTTGCCGAGCTGGAAAAGGTCCGCAGCGAATGGTGTATCCGCATCGATGGCACCGTGAAGGCCCGTGACGAGAGCCTGATCAACCCCAAGCTGCCCACCGGCGAGATCGAGGTCTATGTCCGCGAGTTGGAAGTGCTGGGTGCCGCCGACGAGCTGCCGCTGATGGTCTTCGGCGATCAGGAGTACCCCGAGGAAACCCGGCTGAAATACCGCTATCTGGACCTGCGCCGCGAGAAGCTGCAGGACAACATGCTGCTGCGCTCGAACGTGGTGGCCTCCATGCGCAAGCGCATGTGGGACAAGGGCTTCAACGAATTCCAGACCCCGATCATCACGGCATCCAGCCCCGAGGGCGCGCGCGATTTCCTGGTGCCCAGCCGTCTGCATCCGGGCCGCTTCTATGCGCTGCCGCAGGCGCCGCAGCTGTTCAAGCAGCTGATCATGGTGTCGGGCTTCGACAAGTATTTCCAGATCGCGCCGTGCTTCCGCGATGAAGACCCGCGCGCCGACCGCTCGCCCACCGATTTCTACCAGCTCGACATGGAGATGTCCTTCGTCACCCAGCAGGATGTGTTCGACACCATCTCGCCGGTGATCGCGGGGGTGTTCGAGGAATTCGGCGGCGGCCGCAAGGTCGATGCCCCGCAGGACTGGCCGCAGATCAGCTATCGCGACGCGGCGCTGTGGTACGGCACCGACAAGCCCGACCTGCGCAACCCGATCAAGATGCAGGTTGTCAGCGAGCATTTCCGCGGCTCGGGCTTTGCCATCTTCGCCAAGCTGCTGGAACAGGAGGGCACCGAGATCCGCGCCATCCCCGCCCCCAAGGGCGGCAGCCGCAAATTCTGCGACCGGATGAACAAATTCGCCCAGGAACAGGGGCTGCCCGGCATGGGCTATATCTTCTGGCGTGAAGTTGCCGAGCCTTCGCTCCAAGATTTTGAGAAACAAGTCGCCAGGACGGCGACAAGCGACATTCTCGGTGTTGCCGATCAGCAATTTGAACAACTGAAGAACGAAGCGCGCAACAAGTGGCGGAAAGACCGTGTGAAGTTGGGCGAAGGAAAGTACATGGAAGCAGCCGGCCCCCTGGCCAAGAACATCGGCCCCGATCGCACCGAGGCGATCCGCCAGCAACTGGGGCTGGACGTGGGCGATGCGGCCTTCTTCCTGGGCGGCAAGCCCAAGGCGTTCGAGGCCGTCGCGGGCCGCGCCCGCACCGTCATCGGCGACGAGTTGGGCCTTACCGACCAGAACCGTTTCGCCTTCGCCTGGATCGTCGATTTCCCGATCTACGAGAAGGATGAAGAAACCGGCGAGGTCGATTTCGAGCACAACCCCTTCTCCATGCCGCAGGGCGGGATGGACGCGCTGGACAGCGATCCGCTGGACGTTCTGGGCTATCAGTACGATCTGGCCTGCAACGGCTATGAACTGGTCTCCGGCGCGATCCGGAACCACAAGCCCGAGATCATGTTCCGCGCCTTCGAGATTGCCGGCTATGGCAAGGACGAGGTCGAGAAACGCTTCGGCGGCCTGGCCACCGCGTTCAAATACGGCGCGCCCCCCCACGGCGGCTGCGCGGCGGGCATCGACCGCATCGTGATGCTGCTGGCCGACCAGCAGAACATCCGCGAGGTCATCATGTTCCCGATGAACCAGCGCGCCGAAGACCTGATGATGGACGCCCCCAGCCTGCCCACAAACGAGCAGCTGCGCGACCTGCACCTGCGGGTGATCGACCCCGAATAGCCCGTATCGGAGGCCGCAGTCCGGCTGCGCGCGTTGTAGCCGGAACGGTCAGTTCGTTTGGCTGTCGGCCTTGTGCTAGTGTCAGGCATCACAGTCGCGGAGACAGATGCCATGACCGGTCCAGATCGAACCTATTCCAGTGCCATGGTGGAGGGAGCCCGCTGGTCGCGCGTGCGATTGCGTCCGGGCGATATTGTTGTGTCAACGCCGCCCAAGGCGGGTACGACATGGATGCAGAACATCATCCTGCACCTGATTTTTCAGGATCTTCAGGTGCGCGATATTCCGGCGTATTCGCCCTATGTCGAGTTACGTCCCCGGCCCTTCGAAGAAATCGAGGCCACAATCGAGGCCCAGACCCATCGCCGTTGCTTGAAGAGTCATATGCCGGCGGACGGGCATCGGATTTCTCCGGATGTGTGCTATGTGATCGTGGCCCGCGATCCGCGCGATGTCTTCATGTCCTTGTGGAACTTCTATTGCAGTTTCGAAGATATGTTTTTCGAGCAACCCGCAGATCCGGAGTTTGACCCTCTGCCACGCCCGCCGGAAACTCTGGCTGGTTTCTGGGACATGTGGATCGGCAAGGGGAATTTCCCGTGGGAGACGGAAGGCTATCCGTTTGGCTCCTGTTTTCACCATCTGCAAACATGGTGGCAACTGAAGGACCGTCCCAACATCCTGTTCGTGCATTTCGCAGATCTGCTGCAGGATCTGTCCGGCGAAATTGCCCGCATAGACGGGTTCCTGGGCACCGGATGTTCCGAAGAGATGCAGGCGCAGATCGCCGGGATGGTCAATTTCAAATCGATGAAACGCGCGGCCGCCCAGATTGACACAGCGGCGGAGGAAACTCTGAAAGGTGGTGCGCAGTCCTTTATCAACAAAGGTACGAATGGTCGCTGGAAGGGCGTTCTGAGTGCGCGCCAGTTGGCGCAATACGACGCGATCTTGCAGGAAAGACTCTCTCCCAACCTTGGATTCTGGCTGGAAAACGGCGGACCGCTTCCCTGAAACTCGCAGCTATCCTGAAATGCTGGTGAAGCGCGGGCCTGTTGGGTGACGCGCCTTGGTTCGGTCGCGGCAGTGGCCGTGAACCGGGGAAACCTTGGTAAATACATCAAAGTTGATCTGTTAAGCCTGAATTAGCCCTGCGGCCCTAAGGCTGGTTCCCGAGACCAGTTTCTGACGCAGAAAGGCACAGGCGTGACGATTTCCTCTTCTTTGAATGCCGGGGTCATGGGCCTGTCGGCCAATGCCAGCAAGCTGGCCGTGATCTCGGACAATATCGCCAATGCCGGGACCTATGGCTACAAGCGGTCGGTGGCGGATTTCCATTCGATGGTGATCGGCAGTTCCGACAACGCCTATTCGGCGGGCGGGGTTCGGATGACGCATCAGCGGCTGGTGGACGAACGCGGGGCGCTTATCGGCACCAGCAATTCCACCGATATCGCGGTGCGCGGGCGCGGCTTCTTCCCGGTCACCGACGCGGCGGCGGTCAATGTCGGCAACGGCGATCTGCCGATGATGCTGCAGACCACCGGATCCTTCCGCACCGACGAGGAAGGCTATCTGAAAAGCCAGACCGGGCAGGTTCTGATGGGCTGGCCGGCGCTGGCCGATGGCACCATTCCCAACTATCCGCGCGACACCGTCGACGGGCTGGAGCCGGTGCAGATCAACATCAACCAGTTCGCCGGAGAGCCGACAACGCGGATGACGCTGGGCGTGAACCTGCCTGCGACCTCGACCAAGCCCGGAGCGGCGGGCGATACCGAGATCCTGTCGGTGGAGTATTTCGACAACCTCGGCACCTCGGAAAACCTGAACGTGACCTTCACGCCGGTGGTGCCGGCGGCGGGTTCGACCGTGGCCACCAACACCTGGACGCTGGAATTGCGCGACACCGGGTCGAACGGGGCGGTGATCGGCGAATACCAGATGACCTTCCACGACACCCGGACCGGCGGTGGCACCCTGGCTTCGGTCACGGCGATCTCGGGCGGCGGCTACAACCCGGCCACCGGCGAGGTCTCGGTGAATGTGGCCAGCGGGCCGCTGGACATCAACATCGGCCAGTTGAACAACCCCGACGGCATCACCCAGCTGTCCGACAGTTTCGCGCCGGTAGCGATCACCAAGGATGGCTCTCCCGTGGGCAACATCATCGAGATCGACATCGACCAGAACGGCATGGTCAACGCGCTGTATGACATCGGGATCTCGCGCACCGTCTATCAGATCCCGCTGGTAGACATGCCCAATCCCAACGGGCTGATCGCGCTCGACAACCAGTCCTACGCCATCTCGAATGAAAGCGGGTCGTATTTCCTGTGGGACGCGGGCGACGGGCCGACCGGGGACATCGTGAACTACGCGCGCGAGGAATCGACCACCGACGTGGCTTCGGAGCTGACCGAGCTGATCCAGACCCAGCGCGCCTACACGTCGAACGCCAAGGTCATCCAGACCGTGGACGAGATGCTGCAGGAAACCACCAATATCAAGCGCTGAGGCGCGGGAAGGACTGAGCGATGAGCATTTCCGGTGCCCTGGCCAATGCCCTGTCCGGGCTGAACGCCGCCAGCCGATCGGCCAGCGTGGTCTCCGACAACCTGGCCAACGCACTGACCGAAGGTTTCGGGCGGCGCGAGGTCGAACTGGGCACGCGTGCCTCGGGGGCGGGCGGCGGCGTGCAGATCGTCTCGGTCGACCGGGTGCGCACCCTGACCCTGCTGACCGACCAGCGCGCGGCCTCGGCCGATCTGGCCGGGGCGGACACCCGCAGCGCCTTTCTAGCGCGGGTTCAGGATCTGCAGGGAGAGCCAGGTTCGGGAACCGCGCTGACCGATCTTGTCAGTGGCGTCGAAACCGCGCTGGTCGCGGCGTTGGCGCGCCCTGATCAACTGGCCCGGCAGACCCAGGTCGTGGATGCGCTGTCGCAACTGGTGACCCGGATTGCCCAGACGTCGGACAGCATCCAGGTCGAGCGCGCCCGCGCCGACGCCGGGATCGGGCAGGCAGTGGCGCAACTGGAAACCGATCTGACCCAGATCGCGCAGTTGAACACCGACATCCGCAAGGCCACCATGCGTGGCGATGCGGCCAATGCTCTGAAGGACACGCGGCAACGTCTGGTCGACCGGGTGTCGGAGCTGGTGCCGGTGCGCGAAGTGGATCGCGGCCTTGGCATGATCGCGCTGATGAGCGAAGGCGGATTGTTGCTCGATGGTACGGCGCCGACCTTCGACTTCCAGACCACCCCGGTGATCACTGCGCATCACACCGCTGGCGCAGGGTTGCTCTCGGGCATCCAGGTCAACGGCCAGCCTGTCGACCTGACCCGTGACAAGCATCTGCTGTCGGGCGGGCGGCTGGCGGCCATGGTCTCGGTGCGCGATGACCTGTCGGTGACGGCACAGGCGCAACTGGATGGATTTGCACGTGACCTGCTGGACCGGGTCTCGGCCAGTGGGGTCGATCCCACGGTCGCAGCAGGGGCGCCGGGCTTGCTGACAGACGGAGGCGGCGCATTCCTGGCGGCCAATGAGACCGGTCTGTCGCAGCGGCTGGCGCTGAATGCCGCCGTCAATCCGGCGCAGGGCGGGCAGGTCTGGCGCCTGCGCGACGGGCTGGGCGCCGCCGCACCGGGCGCGGTCGGGGATGGCGCCGGACTGGCGCGCCTGCGCGACGCCATGGCCAATGCCCATCCCCCCGCATCATCGGCGCTGTCGGGCGCCAGCCGCACCGCTGCCGGACAGGCCGCCGATCTTTACACCGCACTGGGCACGGAACGGTTGTCGCAGGATACCGCCCTGGCCCATGCCACCGCCCGGCATGCGGGGCTGAGCGAGGCGTTGCAGGCCGAAGGCGTCGACAGCGATCGCGAAATGCAGAAGCTGCTGCTGATCGAACAGGCCTATGCCGCCAACGCCCGGGTGATTTCCGCGGCCCAGGGCATGCTCGACACCCTCTTGGAGATCTGAGCGATGATGACAACGAACCTCGGCGACCTCTCGCGCGCCTTCCTGCTGCGGCGCCAGACCTCCACGGTGAAGGCGGATCTGAACCAGCTCTCCGCCGAGCTTGGGTCGGGCCGGCTGTCCGATCTGCAATCCCGTCTGGACGGCAATTTCGGGGCCCTGGCCGGGGTCGAACACGGTCTGAAGCTGAACGCGGGCTATGCCGCGAGCAACCGCGACGCCGGGCAATTCGCGGCAGCACAGCAACTGGCGCTGACCGGGGTTCTGGACATCACCACGCGGGCCGGCGCCGACTACCTGAATGTGGCATCGACCGGAGAGACCACGCAGCGCAACACCATCTACGCCCAGGCCGCCGACCAGCTTGACCAGCTTCTGGCACGGCTGAACACCAGTTTCGGCGATCGCAGCCTGTTTGCCGGTGTGGCCACCGATGCGCCCGCCATTGCGGATGCCGCGACCCTGCTGGCCGGCCTGTCCACCGCGCTGAGCGGGCAGACCACCGCCGCCGGGGTGCAGGCCGCGGCGGACGCGTGGTTCGACACCCCCGGCGGCGGTTTCGAGACCACAGTTTACCAGGGCGCGACCACCGACCTTGCCCCCTTCGATATCGGCGAGAACGCGCAGGTGGCGCTGACCACTCGTGCCGATGCCCAGCCGCTGCGCGAAGTGCTGAAGCAGGTGGCGGTGACGGCGCTGATGGGCCAGGGGCTTCTGGCGGGCAATGTGGCCGAGCAGAAACGCCTGCTGGCCGACGCCGGCGCCGGGTTGATGAACAGCGCCGATGAAGTTACCGCCCTGAAGGCCGGGATCGGCTATGACGAGGAACGGATCGACACCGCGCGGCTGCGCTCGGACAGCCAGGCGGCGGCACTGCGCATGGCGCAGAACGCGCTGGTTCAGGCCGATCCTTTCGAGACCGCCCTGCGGCTCAGCGAGGTCGAGGCCCAGCTGGAGACGATCTATACCCTCACCGCCCGCCTGTCCGGCCTGTCGCTCGTGTCGGTGTTGCGATGATCCGGGCCCTTCTGACCCTGATCTGGCTTGCGCTGGCCAGCGTCGTTCAGGCGGGTGAAATCCGCCTGAAAGATCTTGTGGAATTCGACGGGGTGCGCGGCAACGACCTGGTGGGCTATGGCCTCGTGGTCGGGCTGAACGGCACTGGAGACGGCTTGCGAAACTCGCCTTTCACTGAAGAAATCATGGCCAACATCCTTGAACGGCTGGGCGTCAATGTGGCCGGAGAGCAGTTTCGGCCCAAGAACGTGGCCTCGGTCTTCGTGACCGCCACTTTGCCGCCATTTTCGCGGGTCGGTTCGCAGATCGACATCACCGTCTCGGCCATCGGGGACGCGAAAAGCCTGCTGGGCGGTACTCTGGTGATGACGCCCCTGAACGCGGCGGATGGCCAGATCTACGCGGTGGCGCAGGGCACCGTGATCGCCGGGGGCGCCTCGATCGAGGGCGAGGCCGCAACGGTGATCCAGGGCGTGCCGACCTCGGGCGTGATTCCGTCGGGCGCGCGGGTTGAGCGGGAGGTGGAATTCGATTTCTCGACGCTGTCGTCCCTGCGGCTGGCGCTGCGCACACCGGATTTCACCACCGCGCTGCTGATCGAGCAGGTCATCAACCGCCGTTTCGACCGGGGCGTGGCCGAGGCGATGGACGCGGGCACCGTGCGGTTGAACCTGGATGCCACGCGGGCCGGATCCCCGGCGCGGGCCATGGCACAGATCGAAAACCTGCGGGTGGTGCCCCAGCGCCGCGCCCGAGTGGTCGTTGACCAGCGGTCGGGCACGATTGTCATGGGCGATGAGGTGCGCATCAGCCGGGTGGCCGTGTCGCAGGGCAACCTGACCCTGAAAGTGCAGGAAACGCCGCTGGTGTCGCAGCCCAATCCCTTCGCCGATGGCGAAACCATTGTCGTGCCGCGCACCGATGTTGCGATCGAGGAAGAGCCCGGCACCGGGCTGGCCGAAGTGCCCGATGGAACCACCCTGTCCGAAGTCATCGCCGGTCTGAACGCGCTCGGGGTCTCGCCGCGCGACATGATCGACATCCTGAAAAGCATCAAGGCGGCCGGGGCGCTGCACGCGGAATTCGTGGTGCGCTAGGCGGCGCGAGGTGGTCCCGGCCTGCGTTGCGCGGCCGATCCCGGTCAGGCGGCGCTCAGGCCGCCGCCAGAACCGTCCCGGCCAGATAGAGCGAGCCGCAAATCAGCACGCGGGCGTGCGGCGCGGTGGCGGCGATCCGGGTGCAGGCTTCGGCGACATCGCGGGCGGGCGCGGCGGTCAATCCGGCCTGCCGGGCGGCGCGGGTGGTTTCCTCTGCGGTCAGTGTGGCCTCGGCGCCGGGGATCGACACCGCCTGAACCCCTGTCACTTTTGTCGCGAGCGGACGCAGATAGCCGCTGGCATCCTTGGTGCGCAGCATGCCGCAGATCAGGTGGGTTTCCCGGTCTGGCAGGCTGTCCAGATGCCGCGCCAATGCCACGCCCGCCGCCGCGTTGTGGCCGCCATCGAGCCATAGCTCGGCCTGCGGCAACAGTGCGTTCCAGGATGTGCCGGTCAACCGCTGCATCCGGGCAGGCCAGTCGGGACCGGTCATGGCGGCCTCCAGCGCGTCTTCGCCAAACCCCAGATGCCGCAACCCGGCCAGCGCGGCGCCGGCATTGGTGATCTGGTGTCCCCCCGGCAGGGCCGGAAGGGGCAGGTCGCACAGCCCGGTTTCGTCCTGGAAGATCAGGCGGCCCCGTTCCTCCCAGACATGCCAGTGCTGGCCATGCACCAGCAGCGGCGCGCCGAGGCGGGCGGCCTGGGCCTCGATCACCTCCAGCGCTTCGTCGTCTTGGGGGCCAACCACGCAGGGCACGCCACGTTTCAGGATCCCGGCTTTTTCAAAGGCGATCTTGGCCAACGTGTCGCCCAGATATTGTTCGTGGTCCACCGACACCGGGGTGATCACGCAGAGCGCAGGTTTTTCGACCACGTTGGTGGCGTCCAGCCGCCCGCCCAGCCCTACTTCCAGCAGGGTCCAGTCGGCGGGCGTGCGGGAAAAGGCCAGCAGGGCGGCCACAGTGGTGATCTCGAAATAGGTGATCGGGTCGGGGCCGTTGTGCTCCAGACATTCGTCCAGCACCACCGCCAGCGCGGGTTCCGAGATCAGCTCTCCGGCCAGCCGCACCCGCTCGTGAAACCGCACCAGATGCGGCGAGGTATAGGCATGGCAGCTTTGCCCGGCCCCCTCCAGCCCGGCGCGCAGCATCGCCAGGGTGGAACCCTTGCCGTTGGTCCCGGCAATATGGATCACCGGCGGCAACCGCTTTTCGGGATGGTCCAGCCGCGCCAGCAGCCGCCAGACCCGGTCCAGCGTCAGGTCGATGATCTTGGGGTGCAGCGACATCATCCGGTCCAGGAGGATGTCGGAGCCGGGCGTCGTCACGGCTTGGATCCGGCCTTTGCGGGCGCGGCTTTCGCGGCTTTCTTGTCCGTCGATCCCGGCGGCGGCAGTTCGCCCTTGATGGCAGGCGACTTGCGCAGCAGCATCCGCAGGATGGTGATCAGTTCCTCGCGCATGTCCTTGCGCGGGATAACCCGGTCCAGCATCCCGTGTTCCAGCAGGTATTCGGCGCGCTGGAAGCCCTCGGGCAGTTTCTCGCGGATGGTCTGTTCGATCACGCGCGGCCCGGCAAAGCAGATCAGCGCGTCGGGCTCGGCGATCTGGATGTCGCCCAGCATGGCATAGCTGGCGGTCACGCCGCCGGTTGTCGGGTTGGTGAGCACCACGATATAGGGCAGCCCGGCCTCGCGCAGCATCTGCACCGCCACGGTCGACCGCGGCATCTGCATCAGCGACAGGATGCCTTCCTGCATCCGTGCGCCCCCGGCGGCGGCAAAGACGATGAAGGGCAGGCGCCGTTCCACCGCCCGTTCGGCCCCGGCGATCAGCGCGTTGCCCACATGCATACCCATGGAGCCGCCCATGAAGTCGAAATTCTGCACCGCGACCACGGCGCCTGTGCGCCCCATCTCGCCCTCGGCCACCAGCATCGCCTCGCTTTCGCCGGTTTTCTTCTGGGCCGTCTTCATGCGCTCGGGGTATTTCTTCTGGTCGCGGAAGTGCAGCGGATCGGGCGTCGGCGCGGGCACCGGAACCTCGATATAGGCACCGCCGTCGAACAGCGAGAACAGCCGGTCGCGCGGGCCAAGCGCCATGTGATGCCCGCAATTGGTGCAGACGTTCAGGCTTTCGACCAGTTCACGGTGAAACAGCATGGTGCCGCAGCCGGGACATTTGGTCCACAGGTTCTCGGGCACCTCGCGCCGCGAGAAGAGCGAATTGATTGTCGGGCGGACGTAATTCGAGATCCAGTTCATGGCCGGGCCTTTTTCCATGTTTGGGCCGAGATAAGACCCTGCACGGGGAATTGCAATCAACGCGGCAACATCCGGCGCAGGATCAGCCAGCTTGCAACCAGAGGAATCAGGTCGGTGAGGGTGCCCATCGGCGACCCGCCAAGGTCCTGAACCGTATAGGGTGTCACCCGCAGGCCCAGCCCGGTGATGGTGCCCGGCGTGGCCAGCACCGCGATGGCAGCGGTGTTGTTGACGAAATGCAGCCCCCAGGCCGCGCCGATGCTGCCGGTGCGCGCGGTCAGATCGGCGGCCAGAAGGCCGAAGATCGCCGCCGCGATGGCCGCGGCAAGCGCGCCATCGCCCATCCGTGCCGGATCGTGATGCAGCGCCCCGAAGACCAGCGCCGGAAGTCCGGCCCAGATCAGCGGTCGGGTAAAGCGCACCGCCAGCTGGCCTTGCAGATAGCCGCGAAACACCAGTTCTTCGGCGAAGGTCTGCAGTGCGATGGCGGCCAGCGTCAGCGGCAGCAGCCGTACCCACAGGCCCGGCGGCAGGTTCGGCTGGCTGTCCTGTACCAGATGCCACAGCCCCAGCGCCGGGACATAGACCGCCAGCCCGACCAACCCCGCGATACCGGCATGGCGCATCAGCACCCCGCCCGGCCCGGTCAGCGAGCACAGCGGCCGGCGGTGCATCAGCCGTGCCGCCAATGCCGCGCCAAGGGCCATCGGCGCAAAGCTGGCCAGCAGGATCAGCGCCGTCGCCGGGGTCGAGGCCACCGCGAGTTTCGCCAGCAGCATCTCTGCCCGGTCCCAGCCCGCACCCAGCCCGTAGGCGGCCCAAAGCGCGGCGTTCAGCCCCAGATAGACCACCGCCAACAGCACCAGCCCCGGCGCCAGTCGCCACAGGGCGGGCCGGGTGCGGGCGGGGGCGATCATCGCGGAAAAGCGCGGGGGCAGGGGGCGGGCAGGCATGGGCAGTCCTTTTCGGGTCGGTATAGCCCGCCGTGTCAGCGGGGGAAGCCCTTGCACGCGCATGCGGGCCGCCCTATTCCGGTTTCCAGCCAGAATTCCCGGAGGATCCGATGCTCAAGCGCACGTTCGACAAGTCCAAACTTCCCAGCCGTCATGTGACCGAGGGCCCGGCGCGCGCGCCGCACCGGTCGTACTACTATGCGATGGGCATGAGCGAGGAGGAAATCCACCAGCCGTTGATCGGCGTCGCCACCTGCTGGAACGAGGCCGCGCCCTGCAACATCAGCCTGAACCGTCAGGCGCAGGCCGTGAAGATGGGCGTCAAGGCCGCCGATGGCACCCCGCGCGAGTTCACCACCATCACCGTGACCGACGGCATCGCCATGGGCCACGAAGGCATGCGGTCCTCGCTGGCCTCGCGCGAGGCGATTGCCGACACAGTGGAACTGACCATGCGCGGCCATTGCTACGACGCGATCGTCGGCCTTGCGGGCTGTGACAAGTCGCTGCCGGGCATGATGATGGCCATGGTGCGGCTGAACGTGCCGTCGGTCTTCATCTACGGCGGATCGATCATGCCGGGCAGGTTCAACGGCAAGGATGTGACCGTGCAGGACGTGTTCGAGGCCGTCGGTCGCCATCAGGCCGGGGCCAATTCGGACGAGGAATTGACCGCGCTGGAAAAGGTCGCCTGCCCGTCGGCCGGTGCCTGCGGCGGCCAGTTCACCGCCAACACCATGGCCTGCGTGTCCGAGGCCATCGGCCTTGCCCTGATGAACAGCTCGGGTGCTCCGGCGCCCTATGAAAGCCGCGATCAGTATTCCACCGCCTCGGGCGAAGCAGTCATGAACCTGCTGGCAAAGAATATCCGCGCCCGTGACGTGGTGACCCGCAAATCGCTGGAAAACGCCGCGCGCGTCGTGGCCTGCACCGGCGGCTCGACCAACGCCGGTCTGCACCTGCCCGCGATTGCCCATGAGGCCGGGATCGACTTCAACCTTGACGATGTTTGCGACATTTTCCGCGACACCCCCTATTTCGTCGACCTCAAGCCCGGCGGACAGTTCGTGGCCAAGGATCTGTACGAGGCCGGCGGCGTGCCGGTGGTCCTGAAGGAACTGCGCCGCGCCGGTCTGATCCACGAGGACTGCATGACCGCCTCGGGCCGTGTCATCGGCGAGGAGTTGGACCTGATCGAGGGCGAGGCGGATGGCCGTGTCATCTATCCGGTGGACAAGCCGATCACCCAGACCGGCGGTGTGGTCGGGTTGAAGGGCAACCTGGCCCCTGACGGCGCCATCGTGAAGGTCGCGGGCATGAGCGACGAAGAGCAGGTCTTCACCGGCCCGGCGCGCGTGTTCGAATGCGAGGAAGATGCCTTCGAGGCCGTGAAAGCGCGCCAGTACAAGGAAGGCGAGGTCCTGGTGATCCGCAACGAAGGCCCCGCCGGCGGCCCCGGCATGCGCGAGATGCTGGCCACCACCGCTGCCCTGTCCGGTCAAGGCATGGGCAAGAAGGTGGCGCTGATCACCGATGGCCGGTTCTCGGGCGCCACCCGTGGTTTCTGCGTCGGCCATGTCGGCCCGGAAGCGGCCCATTGCGGCCCCATCGCGCTGCTGCAGGATGGCGACGAGATTACCATCGACGCGATCAAGGGCGAGATCTCGGTCGCGTTGAGCGATGAAGACCTGGCCGCCCGCAAGGAGGCCTGGACAGGCCCGCGCGACACCATCTATGCCGCCGGGGCGCTGTGGAAATACGCGCAGCTGGTGGGCGCGACCCGTCTGGGCGCGGTTACCCATCCCGGCGCGAAGGAAGAAAAGCACATCTATGCCGATCTCTGATCGCATGGGTGCCAAGGGGGCGGCTGTCGTGGCCGCCCTCGGCGTTCTGGCCCTGTCGGGCTGCGACGCCAACGGCGAATTCGCTGGACGCTCGGCCTTCGGCCACGGTCCGGTGACCGCCCTGCGCGTGGCGCAGAACTCGGTCACGGTGGTGGGTCCGGCGGGCTATTGCATCGACAAGTCCGGAAGCCGTGACCGCGACAGCGGGTCTTTCGTGCTGCTGGGCAGTTGCGCCACGCTGAACGGCGAACCGGAAGGCCCCACGGCGCCGGGCGTGCTGACCGCGCTGGTGTCGCCGGAAACCGATCAGCCGCAAGCACCCACCGCCGCCCAGCTGGAACGCTTCCTGCGGTCGACCTCGGGCCGGGCGGCACTGTCCCATGACAACCGGGCCGATACGGTGACACTGCTGGACATCCGTCGCAACGGCGATGTGCTGTTGCTGAAGGTGCGCGACCGCAGCACCGGGCGGCCGGACGACCTGCAGGACACCTCGTGGCGGGCGGTTCTGGCAATGAAAGGTCGGCTGGTGGCCCTGTCGGTGCACTCGCACGAGGCCGTGCCGATGACCGATGCCCAGATGCGCCAGACGCTGGACCGGTTCCTGGCCGCCATGCGCGCCGCCAACGCCGCCCCGGTTCCTGATCAGGAGGCCTGAGCGTCCGTGACGCCGCGTTGAACGTGACAAACCCCACGCGGGCAGGGAAACCTGTGCCCAGCAACGGGGGGAGCCGCGCCAATGACAACCTATCCGCATCTTCTGGCACCGCTGGATCTGGGCCATGTGACCCTGCTCAACCGGGTTCTGATGGGATCCATGCACACCGGTCTGGAAGAAACCGACGACTGGGGCCGGGTGGCGGAATTCTATGCCGAACGGGCCCGGGGCGGTGTCGGCCTGATGGTCACCGGCGGCATGGCCCCCAACCCCGAAGGCGCGGTTCTGAAGGGCGCGGCGGGGCTGTACCGGCCCGAGGACATCCCCCATCACCGCATCGTCACCGACCGGGTGCATGACGCCGGCGGGCGCATCGTGATGCAGATCCTGCACGCGGGCCGCTATGCCTATTCCCCCGACTGCGTCGCGCCCTCTGCGATCAAATCCCCGATCTCGCCCTTCCCGCCCGCCGAACTGGACGAGGCCGGCATCGAGAAACAGATTGCCGACATCGCCGCCACCGCCGGCCGCGCTCGCGAGGCGGGGTACGACGGGGTCGAGATCATGGGCTCGGAAGGCTATTTCCTGAACCAGTTCCTCGTGCGCAACACCAACCGCCGCAGTGATCGCTGGGGCGGGTCGTATGAAAACCGGATGCGCCTGCCGCTGGAGGTCATGCGCCGTACCCGCGCCACCGTGGGGGCCGATTTCATCATCATCTACCGGCTGTCGATGATCGACCTGGTGCCCGATGGCTCCACCTGGGACGAGGTCGTCACGCTGGCCCGCGCAATGGAAAAGGCCGGGGCATCGATCCTGAACACCGGCATCGGCTGGCACGAGGCTCGTATTCCCACCATTGCCACCAGCGTCCCGCGCCGCGCCTTCACCTGGGTGACGAAGAAACTGATGGGCGAGGTCTCGATTCCCATCATCACCTCGAATCGGATCAACACCCCCGAGGTGGCCGAAGCGGTGCTGGCCGAGGGCTGCGCAGACATGGTGTCGATGGCCCGGCCCTTCCTTGCTGATGCCGATTTCGTGGCCAAGTCCGCCCGGGGCGATGCCGCCCGCATCGCCCCCTGTATCGCCTGCAACCAGGCCTGCCTGGATCACACGTTTTCGGGCAAGATCAGCAGTTGCCTCGTCAACCCGCGGGCCTGCCACGAGACCGAGCTGACGCTGACCCCCGCCGCCACCCCGCGCCGCATCGCCGTGGTGGGGGCGGGCCCGGCGGGGCTGGCCACCACCATCGCCGCCGCCGGTCGCGGCCATGATGTGACCCTGTTCGACAAGGCAGCCCGCATCGGCGGCCAGTTGAACCTGGCCCGCCAGGTGCCGGGGAAAGAGGAATTTCACGGCCTTGTGGACTGGTTCGCCACGGAACTGGATACCAGCACCGCCACGCTGCACCTGAACCACGAGGTCGCCGCCGAAGACCTGACCGGTTTCGATGCGGTGGTGCTGGCCACCGGTGTCCTGCCGCGCGACCCGCAGATCCCGGGCCAGCAGGCGCCGCAGGTGATCGGTTACGCCGACCTGCTGGAGGGCCGCGTCCCCGCCGGGCCGCGCGTGGCGGTGATCGGCGCGGGCGGCATCGGTTTCGACGTGGCCGAATATCTGGTCCACCAGGACCACAGCCCGACCGAGGATCTCGATCTGTGGCTGCGCGAATGGGGCGTCACCGATCCCGGCCTCGCACCGGCGGGCCTTGCGCCCGAAGGCCCACAGCCCGAACCGTCCGCGCGTCAGGTGACCCTGCTGCAACGCAAGGCGGAAAAACCCGGCAAACGGCTGGGCAAGACCACCGGCTGGATCCACCGTGCGACGCTGAAGATGAAGGGCGTGACCATGCTGGGCGGCGTCACCTACGACCGGATCGACGACGCCGGGTTGCACATCACCCGCAACGATGTGTCGGAAACGCTGGCCGTGGACACCATCGTGCTCTGTGCCGGACAACTGCCCAATCGCGCCCTCGCCGATGCGCTCACCGCCGCCGGGACCGAGGTGCATGTCATCGGCGGCGCCGACAAGGCGGCGGAACTGGATGCCAAACGCGCCATCGACCAGGGCACCCGTCTGGCCGCGCGGCTGTAGAACGGCTTGCGGCGCTGCCGCTTCGCACCGGAGACGCTACGCCGGAGCCTTTCCGAGCCGGCTGGGGCTCCGCCCGTTCGCGCCTTAATTGATCTTCTCGGATCAAATGCCGAACGGCGCTTCTTTTTCTTGGCACAAATACTTCGGGGGTGAATGGCCCGGCAGGGCCAGAGGGGGCAGCGCCCCCGCTACTCCGCCGGGGGCCGCAGCACCACCTCGACCCGGCGGTTGGCGGCCCGCCCCTCGGGCGTGGCGTTGGAGACACGCGGCGCAAGATACCCCGCGCCATGGGTTTCGATCTGGCGCGCCCCGACACCCAACTCGCCGGTCAGGATCGCGGCCACCGCCTGTGCCCGCTGCCGTGACAGCCGCTGGTTGGCCTCGGCCGATCCGGTCCAGTCGCTGTGCCCCACCAGCGCCACGCGCCGCGCCGGATCGGCCCCAAGCCAGTCGGCCAGATCGCGCAGAACCTGCGGAACCTCGGCCCCCATCTGGTCCTTGCCGGCCTCGAACCCCATACCGTCCAGCGGCGCGTGGCCCCGGGTTTCCAGCCGCACGCCAATGTCGGTCTCCGCGTCCTCCGGAGCCGCAACCGGTGTGCTGTCCGACACGGGCACCAATGGATCCTCCCCCTGCGCTTCTGGCGCGCCGCCCACCAGGGTCAGTTGCAGATAGGCGCCGCCGGGCGCGGGGCTGGCGATCAGGCTGGCCAGGGCCGGACCGGTCTCATCTTCCCGCCGCAGCGCCAGATAGGCATAGCGTCCAAGGCTCACGAACATCTCTGGGCTGGGCAGCAGGGGCAGGGCATCGCGGAAATCGAAGCCGCCGCAGGTGCGGCTTTCGCACTCATAGATCACTTCGAAACCACCCTCGGCCAGCCGCGCCTGCATGTCGGCCAGCAACCGCGCGGCATCGGCTCCGGAGGGATCGCTGCCGCGCCAACTGATGCGCTGGCGCGGGGCCACCAGGACCGCTTCCTCGGGCAGCTGAAACGGTGCGGCGGGACCGATGGCGATGCCGTGAGGGGCGGAGGGATCGCTGCGGGCGGCCAGTTGTGTGGCCCCGGAAGGCCCTACCATTTCGACGGCAGCGGCCCCCGTGGCAACCAGAAGCAGGACCCCTGCCAGGCCCGACAGCCAGCCGGGGTTCATCTGGCGGCGCCGTGGTAATCCGGGTTGGGCACCATCGCCACGGCCGAGGCCATGCGGTTGGACATGGCAAAGAACCCCGCGACCGCGGCAATGTCCCAGATATCCCGATCGGTGAACCCGTGGTCGCGCAGGGCCTGGCGGTCGGGCTCTTCGATGGTGCTGCTGGTCTCGGTCACCTTCACGGTGAAATCCAGCATCGCGCGGGTGCGCGGATCCAGATCGGCGGCGCGGTAGTTCATCACCATGGCCTCGCCCAGGGCCGGATCGCCGGACAACTCGCGCACGGCGGCCGCATGGGCCACCTGGCAGTACCAGCAGCGGTTCACGGAGGAGACCACCACCGCGATCATCTCGCGCTCCAGCTTGCTCAGCCCGCTGTCGCCCAACATCAGATCGTTATACAGCGTGGTAAAGGCGGTCAGCTTGTCGATGTCGAAGGCATAGGCCCGCAGCACGTTCGGCACCAGTCCCAGCTTGTCCTCGCACAGCTTGAAATAAGTCTCGGTTTCCGCGGGCAGGGGCGAGACCGGGGGCAGGTCAAGGGCGGTGGGGCCGGTCGGGGACATCGGTTTATTCCTGAGTTCCAATGCGATAGGTGTAGCCGGGCCGCTCTGCCATGCCAAGCCCGCGATAAAAGGTGCGCGCCCCGGTATTGGCCTTTGTCACCGCCAGCGCCATATGGCGGGCACCCCGTGTGGCCGCCCAGCGGGCCGCCTGTCCCATCATCCGCGTCGCCACCCCACGGCCGCGAAATGCGGGCCGGGTTTCCAGCGCATGCACCATCGCCACGCTTTTGTGGCAGGCCACGAAACCCGCGCCTGCAACCCGGTCGCGATCCCGGCCCATCAAGCTGCGGTGCGGTTCGGTGCAACGGGCCATCACGGCCAGACGGTCGGGACCGATGCCGGCCTCGGCCCAAAGCTCCTGCTGCACGGCCAGCGGCGGCCAGATGTCGAAGGCGGTCAGGCGCGGCACGTCGATGTCGCACAGCGGGGCCAGATCGCAGGTCATGAACAGGGTCTCGTCGACCACCGCGTAGCCGTGCGCCGCAAGGGCGGTGTCCAGCGCCGCCTGACCGGGGGCCAGTTGGAACAGCGGCGGTTGGCCGGCATCGCGCATCGCGGCCTCGGCCCGGTCCAGATCGGCAGGCTGAAAAGCTTCGCCCAACAGCCGTGCCGCGGTGACCCGTTTGCCGCCGCCGGGCGAGAGCTTCAGCAGGAACGGACCGTCACGGCGTTGCGCGGCGGCGGGCCATGTCGCTTCCAGTACCTCGACCAGATCGTCGGTGGACAGGTTCATGCGCCCGCCGGGGGGAACAGCGCGTGCAGGCGGGTCATGGCAGCATCCAGCCGGGCGGCATCGGTGCTGCGCGCCACGATGTTGGACCCATAGGCGCCGTTGCGGATGAACGGGTAGGAGCCGAAACTGACATCGTCGAATTCCGCGGCCAGTTCGGCCAGCGGCCCGGCGATATCGCCTTCGCCGCGATGTACGGTCAGCGATTGGCTGAGCATCTGCGCGCCGCTGGTGATCGTCGGCAGGACCGAGGCCACCATGGCCTGGAACACCGACGGCACCCCGGCCATCACATGCACGTTTTCCAGCGTGAAGCCCGGCGCGGTGCTGACCGGGTTGTCGATCAGGGTAGCGCCGTCGGGGATGCGCGCCATGCGCATCCGCGCGGCGTTGAAGTCCGATCCCTGCCGGTCGTAATGGGCTTGCAACAGGGCGCGGGCATCGTCGCGCACATCCAGATGCGCGCCGAAAGCGGCGGCCACCGCATCGGCGGTGATGTCGTCATGGGTCGGGCCGATCCCGCCCGAAGTGAACAGATGGTCGTAGCGCGCGGACAGCTCGCGCACCGCCGCGACGATGACGTCGTGATCGTCGCTGACCACGCGAACCTCGGCCAGCGGCACCCCGTGGCGGGTCAATTCGTTGGCCAGAAAGTGCATGTTGCTGTCACGAGTGCGGCCGGACAGGATCTCGTCCCCGATGACCAGCATCGCGGCCTGCGGTTGTGCCTTGGGGTCAGCCATGTGGGGTCTCCTTGCCGGACTGTTTCTGCGGGTATAGGTCAGGCCCATGCGCTTTCAAACCCCACTGGTGCCCGGCCGCCTGATCCGCCGCTACAAACGCTTTCTGGCCGATGTCGAACTGGACAGCGGCGACGTGATCACCGCCCATTGCGCCAACCCCGGCGCCATGCTGGGGCTGAAGGACGAAGGCCTGCGGGTCTGGCTGGAGCCTAACGACGACCCCAGGCGCAAGCTGAACTACGGCTGGCGTCTGGCGGAACTGCCGGGCGGCCATTGGGCGGGGATCGACACCGCCGTGCCCAATCGCGTGGTGAAAGAGGCGCTGCTGGCCCGCGCCTTGCCCGCGCTGGCCGCCTATGGCACCGTGCGGCCCGAGGTCAAATACGGCCAGAAAAGCCGTGTCGATTTCCTGCTGAGCGAACCGGGGCTGCCGGATGCCTATGTCGAGGTCAAGAACGTGCACCTGCGCCGCGACGGCGACTGGGCCGAGTTTCCCGACAGCGTCACCACGCGGGGCGCGCGGCATTTGCAGGAATTGTCCGACATGGTGGCGCAGGGGCATCGCGCGGTGATGCTTTATGTGGTGCAGCGCACCGATTGCGCGCGGTTCCGTCTGGCGGGGGACATCGATCCGGCCTATGCGGCGGCGTTTGATCGCGCGCTGACCGCCGGGGTTGAGATGATGTGTCACGGATGTACCATTTCGCAGGATGGGGTTATTCTGGCAGAAATGCTGCCCATTCCTGCCGTAACGGCAGATGTGACCTGACCACCACTGGCATCCGCAGCGCGGCTGTATTACATGAATGCCAGATTTTTTATCGCCCGGGAGAGACATTTTTGGACGATCGCAGCCAGGGCCGTCTGACGAAAGACGGCATCAGGATCTATGAACCGGCGGACTTTGCCGGAATGCACAAGGCGGGCCGCCTGGCCGCCGAAATCCTCGACATGGTCGGGCCCATGGTCGTGCCAGGCGCCACCACGGCGGCGCTGGACGCGGCCATCGAGAAGGCAGTGGAAGATGCGGGCGCAAAGTCGGCCACCATTGGCTATCGCGGCTACCAGCACGCCTCGTGCATCTCGGTGAACCACGTGGTCTGTCACGGCATTCCCGGCCCCAAGGTGCTGAAGGACGGCGATATCCTGAACATCGACGTGACCGTCATCGTCGATGGCTGGTTCGGCGACACCAGCCGCATGTATGTGGCCGGCAAGCTGCCCCGCAAGTCCGAGCGGCTGATCCAGGTGACCCATGACGCGCTGTTCAAGGGCATCGAGGCGGTCAAGCCCGGCAATACCTTCGGTGATATCGGCCATGCCATCCAGGCCTATGTGGAGGCGCATCGCATGTCGGTGGTGCGCGACTTCTGCGGTCACGGGCTGGGCCGGGTTTTCCATGCGCCGCCCAACGTGCTGCACTATGGCCGTGCGGGCACCGGGCCGAAGCTGGAAGAGGGCATGTTCTTCACCATCGAGCCGATGGTGAACCTGGGCCGTCCCGAAACCAAGGTTCTGGCTGACGACTGGACGGCGGTGACCCGCGACAAGTCCCTGTCGGCGCAGTTTGAGCATTCCATCGGCGTCACGGCAGAAGGCTGCGAGATCTTCACCCTGTCGCCCGCCGACCTGTTCTTTCCGCATCAGGGCTGAGCCCCGCCGCGATCCCGACCCATCGGTGCCAACGTGGCGCGGTCTGATCCGCGCGCGCGGCACGGCTTTTCACAGGAGACTCCGCCTTGACCCTTTCGCTTCGTCGCATTGCCCTGCCGCTGGTCCTTTCGGCGCTGGCCGGAATGGCCTCGGCCCAGGAAGTCACCCTGCGGTTCCAGCATTTCGTCTCGCCCAATTCGGCCAACCCGAAGTATTTCATCGGTCCCTGGGCCGAGAAGGTGGAGCAGGAGTCCGGTGGCCGCATCAAGGTCGAGATCTATCCCTTCATGCAGTTGGGCGGCAAACCCACCGCGCAATACGACCTGATCCGCGATGGCGCCATCGACGGCGGTTGGGTGATCCCCAGTTACCAGCCGGGCCGCTTCCCCGAGGCGGAGGCGCTGGAACTGCCGTTCATGACCTCGAAATCCGCCGAGGAATCGAGCCAGGCGGCCTGGGAGTTCACCCAAAAGCACCTGATGGATGATTTCGCCGATGTGCATGTGATCGTGGCGCATCTGCACGGGCGCGGCATCCTGCACACCAAGGGCGCACCGGTGGAAACCGTTGCTGATCTGGACGGTCTGCGGATGCGCGGCCCGTCGCGTCCGGCCACCGCGCTGCTGAAGGAAGCCGGTGCCACCCCGGTCGGAATGCCGGTGCCCGCCTTCCCCGAGGCACTGGCCAAGGGCGTGGTCGATGGCGGGGTGATTCCGTGGGAAATCGCGCCCTCGCTGAAGCTGGACGAGCTGACCGACAGCCATACCGACGTGGCGGGCGACAAGTCGCTGTATAACCTCTATTTCATCTGGGCCATGAACAAGGCCAGGTACGAAAGCCTGCCAGAGGATCTGAAAGCCGTGATCGACGCCAACTCGGGCGCCATGGCGGCGGCCTGGGCCGGGCGTGCCCATGACCAGGGCGATGCCGAAGGCGAAGAGGTGATCCGGTCGGCCGGCCACACCATGGTGGTTCTGGACGACGCCGAGACCGACAAGCTGCGCGCCGTCGGCGAGGCCGTGACCACCGGCTGGATCGAAGAGATGACCGCCAAAGGGCTGGATGGCGCCGGTCTGGTCGAAGATGTCCGCGCGATGATGGGCACCTATGCCGGCACCGTCGGTGTGGGCAACTGAGGGCGGTACCGGGCGCGATGCGCCCGGGATTTTCTGCCTCCGGCGGGAGTATTTTCGACAAGAGTGAGCGCCGTCGCGGAAACGCTCCGGGGGAGCGTTTCCGGCGCGAACGGGCGGAGCCCCAGCCGACCGGCAATTAGTCCGGGAGACGTTTCGGGCGTGCGGGGGCGGAGCTGCCAGCCGTGGGTCGGCAGGGCAGCAGCTTGACCTTATCGCCGCGGCCCAACTCACCCCAGCGTCAGCAACGTGACCTGCGTGTCGCCAAAGCGGCGCTGTGTTTCGACGGTGAACCCTTCGGGCGCGTCGTGGGGGCTGTTGTCTTCCCAGAGGATCATAGCCTCGGGCGCGATCCAGCCGCTGGCGCGGGCGCTGGCCAGCGCCTGTTCCCCCAGCCCCTTGCCATAGGGTGGATCGAGGAAAACCAGATCGGCGGGCGTGCCGGAACAGGGCGGCAGCCGGGTGGCATCCGCGCCCAGCAGGGCGCAGCGGGCCTCGCTGCGGGTCAGGGCGATGTTCTGACGGATCAGGGATTGCGATTTGCGGCCCTTTTCCACGAAGGTGGCGGTCGCCGCCCCGCGCGACAGGGCTTCCAGCCCCAGTGCGCCGGTGCCGGCAAACAGGTCGAGGACGTGCAGATCCTCGAAATCGCCCAGCCGGCTGGTCAGCATCGAGAACAGGCTTTCGCGCACCCGGTCCGGGGTCGGGCGCAGGTGGGCGCCGGGATCGCCCTTGCCCAGGGCAGCCAGACGCAGGCCGCGAAACTCTCCGGCGATGATGCGCATGGCTCAGCCCAGCAGCGATTTGAGATCGGTTGCCGGGTCGGCCACGGCGGCAGGATCGGCGGTTTGGCCGGCATCCACCAGCCGCTTGCCGATCATATAGGCGCGCGGGTCGTTCATGGCGTCGACCGCCAGAAGCAGATCGCCCGCGAAATACCAGTGCGAGAGCGCGCCGTCGCGGGCGCCGGGGCGGGCGACGATGCGGTCATAGCCGGTGTTCAGCCCGGCGATCTGCAGCTTCACATCGTATTGATCCGACCAGAACCACGGCTTTGGGATGTAATCGGCGCCCTGATCCAGCATGTCGCGGGCGGCGGCCTCGGCCTGATCGATGGCGTTCTGCACGCTTTCCAGCCGGATGCGCCCGCCACGATAGGGGAAGGAGGCGCAGTCGCCCGCCGCCCAGATGCCGGGTTCGGTAGTGCGGGCGCGGGCGTTGACCGCGATGCCGTTGTCCAGCACCAGCCCGGCACCTTCGGCCAGTGCCGTCTCGGGGCGCACGCCGATGCCGACGATCACCAGATCGACGTCCAGTGTGGTGCCATCGGACAGCTCTGCCGTGGTGACCGTGCCATCGGTGCCGGTCAGCCGGACAAGGCTGGTGGCTTCGCGCAGATCGACGCCTTCGGCCCGGTGGCGGGCAGCGAACCAGCGGGCGGTTTGCGGGCAGGCGACGCGGCCAAGGATGCGGTCGGCGGCTTCGATCAGCGTGACGTCCATACCGGATTTGCGGGCCACGGCGGCGGCCTCCAGCCCGATGTAGCCACCGCCCACCACCAGCGCGCGGGCGCCGGGTTTCAGGTGGGGGGCGATGGCATCGGCATCGGCCAGATCGCGCATGGTAAACACCCCGTCCAGATCGCCGCCGATCGTGGCGGGCAGGCGCAGGGGGGCCGCGCCCAGGGTCAGGGCCAGCTTGTCATAGGCCAGGGTCTCGCCGCCCTTCAGCGCCAATTTTCGGGCGCCGGGGTCGATGCCGATGACGCGGGTGCCGGTGCGCAGGGCGACGTTCAGGTCGGCCCAGGCCTCGACCGGTTTCAGGTATAGCCGGTCCAGAGACATCTCGCCCATCAGATAGGCCTTTGACAGGGGCGGTCGCTGATAGGGCGGCACCGGTTCCTGCCCGATCAGGGTCACCGGGCCGTCGAAGCCTTCCGCACGCAGGGCCAATGCCAGCGACGCCCCGGCCTGACCGGCCCCGATGATGACAATTGAGGTGTCCATGCTGCTCTCCGCTGGTTTGGCCCGCTGGCTGCACTATAGTCGGCACACCTGCAAGTGAAACACGAAGCGAGGACACCCATGCCGATTTCCCAAGGCGACACCCTGCCCGACGCCACCCTGATGCGTCTTGGCGCCGAAGGCCCTGAAACCGTCGAGCTGAGCAGCCTGACCAAGGGCCGCAAGATCGTGCTGGCGGGCCTGCCCGGCGCCTATACCGGTCCCTGCACCGAGGCCCATATCCCCAGCTATGTCCGCACCATCGGCGATCTGAAGGCCAAGGGCATCGACGATATCGTCTGCGTGATCGTCAACGATCCCTTCGTTGCCAAGGTCTGGGGCGACACCACCGGCGCGGCCGAGGCCGGGATTCACATCCTGTGCGACCCGGAAGGCACCTTCATCCATGCCCTGGGGCTGGAGTTTACCGCCCCGGCTGTCGGTCTGATCGACCGGTCACAGCGATTCGCGATGATTGTCGATGACGGCAAGGTCAGCCTGCTGAACGTCGAGCCCGATGGCGGCGTCTGCAACGTCTCGGCGGGCGAAACCCTGCTGGAAACCCTGTAAACACCGGTCTGGCGGGTCAGAGGCTGTCCATCTTGCCCGCCAGCACCACATCCAGCGCCGACAGCCCGCCCGCGTCATGGGTGGTCAGGGTGACGGTGACGGTGCGATAGACATTGTGCCATTCGGGGTGATGGTTCATCGCCTCGGCCACAAGGGCTGCACGGGTCATCCAGCCGAAGGCCTCGACGAAATCGGCGAATTTATAGGTCTTGGTGAGGGCGTCGCGCCCTTCCACCAGGTCCCATCCGGTGGCGAACAGCGGCTCCAGCGCGCTGCGGTCGGTCAGTTTGTCTTGCATGTCAGCTCCTGTCACGGATCGACCGAGGGGTCGGATTTCCTGAACGGGCCATAGGCTGTGAGAACCTCGATCTCTTCCTCGACCGCGGCGGCTTCGGCGTCCAGATAGCGGGCGATGGCCTTGGCAAAGCCGGGATCCCCCACCCAGTGCAGCGAATGGCAGGTCACCGGCAGATAGCCGCGCGCCAGCTTGTGCTGGCCCTGCGCCCCGGCCTCGACCCGCGCTAGCCTATTTCCGATGGCGAAGTCGATGGCCTGATAGTAGCACAACTCGAAATGCAGGCAGGGGTGATCTTCCAGCGCGCCCCAATAGCGGCCGAACAGCGCGTCCCGGCCGATGAAGTTCAGCGCGCCCGCGACGGGGTTGCCGTTGCGCAAGGCCAGCACCAACAGCATGTCGTCGCGCAGGCTTTCCTGGGCGCAGTCGAAGAAGGCGCGGGTCAGATAGGGGGTGCCCCATTTCCGCGCCCCGGTGTCCTGATAGAAACGCCAGAACCAGTCCCAGTGTGCGGGATCGATGTCCGCCCCCGTCAGGGCGACAATTTCGCCGCCGAAGCCCTGGGCGGTGGCGCGCTCCTTGCGGATGTTCTTGCGCTTGCGCGAGGACAGGGTGGCAAGAAAGGCGTCGAAATCCGCGTAGCCGTCGTTGAGCCAGTGAAACTGCTGGCTGCGCCGCCGCATCAGGCCCATTTGCGCGCCGGCTTCGGCCTCGGCCTCGGTGCAGAAGGTGATGTGGACCGAGGAGACCTCGTTGTTGGCGGCCAGTTGCACGGCGCCCTGCACCAGTGCCGCCTGTCCCAGTTCCACGGCCTCGGGGCGGGTCAGCAGGCGGCGGCCGGTGGCCGGGGTGAAGGGCACCGCAATCTGCAGCTTGGGATAATAGGCGCCGCCCGCGTTTTCATAGGCGTGCGCCCAATTGTGGTCGAAGATGTATTCGCCCTGGCTGTGCCCCTTGGCATAGAGCGGCGCCACGGCGATCACCTGCCCGTTGTGGCGCACCGCCAGATGGCGCGGCTCCCACCCGGTGCCGCGCCCGACCGAGCCGCTGTCTTCCAGCGCCTTCAGAAACCGATGCGTGGTGAACGGGTCGAACGGACGTCCGCCATCCGTGGCCTCGGGGCAGGCGCAGGTGTCCCACTCCGCTTGCGGGATCTCGTCCATCGACAGGTGGACGGTGACTTCGGTGGGGCTGTGCTTCATCGGGCAACCTGTGGGGGCTTGCCCCGAACCTGACACTGCCAGCGCCAAGGTCAAGGCATGGCCCGAACACGGGCGCGCGATCAGGACAGTTGGAAGATGCCGTCGATCTCGACCGCCACGCCAAAGGGCAGTTGCGCCACGCCAACGGCAGAGCGCGCATGTTTGCCCGCCTCGCCCAGAACCTCGCCCAGCAGGTTCGAGGCGCCGTTGACCACCGCCGGCTGGTCGGTGAAATCGGCGGTCGAATTGACGAAAGCGTTCAGCTTGACCACCCGCACCAGCCGCGACAGGTCGCCGTCACAGGCCGCCTTGACCTGCGCCAGCAGGCTGAGCGCACAGCGCGCGGCGGCCTTCTGACCGGCCTCGACATCCAGGTCCTTGCCCAACTGGCCCAGGATCAGCCCATCCGCGTCCGAGGACACCTGCCCCGACACATGCAGCAGATCGCCGGTGCGCACGAAGGGCACATAGGCGGCCAGCGGGGCGGGGGCGTCGGGCAGGGTCAGGCCAAGCGCTGCAAGGCGGGTTTCGATCGGGTTGGTCATGGGGTGTTTTCCTGTGGGTCGGGCCGCGATCAGCTTTCGCGGAAGGCTTTTACGAAATAATCGGCCAGCGGTTTTACCAGATAGGCCATGGGCGTGCGGTCGTCGGTGCGCAGGAAGGCCTCGACCGGCATGCCAGGCAGCAGGGTGATGCCTTCGGGCAGCTTGTCGATCTCGCCTTCCAGCAGTTCCAGTTCGGCCAGGTAAAAGCTGAAGCCGGTGGACTGGTCGGTGAAGGCATCCGCCGAGATCTGGGTGACGCGGCCGGTCAGTTCCGGGGTGGTGCGGCTGTCCAGCGCCGAGAATCGCAAGGTAACCTCCTGACCGGGAAAGACCTGGTCGATGTGGATCGGCTCCACCCGCGTCTGGATCACCAGCGGGCGATCCTGCGGGATGATGTACAGCACCGGGTCCGCCGGCCGGATGACCGAGCGTTCGGCGAAGACCTGCAGGTCATAGACGATGCCGGCGACTGGCGCGCGGATGTCAAGCCGCGACAGCCGGTCCAGCAGGGCGCGGCGCTGTTCGGCCAGTTCGGCCTCACGGCTCTGGATGTCGCGCAGGCGCGAGATGGCCTCCTCGCGGCGGGTGTTTTCAAGGCCGAGGATCTGGATCTCGATCTCGGTGATCCGCCCCTCGGCCTCGGCCTTCGAGGCCTGCAATTCGCCCAGCGTGCCGCTGAGCCGGGATTCCTCGCGCAGCAGCGCCAGCAGGCGCGGTTTCTGGGCCAGCCCGCCGGCCAACAGGGTCTCGGCGTCGGTAACCTCTTCCTTCATCAGTTCCAGTTGGCGGGCCAGGGCGTCCTGCTGCGCCTCGATCCCTTCGATCTGGCTGCTGATCTGGGCCCGGCGCTTGCCAAGCTGTTCTATCTCGCGGGCCAGCGACTGGGTGCGCGCCTCGAACAGGCGCTGCTGGCCGCGCATCAGGTTGGCCACTTCCGGGCGTGTGGCCGCGACCTGCAGCAGAATCGGGTCGTAGGAGATCGCGTTCAGCCCGTCCTGTTCGGCCTCAAGCCGTCCGCGCCGGGCCATGAGTTCGTACAACTGGCCTTCGACGATGGAGAGTTCCGAGGCCAGGATGCTGTCGTCGAGATGGATGAGTATATCGCCCGAGGCCACCCGGTCGCCCTCGTCCACAAGGATCTCGTCGACGATGCCGCCGTCCAGATGCTGCACGACCTGCCGATTCTGATCGACCTCGATCCGGCCGCTGGCGATGATCGCCCCGGCAATCTCGGTGAAGACAGCCCAGCCGCCGAAGCCGCCCACAAGGACGACCAGCACGAGGATGCCCAGCGTCAGGGGCCGCCGCGCCGACCATGCCGCCGAGGTATCGGCGGGGGGCAGTTGCGGGGCCGCCGGGGCGGTTGTTGCCAAAGCGCCGTTGCCCTTGGTGGGATCGGGTTTGGGTGCCGGGGCCTGACGCGGCGGCGGGGTGCCGGCGGTCTTGAGTTGCGCTTCCATCACCTTTTTGGCCAGTTCCGGCGGCATCGCGGCACTGGCCTTGCGGGCAAGAGTAGTGGCGTTGTCACCCGCCGGCCGGGTGCCGGCCTTGTCGCCCGCAGGCCGGGCGCTGGCAGGGTCGCCCGCAGGCCGGGCGCTGGCAGGGTCGCCCGCTGGCTGGGCGCTGGGCGGGTCGCTCGCTGGCAGGGCGCTAGCGGGGTCGCCTGTCGGCTTGGCGCCGGGTTTGTCGCTTGTCGGCTGAGCGCTGACAGGGTCTGTCGCGGGCCGGGTGCCGGAATTGCCATCCGTGGCCGGGGTGCCGGGCGTTTCCGCCTGCGGTGTCCCCGCCGCAGCGGCGGTCTTGGGATCCACGGGCTTGGGGGTCTGGTCGTCGGTGCTCATGTGATGCCTCCCTGGCCTTGCGAGGCTTTGATCTCATTGGCGTTCTTGACCATCTTGCTCAACACCTCGTCGCGCGGGCCGGTGGCGCGCACGATGCCGCCATCCAGAACCAGCAGCAGGTCACATTCCTGAATCGCCGCCGGCCGGTGCGCCATGATGAGCACCGCCTTGCCTTCGCGTTTCATCCGCCGGATCGCCTCGTTCAGGGCTATGGAGCCTTCGTTGTCGAGGTTCGAGTTCGGCTCGTCCAGAACCAGGATCACTGGGGCGCCATACAGCGCGCGAGCCAGCCCGACGCGCTGGATCTGGCCGCCCGAAAGGTGACCGCCATCCATCGCCAGATAGGTGTCATAGCCGTTGGGCAGGTTCAGGATCATCTCGTGCGCCGCGGCTTCCTTGGCGGCGGCGACGATGTCGGTGTCGCGCGCGTTGGGATCGAGACGGGCGATGTTTTCGGCCACGGTGCCGTCGAACAACTGCACCTTCTGCGGCAGGTAGCCGATGTAGCGGCCCAGCAGGTCGGGTTCGTATTGATCCAGCGTGGCGCCATCCAGACGGACGGTGCCGCCCGCCGGACGCCAGGCGCCGGTCAGCACCTTGGCCAGTGTGGATTTGCCGGCGCCCGACGGGCCGATTACCCCCATGGCTTGCCCCGGATCCAGCCGGAACGAGACCATGCGCAGGGTCGCCTGCTGTTCGCCCGGCGGCAGGGCGGTGACCTGGCTGACCTCAAGATGCGCCTTGGGGGCGGGCAGTTGGGTCAGCGGCGGTTTCGGCGGCTGTTCGGTCAGCAGGCGGGCCAGGTTGTTCCACGCGCGCGAGGCCGATTGCACCAGCGCCCATTGGCTGACCGCGATCTCGATCGGGGCCAGCGCCCGGCCCATCAGGATCGAGGCGGCGATCATCGCGCCCGGCGTCACCAGGTTCTGCAGCACCAGATAGGCGCCCAGACCCAGCATCGCCGATTGCAGGAACAGCCGGAAGGTCTTGGTGGCCGCCGCGAAGGAACCCTGCGCATCGCTGGCCGTCACCGCAAGGCCCAGCGACTTGTTGCGGATGGCTTGCCAGCGGGTGAAGGCCGAATTGCGCATGCCCAGGCTTTGCACCATCTCGGCCTCGGTCTTGAGCCGTTCGGACATGCGGTCGGCCTCGGCCGAGGCGACATGCGATTCGACCACCGGGCGGCGGGTCATCGCCTGGTTCATCACCGTGATCGCCACCAGAATCAGCCCGCCGCCGATGGCCAGCATCCCCAGCCACGGGTGGAAGATGAAGATGCCGAACAGGAAGACCGGCGTGAAAGGCACGTCGAACATGGCGCTGAGCACCGGCGAGGACAGGAACTTCTGCACCGTCTCAAGGTCGCGCACCCCGGCGGCGGCAGCGCTGCGGTTGGATTTGGCGGCATCGTCTATGGCCGCCGAGAAGACCCGGCGATCCAGCTTGGCCTGGAACCGCGCGCCGATCCGGGTCAGCACCCGCCCGCGCACATAGTCCAGCAGCCCCATCATCAGGTAGAGAAAGGCCACCAGCGCGGCCAGCGCCACCAGCGTCGCCTCGGACCGGCTGCCCAGCACCCGGTCATAGACCTGCAGCATGAACAGCGGCCCGGTCAGCATCAGCAGGTTCACGAAGGTCGAAAAGACGGCGACGAACCAGAACAATCCGCGGTTTTCGGCCCGTGCGGCGCGAAGCTCGTTCCGGCCCGCCTGGTCAGTTTTCTGCATGGAGTGTTCCTCTGGATGCGGTCTCTGAGGCCACGTTACCGTGTCGCGCCGGAAATACCTCTGGCGGAAAACCCTCACGGCCTTGCGAGGTGGTGGCATCTTCTTTCCGGGTCTACTATGTGTGGTCGCGTGCTTACAAGAGGGTGATCCCCCCAGTGCAACACGTACGCAAGTGGTCGGCTATTGCTCGCCGACATGTCATCAAAGCCCTTGTTTTACCGGTTTTTCTGGCCGGCTGCGCGACCTCGGGTCCCGAGGGTTCGGCTGTCGATGACCCCTATGAGAACGTGAATCGCAAGGTTCACGAGTTCAACAAGGACTTCGACACGGTGCTGTTCCGCCCGTTCTCGCAGGCGTATGGCGTGTTGCCGCGCTATCTGCGGACGCGGGTGAACAATTTCCGTGCAAATCTGGAACTGCCCGGCGACATCGTCAACGATGCCCTGCAGGCCAAGCCCGAGGATTTCGGCCACAATCTGTTCCGGTTCCTGGTCAACACCACCGTGGGCGTGTTCGGCATCTTCGACGCCGCAGGATCCTGGGGAATGGAGCGCCGGTCAACCGACTTTGGCGAGACCCTGTATGTCTGGGGCGTCGAGGAAGGGGCCTATGTCGAAGTGCCGTTCTTCGGTCCGTACACCCAGCGATCCCTGACCGGCGAGGTCGTGGACCTGTTCCTGAACCCGCTGACATTCGTTGGACTGACGCCGCCCGAGAACTATGTTCCACCTACAACCTATGTGCTTGAGAAGTCCGACTACCGGTACGAGTTCTCCAGCACGGTGGACGAAGTTCTGTACGACAGCGCCGACAGCTATCTGCAGACCCGACAGATTTACCTCGACACCCGCCGATTCGAGCTTGGGGATACCCCGGACGACGGCGGCGTCATCGACCCTTATGAGGAGCTCTTCAGTGAATGATATTGCCCTGACCCGCCGCCACCTTCTGACCGCGCTGGCCGCCACCGCCGTGCTGCCCTCGGCGGCCTTCGCCGCGACCAGCCCTGCGGCGGCCGAAGCCATGGTCAACAAGATGGTTGCCGAAGTGCAGAAGGCGATCAACTCGGGCCAGTCCGAAGCGCGCATGATCAAGGACTTCGAGGCCCTGTTCAAACGCTATGCCGATGTGCCCACCATCGCCCGGTTCTCGCTGGGCGTGGCGGCCCGCTCGGCCAGCAGTTCCGAGTTGAAGGCCTATACCAGCGCCTTCACCGGCTACTTCTCCCGCAAATACGGACGCCGGTTCAACGAGTTCAAGGGCGGCACCGTGCAGGTCGTCCGCGCCCGTGCCGACAAGAAGGTCACGGTGGTGGATGCGGTGGCCAAGGTGCCGGGGCATTCGGATGTGAAGGTCGAATTCCACGTCTCGGACGGGTCCGGATCGGACAAGGTGTTCAACGTGATCATCGAAGGCATCAACATGCTGACCACGGAACGCACCGAGGTCGGCGCGCTGCTGGACAAGTCCGGCGGCTCGATCTCGAAGCTGACGCAGACGCTGAAGAACACCTGATACGAAAAGGGCGGCCCCGGAGGCCGCCCGTTTTCTGTCCCATGTGCGGGGTCTAGCCGCCGAAGATCGACCGCAGCACATTGTTGATGGCGCGTTCGGTGTTGCGCACGGCCTTGTCGACATTGTTGCCCAGATCCTGCGCCGCCTGTCCCAGGTCCTTGGTCTGGGTACTGCCGCTGCTGCTGCCACCGCCATTGCTGCTGGACAGCTGGCCGGGGCGGACTCCGGCGGGGATCTCCATCGGCAGTGGCGAGATCGGCACGCCTTCGTGCACCCGTATCATGGTTTCATGCCAGATCTCAGCCGGAAGCCCGCCGCCGGTGACACCGCTGAGCGGCGTGTTGTCGTCATAGCCCATCCAGACACCGGCCACATAGTCGCCGGTGAAGCCGATGAACCACGCATCCCGCGCGGCCTGCGTGGTGCCTGTCTTGCCCGCCGCCGGACGGTCGCCCAGCTTGGCGCGCTGGCCGGTCCCCGATTCGATGACCTGGTTCATCATATAGACAAGCTGCCGCGCGGCCTGTGGGGCGATCACCCGCTCGCCGATGCCGCCTTCCTGTCCAAACAGCGGCTGGCTGTCGCCCAGCAGGCGCAATTCGGTCAGCCCGTAGGGCGTCACCGACGAGCCGCCGTTCAGGATGCCCGCATAGGCCGCCGTCATTTGCAGCAGCGTCGCCTCGGACACGCCCAGGGCCAACGCCGGACCGGCGGCCAGATCGCTGCTCAGGCCGAAATCGGCGGCGATGCGGCGCACGTTCTCGCGGCCCATTTCCTCGGACACTTTCACGGCGGGAATGTTGTAGCTGTGCGCCAGCGCCTGGGTCAGCGTCACCTTGCCGTGGTACTTGCGGTCATAATTCTTGGGCGACCACGGCCCCGACCCCGGCACGTTGATGGTCAGCGGTTCATCCACCACCTGCGCGTTCGGGGTGAACCCCCAGTCCAGCGCGGCGGCATAGACGAAGGGTTTGAAGGCCGATCCGGTCTGGCGCAGCGCCTGCGTCGCGCGGTTGAAGGCGCCCGACACCTTGGTCTTGCGACCGCCGACCATGGCGCGCACGGCACCGTCGGCATCCATCACCACGATGGCCGCCTGCGCCTTGGACCCTTCGCGTACCTTGTTTTCAAAGATCCAGTTCAACGCCTCTTCGGCGGCCTTTTGCAGGCGCGGGTCGAAGGTGGTGCGGATCAGCACGTCCTCGGTGGTTTGCGAGCTGAGGAAGGACGGCGTGCTTTCCATCACCCAGTCGGCGAAATAGCCGCCTGCGCGGGCCTCGGCGGCCTCGGAGAGGGTGGCGGGATTGGCCATGGCCAGCGCCGCTTCGGTGTCGGTCAGATAGTCTTCTTCCTCCATCAGCCCGATGATGATGTTGGCCCGATCCTGCGACCGCTGAAGATCGGCGGTCGGCGCATAGCGCGTGGGCGCCTTCAACAACCCGGCCAGCATCGCGGCCTCGGCCGGGTTCACCTCGGCGGCGGATTTGCCGAAATAGCGCTGGCTGGCGGCCTGAAAGCCGCGCGCGCCGGCGCCCAGATAGGCGCGGTTCATGTAGATCGTGAGGATCTCGTCCTTGGTATAGCGCGCTTCCAGCGCCATCGCGTACAGCGCCTCGCGGATCTTGCGGCCCAGCGAGCTTTGGCGGCAGTCGGCCTCATAGGCGGCTTCGGTCTTCCATTCCTCGGGTTTGTAGGGCCGTCCGAGGCACAACAGCTTGGCGGTCTGCTGGGTGATGGTCGAGCCGCCATGGCCCTCCAGCGCGCCGCGCCCTTCGCGCAGGTTGATGGCGACGGCACCGGCGACGCCGCGCGGGCTGATCCCGAAATGACGGTAGAAGCGGCGATCCTCGGTGGCGATGATCGCGTGTTTCAGGTGCGGGGACACGGTGTCGGCGGTGATGACGCCGCCGAACTGGTCGCCGCGCCACGCGTAGACCTCGCCGTAGCGGTCCATCATGGTGACCGATCCACGGGCGCGGCCATCGACCATTTCCGAGGCATCGGGCAGCGTGGCGTAGATCGAGCCCACCGCCAGCGCCAGAATCAGCCCCATAACCAACCCGAACCGCCAGCCGATGCGCCAGAACAGGCGCAGGATCCAGCCGATGATGCGCCGGAAGAATCCCATGATGCCGCCGCCGCCGCTGCTGCCGCTGCGCCGCTTCCTGCGGGTCGCGGGCTGCGCCTTGCGCCGCTTGACCGGGGCCGATTTGCCTTTTTTCGCGGGCGTCGGGCGCTTTTTGGCGGTGGAGCCCGCATAGCGCCGATCTGCCCGCAGAATGCGCGGGGATTTACTGGATCTGCTCATCTTGCGCCCTTCTTGGGGTTCTGCCTTGCCGCAGTCTACCTTGGTTCGACGGTCATGTGGACCCGTTCCCCCCGCAGTGCAAGATTCTCATTTGCTCAAAAATTCATCATGATGCACAAATTGTGCAAAATTTGAGCAAATGACCGCAACAGCGCCGCATTTCCGAAGCCCGTTTTCTTGTGATTGCCCGTTTTTGCAGCGCTAGTGCCTGTGTGATTTTGGCGGGCCGGGCCCGCTGCAAGGAAGGGAAAGAACGTGAAACTGATCATTGCAGCAATCAAGCCGTTCAAGCTGGAGGAGGTTCGCGAAGCACTGACCTCGATCGGCGTCCGCGGCATGATGGTGACCGAGATCAAGGGCTTCGGGTCGCAATCCGGCCACACCGAGATCTACCGTGGTGCTGAATACGCCGTGAACTTCGTACCGAAGGTCAAGCTTGAAATCGTCGTCAGCGCGGCGATGGCAGACCAGGTGGTCGATACCATCCAATCCACCGCCAAGACCGACAAGATCGGCGACGGCAAGATTTTCGTCCTCGACGTGGCCCAGGCCGTTCGCGTCCGCACGGGCGAGACCAATGAAGACGCCCTCTAAGCCAGCGCGACCGTAAAGGGGAATCCTTGTAATGAAACTGACCAAAACTCTCATGCTGGCCGCGGCTGCGGCAGCAATGCCGGTCCTCGGCTTCGCGCAGGAGGCCGATGTGCCCACTGCCGTGCCGACGGATACGGTGTTTATCCTCAACTCGCTGCTGTTCCTGATCGGCGGCTTCCTGGTGTTCTTCATGGCGGCAGGGTTCTGCATGCTGGAAGCCGGGCTGGTGCGCGGCAAGAACGTGACCATGCAGCTGACCAAGAACGTCGTGCTGTTTTCGCTGGCGTCGATCTTCTACTACCTGATCGGCTATAACCTGATGTACCCGCTGGGCGATTGGGCCGTCGAAGGCATCGTGTCGGGCCTGTTCCCGTCGGTGGGTGTTCTGGAAGCGGTGGGCGTGACCGCCGACGCTGCGGATGACTATTCCTATGCCTCGACCGGGTCGGACTTCTTCTTCCAGCTGATGTTCTGTGCCGCCACCGCCTCGATCGTGTCGGGCACCGTGGCCGAGCGCATCAAGCTGTGGCCGTTCCTGATCTTCACCATCGTGCTGACCTCGGTCATCTACCCGCTGCAGGCGTCCTGGAGCTGGGGTGGCGGCTTCCTGTCGGAAGCAGGCTTCTCGGACTTCGCAGGCTCGTCGATCGTGCACTCGGTGGGTGGCTGGGCCGCTCTGACCGGCGCGCTGATCCTGGGACCGCGTATCGGCAAGTACAAGGACGGCACTGTGCATCCGATGCCGGGTTCGAACCTGCCGCTGGCCACGCTGGGCACGTTCATCCTGTGGCTGGGCTGGTTCGGCTTCAATGGCGGCTCGCAGCTGGCCATGGGCTCGATCGGTGATGTTGCAGACATTTCGCGCATCTTCTCGAACACCAACGCCGCTGCTGCCGGTGGCGCCGTGGCCGCGATGATCGCTTCGCAGATGATGTTCCGCAAGCCGGACCTTACCATGGTGCTGAACGGCGCGCTGGCCGGCCTCGTGTCGATCACCGCCGAGCCGCTGGCACCGTCGCTGGGACTGGCCACCATCATCGGTGCCATCGGTGGCGTGATCGTGGTGTTCACGGTTCCGATGCTGGACAAGATGAAGATCGACGACGTGGTCGGCGCCATCCCGGTGCACCTGATCTGCGGCGTCTGGGGCACCCTGGCGGTGGTTCTGTCGAACGGCGACGCCAACATCGGCACCCAGCTGTACGGCATCGCAGCCATCGGCATCTTCACCGTGGTCGCCTCGGCCGTGGTCTGGTTCATCCTGGCCGCTGTCATGGGCATCCGCGTCAGCGAGGAAGAAGAGATCAACGGTCTCGACATGGCGGAACTGGGCATGGAAGCCTATCCGGAGTTCGGCAAGGGCTGATCGCCCACATCCGAACCCAAGGTTTGATCCGGGCGCTGCGGCGCCCGGATTTTTTTGTCTTCAGTTGTTTTTCAAGAAACGGTGTCGGTGGCTGCGCGGATCAGCGACGGCGCGGCGTGCGGGCGCGGGGCGGTTTGGGGCCGGGTTTGCGGGCCGGGGCTGGCACCTGAAGTTCGCGCCACTGGCCCGGCGCCAGCCCGTCCAGCGACCAATCCCCGATTTGCCAGCGGATCAGCCGCAGGGTGGGATGGCCCACGGCGGCGGTCATGCGCCGCACCTGCCGGTTGCGGCCCTCGCGGATGGTCAGTTCGATCCAGCGTTCGGGCACGGATTTGCGGACCCGGATCGGCGGATCGCGGTCCCACAGGTTGGTTGGGGGCGGGATCAGCCGGGCCTGCGCGGGCAGGGTGGGCCCGTCTTTCAGGTCCACGCCCTTGCACAATGCCGCGATGGCTGCGGGATCGGGGGTGCCTTCGACCTGCACCAGATAGGTCTTGGGCATCTTGTGTTTCGGGTGAGAGATCTGTGCCTGCAAGGCGCCGTCATCTGTCAGCAGCAGCAGCCCCTCGCTGTCACGATCCAGCCGTCCGGCGGCATAGACGCCGGGCAGGTCGATATGGTCAGAAAGCGTTTGCCGGGGGCTGTCGCCGCCGCTCGCGTCGGTGAATTGCGACAACACCCCGAAAGGCTTGTTGAACAGGATCAGCCGGGCCATGACCGCACTCAGGCGGTGCCGACCTCCAGATCGCCATACATGCCCCATTCGGCCCAGGAGCCGTCATAGAGTGAATGGTCGGATTTCCCCAGCCGTTCCATCGCCAGATTCAGGACAGCGGCGGTGATGCCGGACCCGCACGAGGTGATGACCGGTTTCGACAGGTCAATCCCAGCAGCATCGAACGCCGCTTTCAGGCCGGCGGCATCCTTCATGGTGCCATCGGCGTTCAGCAGGGTGCCATAGGGCAGGTTCTTGGAGCCCGGAATATGGCCCGCGCGCAGGCCGGGGCGGGGTTCGTCCACCTGCCCGGCGAACCGGTCGGGGGAGCGGGCGTCGATGATCTCGTGGTCGCCCAGTTTCGAGGCCGCCGCCACCTGCGTGACGTCGCGGATCAGCCCGGCCTGACGGCGCACCGTCATGTGGCGGTCGCGGATCATCGGCGGCAGGTCTTCCAGCTCGCGCCCTTCGGCGGTCCACTTGGGCAGGCCGCCGTCCAGAACCGCGACATCGGTCTTGCCCATCAGGCGGAACAGCCACCAAACGCGGGCGGCCGAGAACAAGCCGGCCCCGTCATATATCACCACCTGATGACCATCGCCGACGCCCATCTTGCGCAGGCGGGACATGAACTTCTCAACCGGCGGTGCCATATGCGGCAGGTCCGAGCGTTGATCCGAGATCTCTTCAATGTCGAAGAATCGCGCGCTGGGGATATGCCCGGCTTCGTATTCGGCACGCGGGTCGCGATTCTCGGCGGGCATGTACCACGAGGCGTCCAGAATCCGCAGATCGGGGTCGCGCAGATGGGATGCCAGCCAGTCGGTCGAAACGAGGGTCTTGGGATCAGAATTCGGCATGGAAGGCTCTCGGTTACCGGTGTGACCTCATTGCTAGACGCCCGTTGTGCGGGGCGCAAGCCCGTGCCCGCGCCGTTGCGTCAACTGGCCCGTCCCGGCGGGCTGGTCAGGTGTCGTGGCGCAGCAGGCGCTGTTTCTGGCGTTGCCAGTCGCGCTTGGCCTCGGTGGCGCGCTTGTCGTGTGTTTTCTTGCCCTTGGCGATGCCGATCTTCAGCTTCACGAAGCCCTTGTGGTTGAAGTACAGCACCAGCGGCACAAGGGTCATGCCCTCGCGCTGGGTCGCCGACCACAGCCGCGACATCTCGCGCTTGTTGACCAGCAGCTTGCGGCGGCGGCGTTCTTCATGGCCCCAGGTCTTGGCCTGCGCATAGGGCGCGATATAGCCGTTGACCAGCCACAACTCGCCGTTCTCGACGGCGGCATAGCTGTCGGCGATATTGGCACCGCCCTGACGCAGGGATTTCACCTCGGACCCTTGCAGCACGATTCCGCATTCGAGGTCGTCCTCGATGGCGAAGTCATAGCGGGCCCGCCGGTTCTCGGCGATCACCTTGTAATTGGGGTTGGTTTTTTCTTTGGCCATGGTCGTGGGGATATAGGCGCTTTGACGGCGCGCGCCAAGCGCCGATCAGCCCAGCTTGTCCTGAAGCGCGGGCGGCACGTCGATGGTGGGCAGCCAGGGGCGCAGATCGACCAGCGGGGTCTGGTCGAAACAGTCGATGGCGTCGATATCCAACCGTCCGGTGGCAGGATCGATGCCGGTCAGAACCACGGTCGACAGCGCCAGCGTGTTGGGCCGGTTCGGCGAGCGGATGGCGAAGGTGCCGCGCGGCCCGTTCACATGGCCGGGGCTTTGGAGGATCAGATCGCGCCGCGCCCGGTCCATCCAGTAGATCAGGATCAGCGCCCGGCCCGGTTCCAGACCGGTCAGACCGTCCAGATAGGCCGTATCCATCTCGATATGGGCCGGTTGGCCGCTGTCGCGGGCCAACCGGATGTTCTTGGGGCAATCGCCGCGCGACCACGGCGTGCGGATGCGCCCGATGAAGGTCAGCCCGGCCTCGGCCCGGTCGCCCGGATCGAAGTCGAGGGTCTTTTCACCGGGGCGCACCGGGTTGGCCATGCTCAGACCAGACCGGCGTGGGCCAGGGCGGCGTCAATGGCGTCGCGCACCGGCCGGGTCACCGGCAGCAGCGGCAGACGCACCTCTTCACTGCACAGGCCCAGCTTCGACAGGGCGTATTTCGCCCCCGACAGGCCGGGTTCCAGAAAGATCGCCTCGTGCAGGGGCATCAGCCGGTCCTGGATCGCCAGTGCAGCGGCATAGTCGCCGTTCAGCGTCGCCTCCTGGAATTGGGCGCACATGGCGGGCGCCACATTGGCCGTGACCGAGATGCAACCGACGCCGCCATGGGCATTGAAGCCAAGCGCCGTGGCGTCCTCGCCTGACAGTTGCAGGAACCCGGTGCCGCAGGCGGCGCGCTGCTGGCTGACACGGGCCAGATCGCCGGTGGCATCCTTGACACCCACGATGCGCGGCAGTTTCGCCAGTTCGCCCATGGTGGCAGGCGTCATGTCGACCACCGAGCGGCCGGGGATGTTGTAGATGATGATCGGCAGGGAGCTGGCGTCATTCAGCGCGGTGTAATGCGCGATCAGCCCGGCCTGCGTCGGCTTGTTGTAATAGGGTGTCACCACCAATGCCGCCGCCGCGCCCGCCTTTTCGGCGTGCTGGACAAGGCTGATCGCCTCGGCGGTGGAATTCGAGCCCGCGCCCGCCACCACCGGCACCCGCCCGGCGGCGGCTTCGATCACGGTTTCGACAATCAGGTGATGCTCGTCATGGCTGACCGTGGGGCTTTCGCCGGTGGTGCCCACCGGCACCAGCCCGTGCGAGCCCTGTTCGATCTGCCAGTTCACCAGTTTCTTGAGCGTCTCCAGATCCACCGCACCGTCCTTGAACGGGGTTACCAGGGCTGGAAGGGACCCTTTGATCATGACACGCTCCTTTGATTCAGGCCGGGGGCGATGTGTCCCCGGCGGATTGCGCGCGGACCCTAGCGGGGGTTTGGGCAATTGCCAAGATTTTGAGTTGCGCCCCGGTCGCCTGTGGCTACCGTGCCGCGGACAGGGATCGAAAGGATGTATGATGGTCAATGGCGCCGTGCGAAACGGGATCTTGGCGGGAATGCTGGTGCTGATGCTGGGCAGCGTCCCGGCGCGGGCGGATCTGACCACAGCCATGGCCGAGGTGCGCGCCAGCGACTGGGACGGCGCCCGCGCCGCCGTGCGCAACGACAGCGCCGCCGTGCAGGCGGTCGTCGAATGGTATCGGCTGCGCGGCCGCGACGGCGATTTCCGCGACTACCTTGCTTTCCGCGAGACCTATGGCGACTGGCCGGGGATGCCGCTGCTGCTGCGGCGGGGCGAGGCCACGATCCCCGCAAATGCCGATCCCGAAGCGGTGCTGCGCTATTTCGGCGATCAACTGCCGCAGACCGGCACCGGCTCGCTGCGCCTGTCGGCGGCGCTGGAGGCCCTGGGGCGCGGCGATGTGGCCGGGGCCGAGGCGATCCGGGCGTGGCGGGTGCTGCGCCTGTCGGCGGACGAAGAAAGCACGATGCTGGCCCGCTATGGTCAGGTGCTGGCCGATCACCACGTGGCGCGCATGGACATGCTGCTTTGGAACGGCTGGCTGACCGAGGCCGCGCGTATGCGCCCGCGCGTGCCCGAGGGCTGGCGTCGTCTGCACGATGCCCGCGCCGGGTTGCGGCGCGATGCCGACGGGGTCAACAGCCTGATCGACCGGGTGCCGCTGGAGTTGCAGGAAGATCCGGGGCTGGCCTATGAGCGCGCCGAATGGCGGTTCCGCAACGGTCACGAAGAGCGGGCGCTGGAACTGGTGCTGCAACGGTCGGGCAGCGTCGAAAGCCTGGGCAAGCCCGAGAAATGGGCCAAGCGGCGCCGGTCGCTGGGGCGCGAGCTGATGCGCAAGGGGCAGGCGCGCGAGGCCTATCTGCTGGTCTCGCAGCACCATCTGACCGAAGGCTCGGACTATGCCGATCTGGAATGGCTGTCGGGCTATCTGGCGCTGCGCAAGCTGGACACGCCGGGGGCCGCGCTGGACCATTTCCAGCGGTTCCGGCTGGCGGTGCAAAGCCCGATCAGCCTGGGCCGCGCCGGATATTGGGAAGGACGCGCCTTTGAAACCCTGGGCGACACCGCCTCGGCGCAGGCGGCCTATGAGTTCGGCGGCGAGTTCCAAGGCACCTTCTATGGGCAACTGGCCGCCGAGAAGGCCGGGCTGGCCATGGATCCCGGGCTTCTGGGACAAACCAAGTATCCGGTGCGGCGAAGCTCTCCCCTGCGGCAGAATTCGGTCTACCTTGCCGGGGTCGCGCTGGACCAGGCGGGCGAACTGGCGGTGTCGGGCCGGTTCTTCGCGCATCTGGCCGAAAGCCTGAACCGCGGCGAGATCGGCGAGTTGTTGTCGCTGACCGAGGAATTGGGCGAGCCCTACTACCAGTTGCGCATCGCCAAGCGGGCGGCGGCAGACGGGCACACGCTGAACCGGTCCTATTTCCCGATGTTTGCGATCTCGGTCGCCGGGCGTCCAGGGGTTGAGCCGGAACTGGCGCTGGCCATTGCCCGGCGCGAAAGCGAGTTCAACCCGGTGGTCGTCAGCCCGGCGGGCGCGCGCGGGCTGATGCAGGTGATGCCCGGCACCGCCAAGGACATTGCCGCCGAGGTCGGGCTGCCCTATTCGCTGGGGCGGTTGACCGCGGACCCGTCGTACAACGCGCGTCTGGGTACCGCCTATCTGTCGAAACTGAAGGGCCGATTCGGGGTCAATGATGCGCTGGTGGCGGTTGGCTACAACGCCGGGCCGGCGCGGCCGCCGCAATGGATCAAGCGCTATGGCGATCCCCGGTCGTCGCAGGTGGACGCGGTGGATTGGGTCGAACATATCCCCTTCACCGAGACCCGGAACTACGTGATGCGGGTGACCGAATCGCTGCTGCCCTATCGCGCGCAGCTGACGGGCCAGCCGCAGCCGCTGACCCTGTCGCAAGACCTCAAGCGGCGCTAGGGCGGTGGGGGCGGGTGCCTCCGGCGGGAGTATTGCGGACAAAAAAAAGTGCTGGGATCAGCGCGTTTGCCGTTCCCGCCACAGGGTGAAGACACCGGCGGCGACGATGATGGCCGCACCGGTGGCCACATTTGGGCGCAGGCTTTCGTTGAAGATGATGATCCCGAGGAACGCCGCGAAGGGAAGTTGCATGTAGGCGAAGGGCTGCACCACGCTGGCTTCGGCCACCGCATAGCTGCGGATCAGCAGCCAATGCCCCAGCAGCCCCGCCAGGCTGAGGGCCGCCATCCAGATCCAGTCATTCGGGGCCATCGGTTCCCAGACCCACAGGCCGACGCCGGTCATGGCGACAGCACCCGACACCCCAGTCCAGAAAAAGCAGGTGCGGGCGCTGTCCTTGCGCGATGCGTAGCGGGTGAGCAGCGCATAGGTGGCAAAGATTGCGGCGGCGGCGAGCGGGATCACGGCGGCCGGTTGCAGGGCGCCGCGCCCCGGTTGCAGGATGATGAGGATGCCGAAGAAGCCCGCCGCGATGGCCGACCAGCGGCGCCAGCCGACCTTTTCGCCCAGCACCGGGCCGGAGAGCGCGGCGACGATCAGCGGGTAGGCGGTAAAGACCGCGTGGGTTTCCACCAGGCCCAGGTGGATGAAAGCCAGTGCCATGATGACGATCTCGGCGGCCAGAAGCAGCCCGCGCAGGATCTGGATCACCGGTTGCGACGTCCGGGCAGCGGCGCGCAGCCCGCCGGGTGCGCGGGCGGCAAGGACGATCACGAAGAGACCGAAGGCCCAGTAACGGATCATCACCACCATCAGCGGGCTGTAGCTTTCGGCCAGGTGTCTCGTCAGCACGTCCTGGATCGAGAACACCAGCGTGGTTGCAATCATCAGCAGGATGCCGAGGCGGTTGTCCTGCCCGGCCACCGAGGTTTCGACATTGGGGATCATGACATCTGCGCCCGGGTCATGTGGCGTTTGCGGCCAAACCCCGCCGTGCGGGTGACGGTGAAGCCCGCCTCGGCCAGATTGCGGCGCACGAAGCCCGCCGCCGTGTAAGTGGCGCAGGTGCCCTGCGGCGCGGTGTGGCGGGCGACTTGTGCCATCAGGTCGGCCTCCCAAAGCTCGGGATTGCGGGCCGGGGCGAAACCGTCGAGGAACCAGGCATCGGCCTGTCCGACCCAGTCCGGCAGGGTGGTGCGCGCATCGCCGATCACGATGTCCGCGTGCAGGTCCGGGGTCTGGATGCGGGTCTCGCCGCGCGACCAGGCGTCCAGCAACGGGGCGGCGACGGCATGGGCCTCGGGGAAGCGGCGCAGGGCGCGGTCAAGGTCCGGGGCGGTCATCGGGTAGCCCTCGAACCCGGTGTAGCGCAGCGGGCCGGGGGTGCCGCTGTCCTGCCATGCGATCAGTGCGGCCAGCAGGTTGAGACCGGTGCCGAAGCCCAGTTCGGCGATGCGAAAGCCGGGCCGGAAGCGGGCGGGCAGATCGTTGCCCGCCAGAAACACGTGGCGGGTTTCGGCCAGACCGTTGTCGAGCGAGAAATACGGATCGTCGAACTGCCGGGAGACCGGAACGCCATCGGTTTTCCATTCGAGATCGGCCGGCGGCGCCTTCATGCTGGTGTCCGTTCGTGGGTTGGAGTAACAGCCCGGTGCTGTCCCGTCCTCCATGGCCATTTTGCCGGCAATGTCAATTTCACGGGGCCGAAATCGTGAAAGGCGTGCCGATGACCATTGCCAGTATCACCATTCACGGGGCCGGGATCTTCGGGCTGTCGGTGGCGTATTTCTGCCTGAAGAAGGGTGCGCGCGTGACCGTGGTCGATCCCGGCGGAGTTGGTGCCGGGGCCAGTGGCGGCCTGGTGGGCGCCCTGTCGCCGCATACGCCCGAGAACTGGAATCCCAAGAAGGCATTCCAGTTCGAAAGCCTGATAATGGCGGCGCCGTTCTGGGACGACGTGGCGCGGTTGAGCGGGCGCGATCCGGGCTATGGCCGCGTCGGGCGGTTGCAGCCTCTGGCCGATGCCCGCGCGGTGCAATTGGCCCGGATGCGGCAGGAGACGGCGGCAGCCTTGTGGCAGGGCAAGGCGGTCTGGGAGGTGATCGAGGCCGATCTGGCCGGCGCTTGGGCGCCGCGGTCCGCGACCGGGCTGTTGATCCGCGACACGCTGAGCGCGCGGTTGCATCCGCGTCAGGGCTGCGCGGCGCTGGCGGCGGCCATCGTGGCGCTGGGCGGCGAGATCACGGAAGCCGCCCCGGTAGGGCAGGATGTGACGGTGCTGGCCACCGGGTACACCGGTCTGCTGGACCTGTCGCAGGAACTGGGCGTTCCGGTCGGCAGCGGCGTGAAAGGGCAAGGGGCGCTGCTGGATCTGGATCGCGCCGGCGCGCCGCAGATCTTCGCCGAGGGTGTGCATGTCGTGCCGCATGGCGACGGGACCGTGGCGGTAGGCTCGACCAGCGAGCGGGAGTTTGACGCGGCCACCACCACGGATGCGCAACTGGACGCGGTGCTGGAAACGGCCATTCGGGTCTGTCCGGTGCTGAACGGCGTGCCGGTTCTGGCCCGCTGGGCCGGGGTGCGGCCACGGGCGCGCAGCCGGGCGCCGATGCTGGGGGCGCATCCGATCCGGCCGGCGTCCTTCATCGCCAATGGCGGTTTCAAGATCGGCTTCGGCGTGGCGCCGAAGGTCGGGCAGGTCATGGCCGATCTGATCCTTGAGGGCGTGGATGCGATCCCCGAGGGGTTCCGGGTGTCGGACAACCTTTAGGATCAGGGGCCGGGGAATCTCCCGCCCCCGGACCGGCGGGCATTGCCCTTGCCCGGCGTTGGGCCGGGCAGTCGCGCCCCGGTCGGGGCGCGACTGTGGGTGCGCCTAGAAATGCCACTCCAGTCCGAGGGTGGGACCGAAGATGCGCAGTTCCGAGAACGCGGGGTCGTCGAACCCCACTTGCAGGTGGCGGTAGCCTGCCGTGGCCCAGAATCCGCCGCTGAGCCGGTAGCGCGCGTCAAGGCGCAGGTCGAACTGGGTGTCGATTGCGCCCGCGCTGTAGCCCCCTGCCGTGAGCGTTCCGGCAAGCTGCCAGCGGTCCGACAGTGCCGCTTCGCCGTAGACCCCGACAAAGGGCACCGTGTCGCGTTCCGAAGCCTTCAACCGGCCCAGTGGCCCGAGGTCCATTTCGAAATTGACATCCCAGTACCGGGCGCCGGCAACAAGCTCGGCCCGCGCGGTCGGGCTGTTGTGGAACGCATAGCCATAGGCCAGCGCGGACATGGCGCCGTAAAGGCGCATGTCCGGGTCCAGAATGCCGAAGTAGGGACCGGCCGCGTCCGAAATGCTGACCCCGATGAACTCGGCCCAGAAGCTGTGGCGGCCGTAGCGCAACTCGCCCACCAACGGCAGGGCGTACCAGCCGATTTCCGAGAACGGGCCTTCGTAGTCCTCGACCGGCGCGCCTTGCAGGGTGCTGTCCACCGCCAGACCGGTCTGCCAGTAGTAGGTCGCGATACGGCCGGTCCAGCGCTCGGCCGTGGCGGGGCAGGCGGCAAGTGTCAGTCCCGCCAGCAAGGCCGCGCAGACCTTCACGGGGTTGATGAGGACATGGGGGGCAGGAAGACCTCGACCGCCACGGCGGCGATCTGAACGGTGCTGCCGGTTTCGGGGTCGGTGCTGGTCAGCCCGCCTTTGGCCACGATAACCTCGGTGGGTGCCGGGGAAAACTGGGCCGCAACCGCCGGTGCATCGACCTGCGCAGGGTCGCTGACGCCCAGCGAAACCTTGATGCGCAGGCGCTGCCGGGCCTCGGTCAGCTTGTCCAGAAACTGCAGGGTTGAGTGGCTTGCGGCGTCCAGCAGGCCGTGGGCCACGGCCTCGTCGATGGTTTTGCCGGTTCCCATGCCCATCTTGATGATCGCGCGCTGGTCGGTCATGCGCCCGAGGCCATGTCGAAAGAAACGGAAATGGCCGCATTGGCGATGACCGTGGGCTTGCCGCCGTCGTCGCGGGGGATGTCCAACCCGCCGTGGGTGATCGTCACGGTCGGCTGGCCATAGGGAAAGACCGCGATCAGCGCGGCCTTGTCCACGGCTTGAGGCGCCTGCACGCCGACGTGGACGTCGATCAGCATGTCATCCTTGGGGCGGCCCAGAAGCTCGGCCAGGTTGATCGAATTGTGCCACAGGGCGTTGCGCAGGGCGCGGACGGCGGCCTTGGTATAATCCTGACGGCGCAGCGAGGTGCCCATGCCGTATTCGGTCAGCAGGCGCTGGCGTGGCATCAGTATTCGACCCCGATCTGGGCCTTGATCCCGGCCCGGAAGGGATGCTTGACCAGTTCCATCTCTGTGACCAGATCGGCGGCCTCGATCAGCGGCTCCTTGGCGTTGCGGCCGGTCAGAACCACATGGGTCATCTCGGGCTTTTCGGATTGCAGGAAAGTCACGACCTCCTCGACATCCAGATAGTCATAGCGCAGGGCGATGTTGATCTCGTCCAGCAGGACCATTTTGTTGGCCGGGTCGCGGATCAACTCCTTGGCCTTTTCCCAGGCGGCTTGCGCCATCTCCATGTCGCGGGCCTTGTCCTGGGTTTCCCAGGTGAAGCCCTCGCCCATGGTGTGGAACTGGCAGATGTCCTGGAACCTGGACAGGATCAGGTCGCGCTCGCCGGTGGACATGCCGCCCTTGATGAACTGCACCACGGCGCAGGGCATCTGGTGGGCGATGCAGCGGAAGATCATCCCGAAGGCGGCCGAGCTTTTGCCCTTGCCCTTGCCGGTGTGGACGATGATCAGCCCCTTCTGGTCGGACTTGGTGGCCATGATCTTGTCACGGGCGGCCTTTTTCTTGGCCATCTTGGCGGCGTGGCGGGCCAGATCGTCCTTCGGGGGGGTGTCGGTCATGGGATCCTCGGGTCAGGGTGTTGGGCAGGCCGGGTGTCACGGGGCAGAATACCCGCGCCCGCGGTGGCGTCTACTGCCGTTACGCGGGCGGGTCAGGGAAACAGCCAGCCGATGATATAGGGCGCGGCCAGCGCGGTGAACACGGCGTTCATGCCCATGCCGATCCCGGCGAAGGCGCCGGCGGTCGGGTGCACCTGCAATGCCCGCGCCGTACCGATGCCGCTGGCCGAGACGCCGGTGGCGAACCCGCGCGCACGGTAGTCCTTCACCCCGAGCGCGTCATACAGCGGCGTGACGATGACCGCGCCCAGAATGCCGGTCAGGATCACCAGTGCTGCGGTCAGCGAGGGTGCGGCGCCGATCTTCTCGGCCACGCCGATGGCGATGGGGCTGGTGGCGGCTTTCGGGCCCAGCGACAGCAACGAGACCCCTTGCAGGCCCAGCAGCCAGCCCACCCCCAGCGCCGTCAGCATCGACACCAGCGATCCCGCCAGCAGGGCGGCGACCATCGGCAGCGCCGTGCGCAGGATGTGACGGCGGTTCCAGTACAGCGGCAGCGCCAGCGAGACCGTGGCAGGCCCCAGCAGGAAATGGACGAACTGCGCGCCTTCGAAATAGGTGCCATAGGGCGTGTCCGTGGCCAGCAGCAGCCCCGACAGCAGGATGATCGCGATCAGCACCGGGTTGACGGTGGCCTTGCGTCCCGAGGCCTTGAACAGCGCGTCGCCCACCAGATAGGCGAGGATCGTCAGGGTCAGCCAGACCAGCGGCCCTTCCAGCAGGTAGATCCAGATGTCAGTTACCGGCATGGGGGGCCTCATCGGTATTGCGCAGCAGTTTCAGCATGCCTGCGAAGGCCAGCGCCCCGGCGCTCAGCCCGGCCACGGTCGAGACCACCAGTGCCGCCAGCAGGGCCGGGCCGTCCGGGCCCAGCCGGTCCAGATGCGCCACGACGCCAACGCCAGCGGGCACGAACAGCAGCGACAGGTGGTTCAGCAGCCCCTGCGCCAGATCCTGCACGATCCTGCCGAGTTGAGGGATGGTCAGTAGCAGGATCGTCAGAAAGATCATTCCCAGAACCGGGCCGGGCACCGGCACGCCGATCGCCCGTGCGGTGACTTCGCCGGCCAGTTGGCAGGACAGGAGGATGGCCAGGGCGTGTATCATCGGGAAACCTGTTGAAAGGACGTCGTGCCAGACTAGGGACCGTGGCCCGGAACACAAGCCAAGGCCCGCAGCCGGGCAAGGCTGCGGGCCCACGGGGACACCGGAAGTCTGGCTTGTTACGCGGCGGGCTGCGCCAGCGGCATCGGATCAGCGCGGAAGTGACGGCGGTTCAGGTAGACCACCAGCGCCACCATCGCCAGTTGCAGGCCCACGGCAACACCCGAGATCGCCCAGTAGGCCGCGCCGAACTTGGCCACCAGACCAGCGGCCACCAGCCCCTTGTTCAGCCAGAAGTGCATCATGACCGACAGGCCGACACCGGGGCAGACCAGCGCATAGGCCCCTGCCGAGGTGCTCTGACCGAAGACGAACCGCGACCAATAGCCGATGCGCGCCAGCACGAACAGGCCGAAGAGCGCGAACAGCCCCTGCACCGACAGGATGCGCGACAGCATCACAAGGGTTTCCCCTGCGCTGCCATGAACCTCGAACGTGGTGTGCAGCCCGTGATCCTGCCGCAGCATCAGGATGCCCAGAACCGTCAGGAGGGGGATAATGATCATCAAGGTCGGAGCGGCCTCGGGGGCGACGCCCTTTTCCAGCATCGCCTGGATCCCCATGACGAGCGCGATCGCCGCGATGACGCCGGCGGCCATCAGGAAGAAGGTCGACAGGACCAGGCTGGCGCCCACGGTCAGAGGATTGGCGGACATCGCCGCGGGCGCAGCCATGCCGACACCGACCATCGCCAGTGCGAAGGCGGGCAGTTTCTGCGCGAAGGAGTTGTTGGCGCCATGATCGAACCCGCCCTTGCCGATGACCCGGCCCAGGAAGGCGCCCAGATGCCGGAAGGCCATCCAGCCGATGGCGAGAAAGGCGATCATCGCCAGCGGGAACAGGTATTCAGTGATCGACCACAAGCCCGGCACGAAGACCAGCCCGGCGATGAAGGCCCCGTTGACCGCCATGGCCAGCGCCAGCGGCATCGCCATCATCTGGGTTTCGGCGTTCGAGGCCCGGAAGGCCGCGTAGCCCTCGGCCCGGACGAAGCCGCGCAGATGGTTCAGGTTCCACACCAGCGCCTTGATGTTGAGGAAGAAGAAGACGGCGATCCCGGCCATGGCAAGGATGATCATCCCCTGCATGCCGGTGCCGCCGGTGGCAAAGGCGGCCATGATGTCTTCGAAGACGGGCACCGGCTTGCCGGGATGCGGCACCCAGAACATCAGCCACATGAAGAAGGTGACGGTCAGGCCGCCGGCCCCCAGCGAGGCAAGGAAGTAGAGCGGGGAATAGGCCTGTGCCGCGGCAGGCAGGGTACGGGAGGACATGAGTCGTTCCTTTCGTATTCGTATTTAAGAATATGAATAGTGATTCCGACACGAATTGCAACCCCGCGCCTTCACCCGGGCTTAACCCGCATCGGTCAAAGCTGCGCGCATGTACCGGGCTCTTCTCCTTGTCGTCAGCTATTTTGCTTATGGCTGCACCACTGCCAGTCTTCCGATGTTGGGGGCCGACACAACGCGGCTTGCCATCGGTGGCCATGACTTCGTGGTGCGCCACACCGACCAGCGTGCCGAAGTTGTCCGGGCCAGCCCGGCGGTGGCGTCGCGGTCCGCCATGCTGGTCCTGTCAAAACAGGCGATGGAACGGGCCTCGGGCTGCAAGGTGCGCGACGGCACGCTTTATGGCGATGCGGTGCTGGCCGAAGCGATGCTGACCTGTGGCGAAGACGCCCCTGCCCGATTGCTCCCGGTGTGGACCTTCGATGACCGGCAATAACCGGCCCCTCGCGGCGGGACCGTGCTAATCTCGCCCCTAAGCTGTTACCACGGGGGAGAGGCCCATGCCGTCCTATCACGACCTGCGCCCGGATGCGGATTTCGTCGACCGCGATTATGAACGGGTGTTTCCGGGCATGACCGTTCCCGAACGGGCGCGTTGCAGCGACGGACTGCTGCGTTTGCGCGCGGTGTTGAATGCGACGGTGGCGCCGCGCAAGACCGAAGGCAACCTGCTGGTCGCCAGCTGGAACATCAAGGAGTTCGGCCACACGACCCAACGCTTGCCGGAAGCCTATTTCTACATCGCCGAGATCCTCGGCGCCTTTGACCTGATCGCCGTGCAGGAGGTGAAATCGACCCTCACCGACCTGCATCTGGTGATGCGCCTGCTGGGGCCGGGCTGGCGCTATCTGGTCAATGACATCACCGACGGGGCCAGCGGCAACAGCGAGCGGTCGGCCTATATCTTCAACGCCGGGCGGGTGCAGCTGTCCGGGCTGGCGGGCGAAATATCCCTGTGGGACGAGATCACCCGCGACAGCCCGCTGGGCCTGCGCCAGTTGAAACGCGCGCCGTATGTCACCGGGTTCCGCGCCGGCTGGAAGGAATTCGCCATGGTCAACCTGCACCTGCATCCCGGCGACGATGCCGACGATGTAGCGCTGCGGGGAGAGGAAATCCGGTTGCTGCTGAAAGCCCTGAAGGCCAAGCGGCGCGAGGTCTGGTCCGACAACCTGATTCTCGTCGGCGATTGGAACCTTTATGAGGATGACGATCAGCCCGCGCTGCAGGCGCTGGCCGACGCAGGCTACCGCGAGTGTTCTGGGCTACAGGGCAAACGCACCAACGTGTCGCGCTCGCAGGCCTACGATCGCATGTTCTTCACCCATAACACTTACTTCCAGATGGAAGAGGCCGCAAACGGGCTGGAACGCGGCGACGTGCTGGATCCGTTCGATGCGGTCTATCGCGAGTCCGACCTGCGCGCCTATCGCCCGACGATGCTGGCGCAATACGGCGGGTCGCGGGATCTGGCCGGGGATGACACTGCACTGGCGCGCTATTTCCGCCATCCATGGCGCAAGAACCAGTTGTCGGACCATTTCCCGATCTGGGTGTCGCTGGTCACCGATCAGGCCGACAAGTTCCTGAAGGACAAGCGCGACGCGCTGGCCGGCTAGCCCGCCGCGCCGCCGCGCAACGCCTCGATTCGCGCGCGGGCCGAGTTCGATCTTGGTAGCCAAAGACCCCGGTCGATGGCCTCCTGCAAGCGGTCGGCGATCTCGCGCAGAGCCGGGGCGTTGTGGTCCGCGATGAAGCTGCGGGTGGCGTCATCTTCCAGGAAGGCGGCCTCGACAGCATCGAAGTGATGCCCTTTCACGGCACCGGTGGTGGCGGCAAAGGCGAACATGTAGTCCACAGTGGCCGCAATCTCGAAGGCCCCCTTGTAGCCGTGCCGCTTGACCCCCTCGATCCACTTTGGATTGACCACGCGCGACCGCACGACGCGGGCGATTTCCTCATCCAGAGTGCGGATGACGGGGCGCTCGGGACGGGAATGATCGTTGTGATAGACCGGGCGCTGCACTCCTTGCAGATGCGCCACCGCCGCCGCCGCGCCGCCCTCGAACTGATAGTAATCGTCGCTGTCCAGCAGGTCGTGCTCGCGGTTGTCCTGGTTCTGCACGATGGCCTCGGTCTGGGACAGGCGGGTTTCAAGTGCGGCGCGTGCTGGGGTGCCCTCGGCGCCCTTGCCATAGGCATAGGAACCCCAGGTCAGATAGGCCTCGGCCAGATCGCCGGGATCCTTCCACAGCCGTTCGTCGATCATCGCCTGCAGCCCGGCCCCATAAGCTCCGGGCTTGGACCCGAAGACCCGGAACTCGGATCCGGGGCCTTCCCTGTGCGCGCGGAGGGCGGCAGGGTTGATGTCGTCAGGTTCGTCCAGCGCCATGACCGCGCGGGCGGCGCTGTCCACAAGGTCGATTTGCTGCGGGAAGGCATCGCGGAAGAAGCCCGAGACCCGCAGGGTGACATCCACGCGCGGCCGCCCCAGCGCGGTGTGCGGGATGATCTCGAAGCCGGTGACGCGGCGGTTGGCACTGTCCCAGCGCGGCTTGACGCCCATCAGGGCCAGTGCCTGGGCGATGTCATCGCCCCCCGTGCGCATGTTGGCGGTGCCCCAGGCGGTCAGCAGCAGGCTGCGCGGCCAGTCGCCGTGATCCTGCAAATGCCGCTCGATCAACAGGTTGGCCGATTTCCATCCCAGCGCCCAGGCGGTGGGGGTGGGCACCGCGCGGCTGTCCACCGAGAAGAAGTTCCGTCCCGTGGGCAACACGTCCAGCCGCCCGCGCGTCGGCGCGCCCGACGGGCCCGGGGCGACGAAGTGCCCTGAAAGGGCGGTGAGGAGCCCCGCCCCCTCCGCCGGGCCGCAGGCAGACACCATGGGCGCAACACGTTCATGCGCCTCGGCCAGAACCGCAGCACTGGCCGGGCCGGGGGCTTGCGCCGTCCCGTCCAGCAGGGCCGCCGAAAACAGCTCCAACCGCTCGACCGTGTCGCCGTGGCTGCGCCAGCGGGCATCGACTAGTTCCGTCAGTGCGGCGGGGCGGGGGCCGTCCCAGGGCGCGGCCATATCGCAATCCAGCGGATCGCAATCCATGCCGAAATCTCCCGCCAGCGCCCGCGGCAGAGATGCGTTTTTCCCAACACCATCGCCGCGCGGCAGGCGCAGCAAGGCTTGCACAAGATCACGATGCAGCCGCCCTTCCGGGGCCTGCCCGAAAATGTGCAGACCGTCGCGGATCTGCGCCTCTTTCAACTCGCACAGCCAGGCATCCAGCTTGGCCAGATCGCGATCCTCATCCTCGCCGGTCATCCCGGCGTCCTGCCCCAGCCCGGTGGCGGAACACAGCGAGACGATCTCGCGGCGCAGATGGTCAATGCGGCGCGGATCGACGCCCGCGGCTTCGTAGTACTCGTCCACCAGTGCCTCAAGGTCGCGCAAGGGGCCATAGCTTTCGGCGCGAGTCAGCGGGGGCGTCAGGTGATCGATGATCACCGCTTGCGCGCGCCGCTTGGCCTGCGTGCCCTCGCCGGGATCGTTGACGATGAACGGGTAGATGTGCGGCATCGGCCCCAGTACGGCCTCGGGCAGGCAGTCTTCGGACAGAGCCAGCGCCTTGCCCGGCAGCCACTCCAGGTTGCCGTGTTTGCCCATATGGACGATGGCTTGTGCGCCGAGGTGCTGGCGCAGCCAGAAGTAAAACGCCAGGTAGTTGTGCGGCGGCACCAGGTCGGGGCTGTGATAGGTCTCTTCCGGGTCGATGTTGTAGCCACGCGCGGGTTGGATGCCGACGGTCACCTTGCCGAACCGCAGGATCGACAGGGCAAAGCCGTTGGGGCCCAGAAACGGATCGGACTTGGGGGCGCCCCAGCGCTCTTCGATCCGTTGCCGCACGGCCAGCGGCAGGGCGTCATAGGCAGTGTGATACGCCTCCAGTGACAGCCGCTCGCCGCCGTCCCGCGCGGCACGGTCGGCCAGCCAGTTGGTCGGCCCCTGCAGAATGGCCTGCATCAGCGCATCGGAATCGCCGGGCGCGTCCTGCACGTCATAGCCAGCCTCGGCGAGCAGGCGCAGCACGTGAACGGTTGCCGCCGGGGTGTCCAGCCCGACGCCATTGGCCAGCCGCCCGTCCTTGTTGGGATAGTTGGCCAGCACCAGCGCCACCTGCCGGTCGGCGGGCGGCGCCGCACGCAGCCGTGCCCAGTTGGCCGCCAGATCGGCCACGAATTCCACCCGGTCGCCGCGCGCTCGATAGGTGGCGATGGGGCACTCGGTGGCGTCGTCGAAAAACGCCTCGCCCTTGAAGCTGATGGCGCGCGACAGCACCCGCCCGTCCACTTCCGGCAGGGCCACGTTCATGGCGATGTCGCGCGGTCCCAGACCGGCAAGCCCCTGTTCCCAGCTGTCCTCGCAGGCGCTGGACAGCACCACCTGGAACACCGGCGCGCCCTGCGCGGCGGGGCCGGTAAGGGGGTTCGATGCCCCCGCGCCGGCCTCCCCTGCCTGCGGGCTGCCCACCGCGAAGGCCGTGCCGTTCAGGATCACGTCCGGCGGGGCGGCGTGGAACAGCTGCTCCAGCGTCGCCACGCTGACCGGATCCTTCAGCGAAGCCACGAAGATGGGCAGCGGGTTCAGCCCGCGCCGCGCCAGCGACCGGATCAACCGGTTGATCGGATGCAGCCCGGCCCCCTGCACCAGCGCCCGGTAGAAGATCACCGGCACGACCGGCGCACCCTCTGACCAGCTCTGCCGCGCCGTCGCGAGGTCCGAGATCCCGGCGCCGGGCCAATACACCCCTGCACGCAGCAGGGGTTTCGCCGCTTCGGGGCGCTCCTCGCGGCCGTCGATCATGGCCTGGGCGTAGTCGAGGAAATGGGTCGCATTCGCGGGCCCGCCTTCGACCAGATAGGACCAGAGCGCCTCCCAATCGGCGCGGGGCACCGTGGACAGGCGCCACAGATCATCGTCGGGCTTGTCGTCGCCGGGCAGGGCGGCGAAACCGACACCGGCCTCGTGCAGATGGGCGGCGTATTGCTCCAGCCCATAGCGCCAGTAGCCCAGCCCCCCCAGCACCCGCGCCACCACCAGTTTCGACTGACGTGCGCAGGTCTGGATGTGCAGATCCACCGACATCGGGTGGCGCAGGTGCATCAGGTTGGCCAGCCGCAGGGAGGGGGCGTCGGCGCTTTCCGCCCGCGCGGCGCTGAGGGCCGCCAGTTCGGTGTCGGCGGCGCTGAGAACCACCAGATCGGCGGGGGTCTGGCCCAGATCGACGGGCTCGACCCCGTCATCCAGATTTCCGGGCGTGGCAGCAAGAAGGTGCATCGGCTGGGACTTTCAGATCGGGAGGCAGCACCCTTGGCGGGGGCGGGAGCCTCCGGCAGGAGTATTTGGGCCAAGAAAAAGGCTCAAGCCAAGTGCTTTTCGAAGAACGGGTTGTAGGGGCCGTCGGTATAGGCGCCGAAGGGCGGACAGGGGCGGAAGCCCGCGCGGTCGTACAAGCGGTGAGCGGCATGGAGCTTCGAGCCGGTTTCCAGCCGCAGGAGCGGCAGGCCTAGGTCGCGGGCGCGGGTCTCGACCGCGTCCAGCAGGGCTGCGCCGATGCCGGTGCCGCGGGCGGTTTCGGCCACGAACATGGATTTTACCTCGCCGTAGCCGGGGTAGTGCGCGAGGGCGACGCAACCCACCGGGGCGTTGGGTTCGCTTTGGGCCAGAAAGAAATGGATGCCGGGCGCGCGCAGGGCGTCGAGCGACAGGTAGTGGTTGGCCTCGGCCGGAAACAGCGATTGCATCAGCGCGTGGCTGGCCTGCAGCAATGGACGGGCCGCCTCCGGCGTGCCGGGGACGACCCGCAGGCTCATGACCGCAGCGCCGCGTCGATGGCGGCGCGGTCGAGGCCGCTTTGGCCGATGACCACGAGGCGGGTTTCGCGCGGCTCTTCACCACCGAAGGGGCGGTCGAAGTAGCTGTCGACGCGCGGCCCCACCGCTTGCAGGGTCAGCCGCAGCGGCTTGCCCGTCACGGCGGCGAAGCCCTTCAGCCGCAGGATGTCATGGGCGCGGATGACCTGCGCGACCTGTTCGGCGAACGCCTTGGCATCGGTGATTTCCGGGCGCGTGACGGTGAAGCTTTCGAAGTCGTCGTGGTCGTGGTGGTGGTGATCGTCGTGATCATCCTCGTCATCATGATCGTGGTGGTGATGGTGCGGCGCGCCGCGCGCGTCCAGATCATCCTCGGCGCCGGCCCCTTGTCCCAGCAGCACGTCGACGGGCAGCGCGCCCATGGCGGCGCGGATCACCTGCACCCCGGCGCGGGCCTCGGCTTTCAGCTTGCCGGTCAGGGCCGAGGCCTCGGCCTCGTCCAGCAGGTCAGATTTGTTCACCACGATCATGTCGGCGCAGGCGATCTGGTCTTCGAACAGCTCTGACAGCGGGGTTTCGTGGTCGAGGTTCTCGTCCAGCTTGCGTTGCGCATCCACCGCCGCCACCGAATGGGCGAAGCGGCCTTCCGAGACCGCCTTGCCATCGACCACGGTGACCACCCCGTCGACGGTGACGCGGGTGCGGATCTCGGGCCAGTTGAAGGCCTGCACCAGCGGTTGCGGCAGCGCCAGGCCCGAGGTTTCGATGACGATGTGGTCGGGGGCGTCTTCACGGGCCAGCAGCTTTTCCATGGTCGGGATGAAATCATCGGCCACGGTGCAGCAGATGCAGCCGTTGGACAGTTCCATGATGTCATCCTCGCGGCAGGTCTCGTCGCCGCAGCCTTTCAGGATATCGCCATCGACGCCCAGATCACCGAATTCATTGATGATTAGGGCGATGCGCTTGCCTTCGGCATGGGCCAGCATGTGGCGGATGAGCGTGGTCTTTCCGGCGCCGAGAAAGCCGGTGACGACGGTTGCGGGGATCTTGGCGGGCATGGGGAAATCCTTGGTGCGGATGGCAGAAGGCCGGAGCTGTCGCCCCGGCCCGGTCTGTCACCGATGGTGCCTGTGTCAGGCGGCGTTGTAGAGGCGCGGGGTCACCAGGCCGGTCCGGTCCAGACCGCGCAGCGATTTCGCGCCGGCCAGAACCGCCAGATCCACCAGCGGCTCGATCGCCACGACCAGCATGTAGGCCGCGCCGAAGCTGGCCACCGAGGCAAACGCGCCGAAGCCCTGACCGTAGAAGGCCCAGAACGCCACCCAGGCCACGACGCCACCCTGATAGGCCGTCGAAAGCGCCAGCGCCTGGCTGTACTTCAGGTCCACATAGGCGGTGCCGGGGGCGATGATGCGCGCGGCCAGGGCCTTGAGCGCAAACAGTGGCACCAGCAGCGTGGTCACGTTGATGAAGTATTGCGGCAGGTCGAGCGGGGCGAAGAACAGCCCTTGCAGCAGCAGGCCCAGGGCCAGGCCAAGTGCGGCGGGCGCCGCGCCCAGCAGCAGGAACAGGGTCGAGCCCAGGATGAAGTGCACTTCCGACACGCCCACCGGGTAATGCGGCAGCAGTTGAAAGAACGAGAAGACGGCCGCCGTGGCCATGGCCGAGCGCGTCACCAGCGAGGTCAGGCCGCCGCTGCGCAGGGCCTCCCAGCCTAGTTTCAGGGTGACGCCCGCGGCGCCGGCGGCTGTTGCGAAGCTGAGCGCGATCTTGGCGCCGTTCACGATTCCGGGTTCGATATGCATATGTCTTGTCCCTCTTCACCGTCCACCCGACGGCTTGGTTGCTGTTGCGTGCGGCAGGTCTCCTGGCTCGCGGGTCGATGGACGGCGCCGCCTTCCCGGGTTGCCCCAGTGGCCCTTGGCGCGCCCTCTCCGCTGACAGTCGCGGGGGCGGCTGTGGCAGCCGGCCCCAATTGGGTCGCCGGTTCCACATTCCCATTTGATCCCCTGGCGCTTTGCGCCGTCAGGGAACCACACCCGGCGTTTGTCCGGCATGGCGGGATGCGGGTCAAGTCCGTTAGCGACACCAGCACGCGCAGTTGCGCCGGATAGGGGAGGGTTTTTCGCAGTGCCGTCAACAATATGTTGGTGTTTTACGCGAACGGGAAACCAGATCGTGGGTTGAGCGTTGACAGATGGCCGCACAGGCCGAACAATCGGGGGCAATCAAGAATCAGGCTTCAGGCGGACCTTCGTGCAGTTTACCCGGCTCCGACTCAACGGCTTCAAGAGCTTTGTCGACCCGACCGATCTGGTGATCGCCGCCGGGTTGACCGGCGTTGTCGGCCCGAACGGGTGCGGCAAGTCGAACCTGCTGGAAGCCCTGCGCTGGGTCATGGGCGAAACCCGCCCCTCGGCGATGCGCGGCGGCGGCATGGAGGACGTGATCTTCGCCGGCGCCGCCACGCGCCCGGCCCGCAACTTTGCCGAGGTCAGCCTGTCGATCGACAACGGCGAACGGCTGGCGCCTGCGGCTTTCAACGACACCGACATGATCGACATCGCCCGCCGCATCACGCGCGACGCGGGCTCGGCCTATAAATGCAATTCCAAGGACGTGCGGGCGCGGGACGTGCAGATGCTGTTTGCCGATGCGTCCACCGGGTCGCATTCGCCCTCGCTGGTGCGGCAGGGGCAGATCTCGGAACTGATCAACGCCAAGCCCAAGGCGCGGCGGCGGATCCTGGAAGAGGCGGCGGGGATCTCGGGCCTGTACCAGCGGCGGCACGAGGCCGAGTTGAAGTTGCGGGCCACCGAGACCAACCTCGAACGGATCGAGGATGTGGTCGAACAACTGGCCGGACAGTTGGCGCAATTGGCGCGGCAGGCCCGGCAGGCGGCGCGGTATCGGGCGTTGGGGCTGGAATTGCGCACTGCCGAGGGGCTGTTGCTGTACCGGCGCTGGCGCGAGGCGGATCAGGCGCTGCAAGCGGCGCGCGCGGCGCTGCGCGGGCAGATGGTCGATGCCTCCCGCGCCGAGGCGGCCAGCCGCGAGGCGGTGGCGCGTCGCGAGACCGCCGAGGAAGCCCTGCCGCCCCTGCGCGACGAAGCGGCCATCGCTTCGGCGGTGCTGCAGCGGCTTGAGGTCGAGCGCGACACGCTGAAGGCCCAGGAATCCCGCGTGCGGGATGAAATCCAGACGCTGGACAACCGCCTGACCCAGCTGACCCGCGACCGGGAGCGTGAGGCGGAACTGAACGGCGATGCGACCCAGACGCTGGCGCGGCTGGCCGAGGAACGCGAAGCGCTGGCCGAGGCCGGTGATGGCCACGACGACGCCATAGAGGCCGCGCGCGAAGCCGCCGAGGAAGCCGCCGAGGTTCTGGCCGAACGCGAATCCGCCCTGACCGCCCTGACCGAAGATGTCGCCCGACTGGCAGCCCGGCATCAGGCCGTGGAACGTCTGCTGGCCGACAGCCGCACCACCCTGTCGCGCAGCGAGGCCGAGACCGAGAAAGCCCGCGCCGCCGTGCAGGAGGCCCGCGCCGCCGTCGAGGCCGGGGAGTTGGCCGAGGTGAAGGCCCGCGCCGATCAGGATGCCGCTGAAGAGGCTCTGTCGGAGGCCGAAGAGGCCCTGTCGGACGCCGACGCCGAACGCGCCCGCCTGCAAGCCGCCGAAGCCGAGGCCCGCGCCGCGCGCAGCGAGGCCGAGGGCGAGGCCAAGGCGTTGCAGGCAGAGGTCGCAGCACTGCACCGTCTGGTGGCCCGCGAGTCCGGCTCTGGCACGCAGGTGCTGGACGTGGTGCGCGTCGAGACCGGCTATGAAAAGGCCTTTGGCGCGGCCCTTGGCGACGATCTGAAAGCACCGATCCTGGGGCAAGGGGCGAGCAGCGGCTGGGCCGATCTGCCGGGTTATGCCGCCCCGCAGGATTTGCCCACCGGGGTCACCGCCCTTGGCGAACATGTGACCGTTCCGGGCGTTCTGCAACGCCGGATGGGGCAGATCGGCGTGGTGACCGCCGAGGCTGCGCCCGCGATCTTGCCGAAGCTTTTGCCGGGGCAGAGGCTCGTTTCGCTTGACGGCGATCTGTGGCGCTGGGACGGCTATTGCGCGCGGGCCGAGGATGCGCCCTCGGCCGCGGCGCTGCAACTGGAACAGCAAAACCGGCTGGATGCGCTGGAAGCGGCGTTGGAGACGGCCGAGGACAAGGCCGAAACCGCCGCCGATGTGCACGCCGATCTGGCGCAGGCGCTGTCCGATGCCGCGCTGGCCGACAAGGCCGCCCGCGAAGCGCGCCGCGCGGCAGACAGCCGGTTGGCCGACGCCAGCCGCGCCCAAAGCCGCGCCGAGGCCGACCGCAACCTGGCGCGCGGCAAGGTCGACAGCCTGTCGCTGGCCGTGGCGCGGCACGAGGAAGCCGCCGAAGCCGCCCGCCGCCAGTTGCGCGATGCCGAGCGTCAGGCCGGGGATCTGGAAGACCTCTTCGCCGCCCGCGCCCGTGTCGAGGACGTGCGCACCACGGTCGAAGCCGCGCGCATCACCATGATGTCGCGCCGCACCGCGCTGGACGAATTGCGCCGCGATACAGTGGCCCGCAAGAACCGGCTGGCCGCGATCTCGCGCGAGATGGCCACCTGGCAGACCCGGCTGGCCAATGCCGAAACCCGGATCGCCGAATTTGCCCAGCGGATCGAAGAGACCGAAGACGCGCTTGAGATCGCCCGCGGAGCACCCGAGGAACTGGAAGCCCGCGCCGAGGATCTGGCCGAGGGCATTGCCAAGGCCAGCGCACGCAAGTCCACAGCGCAGGCGCAACTGGCCGCCGCCGAAACCGCCCTGCGGGACGCCGCCGAGTTGGAACGCTCAACCGAACGCGCCGCCGGCGAGGCGCGCGAAACCCGCGCCCGCGCCGAAGCCCGCGTCGAGGCGGCCACCGAGGCCGCGGAAGCCGCCGTGGCCCGCATCCGCGAAGAGGCGGATCTTTCCCCGGCGGAACTGCTGGAAACCCTGGAAGCCGACCCCGAACGGATGCCACCGTCGGAGGAGATCGAGGCCAGTATCGCCCGGCTGCGCCGATCCCGCGACGCCCTTGGCGCCGTCAACCTGCGCGCCGAGGAAGATGCCCGCGACGTGCAGCAGGAGCATGACACCCTGCTGGCCGAACGCATCGACCTGCAGACCGCCATCGGCAAGCTGCGCAACGGCATCGCCGGGCTGAACCGGGAAGGCCGCGAACGTCTGCTGACCGCTTTCGAACAGGTCAACACCTCGTTCGCGACGCTGTTTACCCATCTGTTCGGCGGCGGCGAGGCCAAGCTGGCGCTGGTGGAAAGCGACGATCCGCTGGATGCGGGGCTGGAGATCCTGTGCCAGCCGCCGGGCAAGAAACTGTCCACCCTGTCGCTGCTGTCGGGCGGCGAGCAGACCCTGACCGCGCTGGCCTTGATCTTTGCCGTGTTCCTGGCCAACCCGGCGCCGATCTGCGTGCTGGACGAGGTCGACGCGCCGCTGGACGATGCCAATGTCACCCGCTTCTGCGACATGCTGGACGAGATGGCCCGGCGCACCCAGACCCGTTTCCTGATCATCACCCACCACGCGGTGACCATGAGCCGGATGGACCGGCTGTTCGGTGTGACCATGGCCGAGCAAGGGGTCAGCCAGTTGGTCTCGGTCGATCTGAAGAAGGCCGAAACCCTGGTGGCCTGACAGGGTTAACATACTGAATTACATATATTTGTTTGCGTTATTTGTTTGAAGCGCGCGCGGGTTTGGGCCACTTTCCGAAAAGGAAAGGGGTTCGGTATGCGCAAGGTTCATGTTCGACGGTTGGCGCTGTTTGCTGTGGCGATGCTTTTTGGGTTCACGGCAGCAGTGATGGTGCAGTCGCAGGGGGTCACCGGGCAGAAGCCCACCGACGTTTTCTTTACCGAGGATGGGCTGGAAAGCCAGATCACCGGCGTTCGGCTGCGGTTCCAGGACGGCGGCGAGGCGCGGTTCTTCGCCGATCATCGCTATGCGTACCTGCCCGGCGACGGGCGCGACGAACGGCGCGGCACTTGGGAAGTCTATGAGCGTGGGCAGGTCTGCGTGCGCTTCGACAGCGGTGCGGCGCGCTGCGACACGCTGGTGCGCAGCGCCAACCGGATGGTGCTGATTGCCGCCTCCGGCGACCGCTTCCCGGTGCGGTCGATGTTGTCGCTGCGGTAAGGGCGGGACGCCTCCGGCGGGAGTATTTGTGCCAAGAAAAACTCAGAGCCGGGCCAGAAGATCCGGCGTTGGCCAGGCATCGGCGGGCAATCCGAGGCGCTGTTGTTCCGCTTGCACGGCGGCGCGGGTCTTGGCGCCGAGAATGCCGTCGATGCCGCCCACATCATGGCCGCGCCGGGTCAGTTTCTGTTGCAGTTGTTTTACATGACCGGCGGACAGGGCGGGGCTGGGATTGCCCGCATTGAAGACCGGGGCGCCTTCCAGCCGCGTCGCGAAATAGGCGGCAGTGGTGACATAGACGAAGCTTTTGTTCCATTCGAACAGCACGTGGAAGTTCGGGTAGGCCAGGAAGGCCGGGCCGTTGCGGCCCTGGGGCAGCAGCAGGTCGGCTTTCATGTTGCCCGAGGGCAGTTTGCCCCAGCGCGGCGTGACGCCGGCGCGGGACCAGTCGCGCACCGTCTGGCCCTTGCCCAGCCCGCTGTCGGACCAGTCGAGGCTGGCCGGCACCGTGACTTCCTGCAGCCAGGGTTCGTTCTTGCGCCAGCCAAGGCCGCGCAGCATTCTGGCGCCGGAGGCCAGCGCATCGGCGCTGGAGCTTTTCAGCCGCACATGGCCGTCGCCATCCGCATCGACGCCATTGGTCAGGATGTCTTCGGGCAGCATCTGCACCTGGCCGATCTCGCCGGCCCAGGCGCCGGTGGTGGTGGCCGGGTTGAAATCGCCGCGCGCCGTCAATTCGATGGCCGCGAAGACCTGCGGGCGGAACAATTGCGGGCGGCGGCAATCATGGGAAAGCGTGAGCAGCGCGTTGCGGGTGTTGAAGTTGCCCTGCACCGCGCCGTAGTCGGTTTCCAGCGCCCAGAAGGCCAGCAGAATGCCGCGCGAGACGCCCTGGCTGCGTTCGATCTGGTCAAACAGGGAATCAAAGCGCGCCGTGTTCTTCGCCCCGTTCTGGATGCGGTTGGGGCTGATGACGCGCCGGGCGAAATCGGTGAAGGGCAGTTGGAAAATGCCCTGCGCGCGGTCGGCTTTCAGAACCGCTGAACTTTGCTGGGCACCGGACAGAAAGGCTTCGGTGGCGCGGCGGTCCAGCCCCTTGCGCGCGGCCTCTTGCCGGATGCCGTCGAGAAAGCCCGAGAAGCTGCCGCCGCAGGGGGTGGCGGCCTGCGCGGGCAGGGCAAATCCGAGGGCGAGGAGGGCGGCGGGGATGAGGCGCATGGGGGGCTCCGGGCTGTTTTCCCGACCCTAGCAGACCCGGCAGCTCAGACCAGTGACAGGATCGCGACTGTCGCAACCAGCAGGGCCCAGACCTGCCAGAGGATGCGGACGGCGGCGTCGATCTGGAGCGGGCCGGGGGTGCGGATGCCCTCGGGCCAGACCCAGGGGAAGGGGCGCAGGGTGCCGTCATAACTGCGCGGGCCGGACAGGGCCACATTCAGCGCGATGGCCATGGCGGCTTCGGGCCAGCCGGCGTTGGGGGACCGGTGCAGGCGGGCATCGCGGCGGATGGCCTGCCATTGACCCCGGCGCGGCTTGCGCAGGGCGATGAGCGCGGCAGTCAGCCGGGCGGGGATCAGGTTCAGCAGATCGTCGAAACGGGCTGCGGCCCAGCCGAAGTCCTCATGCCGGGGGGTGCGGTAGCCGATCATGCTGTCGGCGGTGTTCGTCACCTTGTAAAGCAGCAGCCCCGGTAGCCCGCCCAGCAGGAACCAGAAGGCCGGGGCGACAACCCCGTCACTGAAATTCTCGGCAGCACTTTCGATGGCGGCGCGGCTGACACCGGGGGCGTCCAGATTTGCGGTGTCGCGCCCCACGATCCGGGCCACGGTGCGGCGCCCGTCCTGCAGCGAGATCCGCAAGGCGCGCGCCACATCCGCGACGTGATCGACCAGGCTGTGTTGGGCCAGCAAGATGGCGGCCAGCAGAATCTCGATCAGTGGCCCGCCGGGTAGGGCAGCCAGCACTTTGCCCAATGCGATGGCGCCCATTGCCAGGGCGGCCATCAGGGCCGTGCCTTTCAGCCGTCGCCGGGGACCCGCGTTGAAGCGCCGGTCGGCCCAGCCGATCAGCCGCCCCATCAGAACTGCCGGATGCGGCAGGCGATTCCACAGCCAGCGCGGCTCTCCCAAAGCAGCGTCCAGCAGCAGGGCGAGGATCAGCGGCAGGGCGTGGCTCACAGGGCGGTCTCCAGCCGCGTCCAGTCGGCTTGCGAACCGGGCAGGCCCAGCCGCACCCAGCGGCGGGAATAGGGAAAGATCCGGATCCAGATCCGTTGGCGGGCGAGCCGGTCCTGAAAGCGGGCGGCGTCGTCCACCTCGTAAAGCCGGAACAGGGGCGTGCCGCCAATGATCTTGCCGTGGTCCTGCATCAGCCTGTCCAGCCGCGCGGCGTCACCTGCCAGCCGGGCGCGTGTGTCGGTGGCCCAGGGAGTGTCCTCCAGCGCCAGCCGCCCGATGTGCAGGGCCGGGCCGGACACCGGCCAGGGCCCCAGCATCCGCGCCAGCCGGTCAATCAGCGCCGGATCGCCGATGGCAAAGCCCAGGCGCAGCCCGGCCAGTCCCCAGAATTTGCCGAAACTTTTCAGCACAATTGTGCCGGGACGGGCGGCTTCGGCGATCAGGCTGCGGTCGGGGCAGATGTCGCAGAAGCTTTCGTCGACGATGCGCAGGGCGGCCCCGTCCAGATCTGCAGGGCGCCAGTAGCGGCCATCAGGATTGTTGGGATGCACCACGACCCGCGCGTTCGGGTCGGTCTCGGACAACTCCCATCCCTCCTGAACGAAGGCGCCGGCATGTTCGTTGTAGGTGGGCGTGGGAATATGGGCACGGCCAGGGCGGCCCAGCCGCGGGATGCGCGCGATCAGGGCCGAGGCACCGGGCGCGGCCAGAACAGCCGCGGTTTGGGGCACCGACCAGAAACGCCGGGCGGCGTCTGTCAGCGTCGTTTGTGCCGCCGTATCGGGCAGGGCAGTCCAGGCTTCGGGCGGGATTTGATCCACCGGATAGGGGCAGGGGTTGATGCCGGTGGACAAATCCAGCCAGTCACTCCGCATCCCGCCAAAGCGTCGTGCCGCTGCATCGACGCCGCCCCCGTGGTCGCGCTCCGCAGCCATGGTCATGCTTGTGGCAGGGGCGGGTGGCGAGTGGTGAAATGGCCTTTCACCTGGGTAGGCCAGGATCGATAGGGCACCTGTCCGGTGTCGCTTTGGGCATGCAGGCTGGCATAGGTCACCAGCGCCCGGGCGGTTTCGGTATCGGGTACAAAGGCGCCCAGCGTGTAGTTCAGCTTGCCCTCGGCCTGAATCGCCACGTTGCAGGCGCGGGTGCAGCCCATCAGGCAACTGTGTCGCCGCACCGCGATCTCGGGCTGGTCGGCGGCGGCGGCCTCGACCAGATCGGCCAGCCGTTCGCCATCGGTGACCGGATCTCCCTCCTGCCAGGTGTCGGTCTTGCAGGTGTCACATACCGTGATCCAGGTCGTCATGAAGCGTCCTTCCGGCAGGCCGCGGGCAGGTCAGATAAATAAAATGTTATCTTTCCTTAACGGGCCGGCCATCATCCTTAACCAAGTGTTAATAATTTGGGCGCCATGTCGGAAAGATCGCTGCAAAGCGGAAACCGCTTTTGGTCCTTTTTCCTGCGCTGGACGCCTGAATGACCGTACTGATTGTCGAAAGCAACCCGCATCTTGCCGGGGTTTGGAGCCGTCATATCGAAAGATGTGGCCGCCGGGTGATGGTGGCCCACAGCCAGGAACAGGCCATCAATGTGCTTCAGCGCACGCCGGTTTCGATCATCTTGCTGAATGTCATGCTGGACGAGGGCAGCGCCATCGCTGTCGCCGACTACACCTCGTACCGCTTTCCCAAGGTCAAGGTACTGTTCGTCACCGCCGCGAATTTCTTCTCGGACGGGTCGATCTTCAACCATGTGGCGAATGCCTGCGCCTTCATGCCGGTCAGTACGCCGCCAGACGATCTGGCGGCGATGGTCGAGCATTACGCCGCGCGCGACTGATCCCGACCGTGCGGCGATGTCCAGTCGATCACCGGGTTGATCGGCAAGATGCGGTTCGGATTGATGGTGTCGTGACTGTAGTGATAGTGGCGCACGAAATGGTCGGGAAACACCGTATCTGCCACGCCCGGCCACTGGTACAGCTCCCGCGCATAGGCCCAGAGGTTGGGATAGTCGATGATCCGCTTGCGGTTGCACTTGAAATGCAAGTGATAGACCGGGTCGAAACGCACCAGTGTCGGGAACAGCCGCCAGTCGGCCTCGGTGACGCGGTCGCCCATCAGATAGCGGTGTGACGACAGGCGGTCTTCCAGCCAGTCCAGCGTGTCGAACAGCGGATAGACCGCGTCGTCATAGGCCTCCTGCGTGGTGGCAAAGCCGGATTTGTAGACGCCGTTGTTGAGGGTGCTGTAGATGCGCGCGTTGACCGCTTCGATGCCCTCGCGCAGGTCTTCGGGCCAATAGTCCGCCGTGTTGCCGGTCAGCCCGTCGAAGGCGCTGTTGAACATGCGGATGATCTCGGCGCTTTCGTTCGACACGATGGTGTCGCGCTGCGTGTCGTACAGCACCGGCACGGTGACGCGGCCGCTGATCTTCGGATCGACGTGGGTATAGACCTCGCGCAGGAAGGCGCGCCCGCCCAGCCGGTCGCCGGTGGCGCCGGGGAAATCTTTCGAAAAGGTCCAGCCGTCGCCCAGCATGTCGGGATGCACCACCGAAACGCCGATGTGATCGGTCAGATGCTTCAGCGCCCGGAAGATCAGCGTGCGATGCGCCCAGGGGCAGGCATAGGACACAAACAGGTGATAGCGGCCGCTTTCCGCCGGAAAGCCGCCTTCGCCTGAGGGTCCGGCGCTGCCGTCCGGGGTAATCCAGTTGCGAAAGGCCGAGGTGCTGCGCTTGAACGCCCCGCCGGTTTTCTTGGTGTCGTACCAGGTGTCTTCCCAGACACCATCCACGAGTTGTCCCATGATGAACCTCCGTTTCCTGAGTCTTACATAGGGTCTTCGGGGCATATGTCGCCCTTCGCACGGGCGCAGCGGCCCTGCATGGGCGCACATCTGCCTGCGTCGCTCGCGCCCGCCGGGCCGCCGCGAAAGCGATTGCGCGGCTGCGGGTGGCCCCCTATACCGCCCCCAGACGACGCCACCGGGCCAGAGAGGTTGGCGACAGAGGGCCGACCCAATCCGGGGGCCTGAACTCGCATCGTCACGCATGTGCCGCACCCCGGCCATGTCAGGCCCGCATTGAACCGGAGCCGACGCCATGCGCACTGTCCTTCTGTCCTGCCTTTCCCTGCTGGCCGCGACCATGGCCCAGGCCCATCCCGGCCATCTTGCGGATCTGGCGGGCCACGATCACTGGGTTGCGGGCGCGGCCCTTGGCGCGGCCATCGCCCTTGGCGCCTGGGCGGCTTTGAAAGGCCGCCGCAAGGATCAGCCCTCCCAGGCCGAGGCCGACGACACCCCCGCCGCCGACCCGCAGGAGGCCTGAGCCATGACCAAGACAGGCGTGATGATCTGCGGGCACGGCTCGCGCAGCCAGTCGGCGGTGGACGAATTCGCCACGCTGGCGCAGCAGCTTCCCGACTACCTGCCCAGGGACTGGCTGACCGACTACGGCTACCTCGAATTCGCCAACCCGGTGATTCGCGACGGGCTGGACCGGCTGCGCGAGGCCGGCTGCGACCGCATCCTCGCGGTGCCGGGGATGCTCTTCGCGGCGATGCATTCCAAGAACGACATTCCCACGGTGCTGAACACCTATGCCGCGACCCATGGGATCGAGGTGTCCTATGGCCGCGAGTTGGGCGTCGACCCCAAGATGATCGCCGCCGCCGCCGCCCGCATCGAAGCCGCCGAAGCGCAGGCCAACGCCGATCACGGACCCGTCGCGCGCCATGACACCTGCCTCGTGGTCATCGGGCGCGGCGCCTCCGACCCGGATGCCAACGGCAATGTGGCCAAGGTCGCCCGTATGCTCTGGGAAGGCCTGGGCTTTGGCTGGTGCGAGGTGGGCTATTCTGGCGTCACCTTCCCGCTGGTGGACCCCTGCCTGACCCATGTGGCCCGGCTGGGCTACAAGCGCGTCATTGTCTTTCCCTACTTTCTGTTCTCCGGCATCCTGATCGACCGCATCTACGGCTTCACCGACCAGACCGCCGCGGCGCACCCCGAGATCACTTTCGTCAAGGCCGGCTACCTGGGCGATCACCCGAAGGTGCTGGAAGCCTTCGCCGAACGCATCACCGAACAGGTCGGCGACCGGCCTCCGGAAAACTGCGCCATGTGCAAATACCGCACCCAGGTGCTGGGCTTCGAGGGCGAGGTTGGCGCGGTGCAGGAAAGCCATCACCACCACGTGGAAGGGCAGGGCGCCTCGGCGCCCGGCTCCAACGTGGCCGATTGCACGCTGTGTGACAGTTTCTGCACCGGCGAATGCCGCCTCGACTCAGCCCCCCACCATCACCACCACCATGACCATGACCACGGTCATGACCATCACCACCACCATCACGCCCCCTATCCCCACGCCGACCATCCGCTGGGACCGGAAAGCGCCCGCAAGACCCGCGCCTGATTTTTTCTTGGCCCAAATACTCTCGCCGAAGGCGGCCCCCGGCTGCCATTGGCGCAACTCTTCGGATCCGCATGCGTCGTTACGAAAAAGACCCCAAGGCCATCTACGCCCAAAGCTTCGCCACCGTGCGGGCCGAGGCGCGGCTGGACCGTTTCCCAGCCGAGATGGAATCGGTGGCCGTGCGCCTGATCCACGCCTGCGGCATGATCGAGATCGCCGATCGTCTGGCGTTCTCGCCGGATGCGGTCACCGCCGGGCGCGCCGCGCTGGCTGCCGGGGCGCCGGTGATCTGCGATTGTGAAATGGCCGGCGCCGGCATCATCCGCCGCTACCTGCCGCCTGCCACCGAGATCCTTGTCACCCTCAACGACCCGCGCGTGCCGCAGATGGCGCAAGACCTCGGAACCACGCGGTCGGCGGCGGCGGTGGAGCTGTGGCGCGACCGGCTGGCGGGTGCTGTGGTGGCCATCGGCAACGCGCCCACGGCCCTGTTCCACCTGCTTGAGACGATCGACCGGGGCGGCCCGAAACCGGCGCTGATCCTCGGTTTTCCGGTGGGCTTTGTCGGGGCAGCGGAATCCAAGGCCGAACTGGCCGCCAACCCGCGCGGCATTCCCTTCATCGCCCTGCGCGGACGGCGTGGCGGCTCGGCGCTGGCCTCCGCCGCCGTCAATGCAGTGGCTGCTGGCTTGCCGGAACTGGAGCGGCTCTGATGGTCGGAAAATGGCTGGACATCATCGGTATCGGCGATGACGGCATGGCCAGCCTGCTGCCCGCCGCCCGCGACCGCCTGCAATCGGCCGAGCATGTCTTTGCCAGCGACCGTCTGCATGGGCTCACCCCGGATCTGAGCGCCGAGCGCCATTCCTGGCCCAGCCCCTTCTCGGCCTTGATCGGCGACCTGACCGCCCTGCGCGGCAAGAAGGTGGCGGTGCTGGCCACCGGCGATCCGCTGTGGTTTTCGGTCGGCGCACGCATCGGGCGTGACATCGACCCCGCCGAGATTCGCTATCACCCGCAGCTTTCGGCCTTCCAACTGGCCTGCGCCCGGCTGGGCTGGTCGCTGGCGGATGTGGAAACCCTCACCGCCCACGGCCGCCCGACCGAGCAGATCCTGCCCTTCGTCGGTCCCGATCAGCGCCTGTTGGTGCTCACCGCCGATGGCGAAACCCCGGCCCGCATCGCTGGCCTGCTCAGCGAACGCGGCTATGGCGGCTCGGTCCTGACGGTGCTGGCGCATATGGGCGGCGACGCGGAACAGCGGATCACCGGGCTGGCCTCGGGCTGGACCCAGCGCGTGCCCGATTTCCACACGCTGGCCATCGAGTGCATCGCCGATGAAAACGCCCAGATGCTGGCCCGCACACCGGGCCTGCCCGATGATGTCTTCGAGCATGACGGCAAGATGACCAAGCGCGAGGTGCGCGCCCTGACGCTGGCCAAGCTGATGCCCAAGCGCGGGGCGCTGCTGTGGGACATCGGCTGCGGCTGCGGCTCGGTCGCCATCGAATGGATGCGCGCGGCCCGCGATGCCCGCGCCATCGGGCTGGACCCGAACCCCGACCGCCGCGCCATGGCCGCCGCCAACGCGCTGGCGCTGGGGGTGCCGAAGCTGGACCTGATCGACGCAACTGCCCCCGAAGGCCTGGCCGACCTGCCCGACCCGGATGCCGTGTTCATCGGCGGCGGCCTGTCCGAGGACACCGCCGAGGTGGCCCTGATGGCGCTGAAACCGCTGGGCCGGCTGGTGGCCAATGCCGTCACGCTGGAAAGCGAAGCGCAGCTGATCCGCCTGCACGCCCGGTTTGGTGGCGAGTTGACCCGCCTGTCCGTGGCCCGCGCCCGCCCGGTGGGCCGCCTGACCGGCTGGGACAGCTTCATGCCGGTCACCCAGTGGAGCCTGCTGAAACGATGACCGTCCCCGGCACGCTCTACGGCGTCGGGCTGGGCCCCGGCGACCCCGACCTGATCACCCGCCGCGCGGCGCGGCTGATCGAAGGCGCGCGCGTGGTGGCCTATCCTGCCCTGGCGGGCGGCGACAGTTTCGCCCGCGCCATCGCCGCCAACATGATCCCCGCCACCGCACGCGAGATCGTCATGGAAGTGCCCATGACCCCGGCCCGCGCGCCCGCACAAGCCGCCTATGATGCCGGGGCCGCCCGCATCGCCGAGGCGCTGGATGCTGGTGACGACGTGGTGGTCCTCTGCGAGGGCGATCCGTTCTTCTACGGCTCCTTCATGTATCTGCACGCCCGCCTCGCACCGCTCTTCGCGGTTGAGGTCGTGCCCGGCGTCACCTCGGTCACCGCCTGTGCGGCCCGTGCCGGTCTGCCACTGGCGGCCCGCAACGAAACCCTGACGGTACTGCCCGGCCCGCTGCCCGACGCCGAACTGCGCGCCCGCATTCGCGAGGCCGATACGCTGGTGCTGATGAAGGTGGGCCGCCACCTGTCGCGCCTGCGCGCGCTGTTGGACGCCGAGGGCCTGCTGGACCGCGCCGTCTATGTCGAACGCGCCACCCTGCCGGTCGAGCGCCGCCTGCCGCTGGCCGAAGCGCCCGACCCCGCCCCGTATTTCTCGATGATCCTCGTGACGAAAGGCGCCGACCCGTGGCTGTAACTTCCGCCGTTCTCTGCATCAACCGCTCTGGTGAACCCGTGGCGCGCCGCATCGCCGATCATCTGGGCGTGCCCCTGCACGGCCGCGCCGGGCGCGTCGATGCCCCGGATGTGACCTTCGACAATGCGCTCGACCACGCGCGGACCCTGTTCGCCGCCGGTATTCCGGTGATCGGGGTCTGCGCCTCGGGCATCCTGATCCGGGCCGTGGCACCACTTCTGTCGGACAAGCGTCGTGAGCCACCGGTGCTGAGCGTGTCCGACAACGGGGCAGTCGTGGTGCCCCTGTTAGGCGGTCACCACGGGGCCAACCGCCTTGCGCGCGACCTGTCGGACCTGCTGGGCGGCGTGGCGGCCGTGACCACCGCCGGCGACGTGGCCCTTGGTGTCGCGCTGGACGCGCCGCCGCCGGGCTACCGGCTGGCCAACCCCGAGGATGCCAAGCCCGCCATGGCCAACCTTCTGGCTGGCGGCGGTGCCCGTCTGAACGGAGAGCAGTTGTTCGATCTGCCCGATGCCCCGCAAGGTGCCGTCGAGATCGCGGTGACCGAAGCGCCATCCACACCCGGCCCCGACCGGCTGGTCTATCATCCGCAACGCCACGTGCTTGGCGTCGGTTGCGCGCGCGGCGCCGATCCGGCAGAGCTTTGGGATCTGGTGCAAAGCATGTTGAAACAGGCCGGGGTTGCCCCCGGCGCCATCGCCGCCGTGGCCAGCCTTGACCTGAAAGCGGATGAACCTGCGATGCTGGATCTGGCCGCACGTCTCGGCGTGCCCTTCCGGCTGTTCACTGCCGCCGAACTTGAGGCACAGATCCCGCGTCTGGCCACCCCGTCCGAAGTGGTCTTCACCGAGGTTGGCTGCCACGGCGTCAGCGAAGGCGCGGCGCTGGCCTGTGCGGGCCCGGATGCAGAACTGCTGTGCGCCAAGACAAAAACCGCCAACACCACCTGTGCTCTGGCCCGCGCGCCCGAGGTTCTGACCGATTTGCCGGGCCGAGCTCGCGGCAAGGTCGCGCTGGTGGGCATTGGTCCGGGGCAGGCCGACTGGCGCACGCCGGAGGCCAGCCGCCTTGTGGCCGAGGCCGAGGAACTGGTGGGCTATGGCCTTTACATCGACCTGCTGGGGCCAATCGCCCATGGAAAGACGCGCACCGATTTCCCCCTGGGCGGCGAAGAGGCGCGCTGCCGCTATGCGCTGGAAGAAGCCGCCAAGGGCCGCAACGTGGCCCTGATCTGTTCCGGTGACGCCGGCATCTACGCCATGGGCGCGCTGGTGTTCGAACTTCTCGACCGCGGCCCCGACGCCAGCGGCGTCAGCGATGCGGCACGCCGGGTCGCGGTCGTCTCCGCCCCCGGTGTCTCGGCCCTGCAGGCCGCCGCCGCGCGGGCCGGCGCGCCGCTGGGCCATGATTTCTGCGCGATCTCGCTGTCAGACCTGCTGACCCCGCGCGCGGACATCGTGACCCGGCTGAAGGCCGCCGCCGAGGGCGATTTCGTCATCGCCTTCTACAATCCGGTCTCGAAACGCCGCCGGACCCTGCTGGCCGAGGCGCGCGAGATCCTGCTGCAGCATCGCCCGGCGGACACCCCGGTCTTGCTGGCCAGTTCGCTGGGGCGGCCAGAGGAAACCCTGCGCTATCGCAAGCTGTCCGACCTGGACGTCGACGAGGTGGATATGCTGACGGTGGTTCTGGTGGGATCGTCGCAATCGCGGCTGGCCCGGCTAGGCACCGGCCCGCGCATGTTCACACCGCGCGGCTATGCGCGGCGGATCGACGGCGATTTGCACACCGGATAGGGGGCGCTGCCCCCGCCGCCCTGCGGGCGACTCCCCCGGAGTATTTTGGCCAAGAAAAATTGGGCCGGGTTCTTTTTCTTGTTCCAAATACTCGCGCCGCAGGCATGAAATCTTAGCCGTGCGCCTTGTGGCTGATCTCGAAGGCGGCCTGTTGTTCCGGGCTGGCTTCGGTCTGATGCGTCTCTTTCCATTCGGCGTAGGGCATGCCGTAGAAGGCCGTCCGCGCCGTTTCCTTGTCCATCTCGATGCCGCGCTCAGTGGCCGCTTCCTGATACCAGCGGCTCAGGCAGTTGCGGCAGAAGCCCGCAAGGTTCATCATGTCGATGTTCTGTACGTCCGTGTGCGCCGCCAGATGGTCGCGCAGCCTGCGAAAGGCTGCGGCTTCAAGCTCGATACGGGTCTGGTCATCCATATGCTGTCCTCCTGTAGGTGATTGAGATATAGGCATATGGACGTGCGGATTACAGGCGAAAGCGTGCCGCCTGTGGCCCGGTCGCGTCTGTTTGCGCGGCAAATGCGGGCAGATCGCGACTCCTGCGTTGTTTCCGGAACGGAAATGGGGCATGCAGGCGCCAGTTTGATAACGCTAACAATCTGGGAGAGACCGGATGCGGCGCAGCCGAAATATTAAGATCGTGGCGACCCTTGGTCCGGCCTCGAATGACTATGAGATGATCAGTGCCCTGTTCGAGGCGGGCGCCGACGTGTTCCGCCTGAACATGAGCCACGGAGAACACTCGGAAATCGCGGAACGTCACGCGATCATCCGGAAGGTCGAGAAGGACTATGGCCGACCGATCGCCATCCTTGCCGACCTGCAGGGGCCGAAGCTCCGTTGCGGGGTGTTCGCCAATGACAAGGAAATGCTGGAAGACGGGCAGCGCTTCCGTTTCGATCTGGAAGACAAGAAGGGCGACGCCACCCGCGTGACCCTGCCGCATCCCGAAATCTTTGCCGCGCTGAAGCCGGGCAAGACGCTTCTGGTCAATGATGGCAAGATCCGGGCCGTGGTTGAATCCTGCGGCGCGGATTTCGCCGATTGCAAGATCATCGCAGGCGGCGAGATTTCCAACCGCAAGGGCGTGAACGTGCCCGATGTGGTGCTGCCGCTGGCGGCCCTGTCGGAGAAGGACCGCCGCGATCTGGAGTTCGTCTGCGAACTGGGTGTCGACTGGCTGGCCCTGTCCTTTGTCCAGCGCCCCGAGGATGTGACCGAAGCGCGGATGCTGACCAAGGGCCGCGCGGCGATCCTGTCCAAGATCGAGAAACCGGCGGCCGTGGAATCCTTCGAGGAAATCCTCGAAGCCTCGGACGGCATCATGGTGGCGCGCGGCGATCTGGGCGTCGAACTGCCGGTTCAGGCCGTGCCGCCGATCCAGAAGCGTCTGATCCGCAGATGCCGTTCGGTCGCCAAGCCGGTGATCGTGGCCACCCAGATGCTGGAATCGATGATCGAAAGCCCGATGCCGACGCGCGCCGAGGTCTCCGATGTCGCCACCGCCATCTATGAAGGCGCCGATGCGGTCATGCTGTCGGCCGAATCGGCGGCGGGCAGCTTCCCGGTGGAGGCGGTTCAGACCATGAACAACGTCGCCATCGAGGTGGAAAGCGATCCGAACTACCGCGAAGTGATCGAAGCCAGCCGCATCTTCACCCGGCACACCGTCGCTGACGGCATCGTGCATGCCGCGCGCGAACTGGCCGAAACCTCGGGCGTGAAGGCGATCTGCTCGTTCACCCATTCCGGCACCACCACCGCGCTGGTGTCGCGGGAACGGCCGCGGGTGCCCATCGTCGGGCTGACCCCGTTCCGCAAGACCGCGCGCCGCCTGTGCCTGCACTGGGGCGTGAACTGCGCCGTGACCGGCGAGGTCGATCGTTTCAAGATGGCAGTGGTCAGCGCCGCCCGCACGGTGCGCGAGATGGATCTGGCCACCCACGATGACCAGATCGTGGTCACCGCAGGTGTGCCCTTCAACCAGCCGGGCACCACGAACATCCTGCGCGTGGCCCCCTGTGAAGAACGTCTGATCTTCGACAACGAGCCGGGCTGATCCGGCGGGCTCAGTCGAGCCCGTCGATCACCACCTCGAACCCGCCGAAGATCATCCGCTTGCCATCAAACGGCATGCCGTCTGCAAAGACGGCCTGCCACGTTTCGTCCGTCTCCATCGCCTTGTAGGCCGCATCGGCTGCCGCCTTGTCAGCCCATTCGATATAGGCGACGGCCACGGTCTCGCCGGGTTCCGCCTTGACCGACATCGGGAAGGAGGTCAGCTTGCCATCGGGCACATCCACCCCCCAGCATTCCTTGTATCCGATGGCCCCGGCATCCCTCCAGAACGGCAGAAGCTTCCGGGCCATTTCGAAATAGACATCCTTGTTGGCATCGGGCACCGGTGCCACCATTGCGCTGATATAGGCCATGATCGTTCCCCCTAGGTTAATCCATGGTCCAGCCTGCGGGCAGACCGGCCCGCAACGCAAGGGAACAATGGCCAACCCGCCCGGTTTTGGGCTTGCCTCCCCCCCCGACCGGGGCTATACGCGCGCTTCGACCACGCGTCCGGCCATGTGGCATGCCGAGTCGCGTGACAACCGCCCCAATGAAGAGGATCCGGAAATGCCCAAGATGAAGACGAAATCAAGCGCCAAGAAGCGCTTCAAGGTGACGGCAAAGGGCCGCGTCGTGGCTGGCCAGGCCGGCAAGCGTCACGGCATGATCAAGCGGTCGACCAAGTTCATCCGCACGGCCCGCGGCACCACCATTCTTTCCAAGCCCGACGAGAAAACCGTCAAGGGCTACATGCCCTACGCGCGCTGAGGAGGTCGGAACATGTCTCGAGTCAAAGGCGGAACCGTCACTCACGCACGTCACAAGAAGGTCATCAAGGCGGCCAAAGGCTATTACGGCCGTCGCAAGAACACCTTCAAGACTGCAGCCCAGGCCGTCGACAAGGCGAATCAATACGCCACGCGCGACCGTCACAACCGCAAGCGCAATTTCCGCGCCCTGTGGATTCAGCGGATCAATGCCGGCGTGCGTCTGCACGATGCCGATCTGACCTATTCGAAGTTCATCAACGGCCTGTCGAAAGCGGGTATCGAGGTGGACCGCAAGGTTCTGGCAGATCTGGCCGTGCATGAACCCGACGCGTTCAACGCGATCGTGGACCGGGCCAAGGCCGCTCTGGCCTGATCCCGCTGCACAGCGATGCCTTTCAAAGCCGCCGGACATCCGGCGGCTTTTTCGTGTTCTCGGGGGCGGGGGCGACTCATGCTAGACTGACCGGGCACTGTCAGAAAGGAGGTGCCGCATGATCATCCGTATCTTCCGCGCCGGCATTGCCCCCGACCGGGCGGCCGAGTTCGAAAACTTCCTCAGGACCACCGCCCTGCCACTGGTGCGCGAACAGGACGGCTGCCTGTCGGTGCACGGCGGTGTGCCGCTTGAGGGCACCGACACCACCGAGTTCTGCGTCGTCATGGTCTGGCGCGACGAGGCCGCCCTGCGCGCCTTCGCCGGCGACGACTGGCAGCAACCGCATATCCTGCCCGAGGAAGAAGGTCTCGTCCTCACCCGGGACCTGCATCATTACCGCAGCACTGACAGCGTCCTGCTCTAGCGGCTTTCTTCTTGGCAACAATACTCCCGCCGGAGGCGTCCGCCCTCGTGTCAGATGGTGTATTCGGCTTTCGCCCCACTTCCAGCTTCAGTCTCTGAGGAGTGCTGCGCCTCGATCTGATGGTAGACGTGGTCCGGGAGAACCCGCCACAAGCATCAGGGAAGAAG
>NZ_JBFBVU010000120.1:0-275 GCF_040689105.1 Meridianimarinicoccus marinus
CCCTGGAAACCCATTACGACGAAGAGTTTCCGATCAAACGCCTGGGCACCAACCTCTGGGCCGCGCTGGACTACAAGCTCTTCAACGAAGGCCGTCCGGGCGTGGTGCTGGGCAAAGACCAGTGGTTGTACACCGATGAAGAGTTTGATGCGGTGGCCAATGGCGAGCAGAACGAAGCGGACAACCTGGCGATCATTCAGGGTGTGCGCGATCAACTGAAGAAGCAGGGTACGCAATTGGTGCTGGCGATCATTCCGGCCAAGACCCGTCTGTAT
>NZ_JBFBVU010000121.1:0-275 GCF_040689105.1 Meridianimarinicoccus marinus
GTCAGCAAAGAGAGTTGTATTGTGAACATAGTGAACGTCGATCAAAGTAACATGCAGACCTACCTCAACTTATCACAGCCTTACGAAGCCGAGTTTTCGGTGTATACCAAGAAGGTACCTGATGAGAATGGGCTGTTCGTGATGGATACCTTGATAGGAGGCAATGTTAAGGGCTTTTTGCTCTACATTGACACCGTACCGGCGGGATTGGCTGCGATTGCCGAAACCTCAACACAGCATTTTGAAGTGTGCGATTTCTATGTCGTCCCCATCTT
>NZ_JBFBVU010000123.1:0-271 GCF_040689105.1 Meridianimarinicoccus marinus
TTGTTTTTTTTTCTTTGTCTTTGTCTTCTTTTTTGTTTGTCTTGGTTGGCGGCGGGGTGTGTGCGGGGTGGGGGGGGGGGGGGGGGGGGGGGGGGGGGGGGGGCGGGGGGGGGGGCGCCGCGCCCCCCCCCCCCCCCCCCCCCACCCCCCCCCCCCCCCCCCCCCCCCCCCCCCCCCCCCCCCGGCCCAACGGGAGGCGCCCCGCCCCGTCAATCGCCCCCCGGCTTTTCACAGAAGATCGCCTTGCCGCGCGCCGCCAGCCCGTGGATCA
>NZ_JBFBVU010000124.1:0-271 GCF_040689105.1 Meridianimarinicoccus marinus
TAAAGGGACGTTTGAAAAATTCTTCGGCTTGCTGGTAACAGGTTTCGACGCGGGTATTGAGTTGCTCGAGCATGCTTCTTCGGTCTCCAGAGGAAGCGAGTATGCCGCAAAGGCTGGTCTTATCGAAAACTCAAGCTGCCGAATGGTCGTAGGGTTGTTCTGTCATTGGCAAATACGGACCCTGTTGGAGCGAGGCTTGCCCGCGAAGAGGTCAGTTGTTCGGCAAAAATTCCGAATATGAATCAAGGGCTTCGCGGACAAGCCTCGCTCC
>NZ_JBFBVU010000013.1:0-106618 GCF_040689105.1 Meridianimarinicoccus marinus
CGCCTCCTGCTTGAACTCGCGGCTGAACATCCTTCTTGTCATGTAGATTCTCCAGTTTCATAAACACCTTATCTCGGTGTCCACGAAACCGGCAGCAGGCCAGTCTCTGAAGCTGCCGTTGAAGCTTTCCACGAAAGCGTTCTGCATCGGCTTGCCTGGCGCGATGTAATGCCAGTCGATCCTCGTCTCCTGGCACCATCTGAGCACCCCATACCGGTCAGTTCGGTCCCGTTGTCGCTGACAATTGTTTTGGGCCGTCCGCGCCGCGCCATGATCGCCGTAAGTTCCCGCGTGACGCGTAGCCCGGAGAGCGACGTGTCCGCAACCAGTGCAAGGCGCTCCCGGCTAAGATCATCGACGATGGCCAAGACACGGAACCTGCGCCCGTCGGTGAAGGCGTCGGAGACGAAATCCAAGCTCCAGCGTTGGTTGGGCTTCTCTGGCACCGACATCGGTCTGCGCGTCCCGAGGGCCCGTTTCCGGCCACCACGCTTCCTCACCTGCAGCCTCTCCTCGTGATGGAGCCGTCTCAGCTTCTTCTGGTTCACTTGCCAGCCCTGCCGTTCCGGCATCACAAGCACGCGCCGATAGCCGAAGCGACGTCGCACCGCTGCTACGGCCTTCATCGCCTTGCGCAACTCCGCATCGTCCGGGCGCACGCTGCGATACCGCACGCTCGACCGGTCAACGCCCAGAACAGAACACGCCCGCCGCAGGCTCACCAGATGCTCACTGCAAAGGTGGGCCACCGCTTCCCGCTTCACGCCGGGCGCTACCACTTTCGCGACGCGACATCCTTCAGGATCGCATTCGCCATTGTCGCTCGGACCAATGGCGCGACATGGCTCATTCGAGCATCTGCTCGGCCAGCGTTCTACGCGCTTGCGCGGCCCCACTGGGGCCACGGTCGCTGTGAACTCTTCTGCTTGGCGTTCTCATCCTCGAGCGCCTTGAGCCGCCGGGCATCCGACACCTCAAGACCGCCGAACTTCGCCTTCCATTTGTAAAACGTCGCCGAGCTGATCCCATGCTCCCGGCACACATCCACCGTGGCCACGCCGCTCTCCTGCTGCTTCAGGATCGCAATGATCTGCTCTTCGCTGAACCGTGATCTCTTCATTCTGTCCGTCTCCTCGTTCGGGACGGAACCAACTTCAAATTGGACGAGAAAATGGGGCGCAGGTCAGGGCCTGGAATGACCCAAATTGAACTGGCCGCAGGTACCACATTGGACAGTTGGTATTTTTCTATCGCCTTGGGACCGGACGATCTGTCCGACCTTGGGCATCGCTGCCCTGAAAGTCTTGCAACCGGCGCTCGGGGCGCCATGACGCGGGCAAAGGGCTGGACTTTGGCGCCTGTGCGGGGGAACCTCGCGCAAGTCTTCGTGGAGTGTTCTATGACCAACAGCAAAGCCCCCTGGCACCATTGGCCCGTCGCCATCGCGGCCCTGATTTTCTATGGTCTGGCCGTCCTCGACTATGTCGCGGTCAAGCTTGGGATTGCCGCCTATCTCAACTTATACAGCGCCGAGTTGCTGCAATTCGTCCGCGCTCTGCCCCTGTGGCTAAGCGCGCTTTGGGCGGTCACGGTCTGGAGCGGCCTTGCCGGTGCCTGGCTGCTGTATCGCCGCAATCGCTGGTCGGTGCTTCTGTTGTTCACGGGCTTTGCCTGCATGACCTTCCTCACCGCATGGTGGACCCTGTTTACGCGGCCCACGCTGATGGGGCTCGCGGGGTTCACCGGGCTGTACCTGATGGCCGGCTCCTGCGCGCTGGCCTTCCTGATATACCTTTATGGACGCTGGGAGCGGACCGAGAAAAAGCTCTGACTTCCGTTTTGCGGACAAAAAGGCGGGCCGGCACCCAATGGGGCGTCGGCCCGTTTCCGTTTGGGGCGTGGGTCGCAGCCTTCTCGGCGACGCCCGTTGGCGCAACTCATTGATCCCTGCAAATACGCGAAAACGCCCGGCACTGAGGCCGCGCGTTCATGTGGTCGTTTCAAGTCGCGCGATCAGCGTTCCGGCAGCAACCCGCGCGGGCTGAACCGCAGCACCAGCAGCAGCAGCAGTCCCATGGTCAGAAGCCGCATGTAGGCAGCGCCATCCAGCAGATGCTCTTTCAGCGGGCTGCCATCCGCCAGCGGACTGGTCACCACCTGCAGGAACACTTGTCCCAGCGGTTCGACCTGCACCCACAGGAACCAGATCAGGAAACCGCCCAGCACCGCGCCGAAATTGTTGCCCGAACCGCCGATGATCACCATCACCCAGATCAGGAAGGTATAGCGCAGGGGCTGATAGGTGGCCGGCGTCAACTGGCCGTCCAGCGTGGTCATCATCGCGCCTGCCAATCCGCAAACCGCCGAGCCCAGAACGAAGATCTGCAGGTGGCGTTTCTTGATGTTCTTGCCCATGGCGGCCGCCGCCACCTCGTTGTCGCGGATGGCGCGCATCATCCGGCCCCAGGGCGACCGCAGGGCCAGTTGCGCCAGCACCAGCAGCAGGATCAGCGCGGCGGTGAAATACAGGCTGTAGCCGGCCTTGACGTACAGGGTCGAGGCGGTCACCGGATCCAGGCCATAGCCCGTGGCGGCCTCGACAAAGCCGGGATCGTTTTGCAGATCGACCTCATAGGGCATCGGGCGGGGCAGGCCGTTGACGTTTTTCACACCACGGCTCAGCCAGTCTTCGTTCTTCATCACCGCGATGATGATTTCCGAGATCCCAAGCGTTGCGATGGCCAGATAGTCCGACCGCAGTCCCAGCGCCGTCTTTCCGATCAGCCAGGCCGCGCCGGCGGCAAGCGCCATGCCCACCGGCCAGGAGAAGACCACCGGCAATCCGGCCCCGCCGAGGTAGCCTTCAAGCGTCGGGTTCACGGCCTCGATGGCGGCGCGGGCCGGGTCGAACAACTGGCGATACAGGACGTAGCCGACCACCAGAACCGCCGCCATGACCAGCGCCCGCTTGCGGCCCGGTGCAACGGTTTTCCACGCGAAGATGGCCGCGGCAATGGCCCCGGCCCCCACGGCCAGCGCCAGCAGCATCCGTACGCCGCCCGCCGCCCAGGCAGCCCCCACCGGGGGCATCGCGGTCAGCACCACCGCAAGACCGCCAAGGGCGACAAAGCCCATGATGCCGACGTTGAAAAGACCCGCGAACCCCCATTGCAGGTTGACCCCCAGCGCCATGATCGCCGAGACCAGCCCCATGTTGAGGATCAGAAGGGCCGAGTTCCAGCTTTGCAGAACCCCGGTGGCCAGGATCAGACCCGCCACCAGCAGGAACAGGAGCGTGCCGCGCATTGTCTGGCTCATGTGTTTTTCCCCGCAAAAAGACCTGTGGGCCTGAACAACAGTACGACCACTAGGATCGCGAAGCTGACCGCGAATTTGTAATCGGTGGCCAGAAGCTGGACGAGGCCCGAGGGTTCCAGTCCTTCCGGAACCATGTATCCGATCACCCGCTTGAAGGCATAAGTCAGCGTCACCTCGGAAAAGGCGATGACGAAACCGCCCGCGATGGCGCCCAGCGGATTGCCCAGACCGCCGACGATGGCCGATGCAAAGACCGGCAGCAACAGGTTGAAATAGGTGGCGGGCTTGAAGCTCTTGTCGAGGCCGTAGAGCACCCCCGCGATGGTCGCCAGCGCCGCCACGATCACCCAGGTCACCATCACCACCCGTTCGGGGTTGATGCCGGACAGCAGGGCCAGGTCCTCGTTGTCGGAATAGGCGCGCATGGATTTGCCCATGCGGGTACGGTTAAGAAACCAGAACAGCGCGGCCACGGTCAGGATCGCGGTCACCACGGTGATCCCCTGCGTCGTCTTGATCGCCAGACCCTCTGCAAGGCCGGTCATTTCCTTGAAGGTGCGGGCCGAGATGATGAACCGCTCGCCATCGTCAAACCGCTGGTCATCGGGGCCGATGATGAAGCGCACCAGACCGTTCATCACGAACATCACGCCGACCGATACGATCAGCAGCATCACCGGTTCCACCTTCTGCTTGCGGTAGAATTGATAGACAAACCGGTCGGTGGCAAGAACCAGCACGGCGGTGGCTGCGATGCCCACGGGCAGGGCCAGCAAAGCCGTCGGCAGCGGGTCGATCGACACCCCGGCGGCCTGAAGCGCCCAGGTCACGAAGATGGTGATCATCGCGCCAAAGGCCATGGTGTCGCCATGGGCGATGTTGGTGAACCGCAGGATCGCGAAGATCAGCGTCACGCCAAGCGCACCAAGCGCCAGCTGGCTGCCATAGGCGATGCCCGGCACCAGCACGAAATTGGCCAGAACGATGAAGGCGTTTAGGAAGTCGGTCATTTTGCCTCGCAATGCCCGTGATAAGAGACCACGACCGGGCCGTCGGTCAGGTGCAGGGTATAGCGGGCGCTGCCATCGGCGCCCCAGCTGAGGATCTGGGCGGTGGTGGCCGTTTGGGTGGTCCAGACCAGCGAGGTGCTGTCATGGCCCTGGACCTTGCCCGCAAAGGATTCCGCCGGGGTGCGCACCACGGCTTCGGCGGGGCTGTCGCCCTTTCCGACGCGCAGGCTGAAATTGGCCTCGTCGCAGGCTTCGGCCTCGTAGCACTCCACCGTGAAGACACATTCGACCTCGACGACTTGTGCGGCGGCCAGACCGGGGGTCAGGGCAAGGCTTGCGGCGGCAAGGGCAGGGCGGGCGGCGGAGAACGTCATTGCGGGGTCTCCTCTGACGCGGGCAGGCGAATGCAGGTGCCGGTGCGGCTGAGCATGTCCACGGCCTCGCCGGGGCTGGTGACCACCAGCGTGGCACGCCCGTCTTCGGCCATGTCCAGAATTACGGTGCGCAGACCATGGTCGCGATCTGGTTCGGTCTGGTAGCTGGTCCAGACGCCTTCGCGCTTGATACGGGCGGGGCGAACCTGACCGTCACCCAGATCCATCAGGGCCAGCGCCTCGTCCACCACCTGAACCGCCACCTGCGCGCGGCTGTCGAAACAGGGTCGGCGGTCGATGCAAGCTTCGGTGAAGGTGCAGGCCATGGCGCTGCCCACGGGCGGAAACGCCAACTCCGATGGCGTGCCCGCAAGCGCACCTGCTGCAAGAACGACTCCCATGCCGATCATCCGCCCAGAAAGCTCTTGCGGACATCCGGGTCGGCCAGCAAGGCGGCGCCGGTGTCGGTGTAGCGGTTGCGCCCCTGCACCAGAACATAGCCCTTGTCGGCAATCTCCAGCGCCTGGCGGGCGTTCTGTTCCACCATCAGGATCGAAATGCCGGTGCGCGCCACTTCGATGATCCGGTCGAACAATTCGTCCATCACGATCGGGCTGACCCCGGCGGTGGGTTCGTCCAGCATCAGCACCGTGGGCTTGGTCATCAGCGCGCGCCCCACGGCCACCTGCTGCCGCTGCCCGCCGGACAGTTCCCCGGCCGCCTGGTTGCGCTTGTCATGCAGGATCGGAAACAGCTCGAACACCTGATCCATGGTTTCGCGGAAGTCATCCGTGCGGATGAACGCGCCCATCTCGAGGTTTTCGCGCACCGTCATCGTGGTGAAGATATTGTGGGTCTGCGGCACGAAGCCCATGCCCAGATGCACGCGCTGCTGCGGGCTGAGACCGGTGATGTCTTCGCCGCCAAGGGTCACCTTGCCCGCGCGCAGGTCCAGCATCCCGAACACCGCTTTCATGGCCGTGGACTTGCCGGCGCCATTGGGGCCGACGATCACGGCGATCTCGCCCTTGTCCACAGACAGCGAACAGGCATGCAAAATATCGGCGGCCCCATAGCCGCCGGTCATGCTGTCGGCATTCAGAAACGGTGTGCTCATGCGCCGGCCTCCGCCTGAACCTTGTTCTTCAGTCCGGTGCCCAGATAGGCCTCGATCACCTGTTCGTTGGCCTTGATCTCATCCAGCGTGCCCTCGGCCAGCACCTTGCCTTCGGCCATGCAGATCACCGGGTCGCAAAGACGTCCGATGAAATCCATGTCGTGTTCGATCACGCAGAAGGTATAGCCGCGTTCCTTGTTGAGGCGGATGATGGCGTCACCGATGGTGTTCAGCAGGGTGCGGTTCACCCCGGCACCGACCTCGTCCAGAAAGACGACACGCGCATCGACCATCATGGTGCGGCCCAGTTCCAGCAGCTTCTTCTGCCCGCCGGACAGGTTGCCGGCCTTTTCCTCGGCCAGATGGTCGATGGTCAGAAACTCCAGAACCTCGTCGGCCTGCTTGCGCAGAGCGGCTTCCTCCTGCGCGATCAGCGCGCGTCGGAACCAGGCGTTCCACAGGGTTTCGCCAGCTTGCGCGCCGGGCACCACCATCAGGTTTTCGCGCACGGTCATCGAACTGAACTCATGCGCGATCTGGAAGGTGCGCAGCACCCCCTTGTGGAACAATTCGTGCGGCGGCAGGCCGGTGATATCTTCGCCTGCCATGGTCACGCGACCCGACGTCGGTGGAAGGACACCGGCGATCACATTGAAAAGCGTGGACTTCCCGGCACCATTCGGCCCGATCAACCCGGTGATGGATTTGTCCTGGATACGCAGGGAGGCCCCGTCAACGGCCCGAAACCCTCCGAAATGCCTGTGCAGATTTTCGACTGCGATCATGGCGCGCCCTTGTTGGTTCTAGCTCTTTGGGGGCGGCGTATGGCATGGCGTCGTCTCGGACGCCATGCCAAATTTCCCTCAGCGGAAGCCGACTTCCGAGACCTTGCCGTCCTTGATCTCGATTTCGCGGTAGACGCCCGCGGCTTCACCCGGCTCGATCAGCTCCACGGCCGACGCGCCGACATAGTCGATATCGCCGCCGCTTTTCAGGATTTCCAGACCCTTGGCCAGTTCACCCGGCAGGATCGGCTCGCCCGGTGCGTTGGCAACTTCCATGATCTTGGACTTGAAATCCGCGCCCGAGGTCGAGCCCGCAGCCTGCATGGACAACATGATCAGTGCCGCCGCGTCATAGGCTTCCTTGGAATAGACCGACGCGCCATCGACACCGGCTGCCGTTGCCATTTCTTCGTAGATCGCGCCGCCGTCCGAGTTCGATCCCGGCGCCTGCCCGAAGGACCCTTCGATGGCATCGCCGAAGTTCTCTTCCAGCTTGTCGCTGACCATGCCGTCGGGCAGCACGAAGACATCGAACGCACCGGTGTCAAGCGAGGCCTGGATCATGCCCGAGCCGCCTTCGTCCACATAGCCGGCCACGACCAGCGCTTCGCCACCAGCGGCAGCCAGCGCGCCGACCTCGGCCGAATAATCCGCCTTGCCGTCTTCATGCGGCGCCACGAGGGTAACTGTGCCACCCGCGGCTTCGAACGCCTGGGCAAAGCTGTCGGCCAGGCCCTTGCCATAGTCGTTGTTGGTGTAGGTCACGGCCACTTCGGAAATGCCGCGTTCGGTGATGATGTCGGCCATGACGACACCCTGGCGGGCATCCGACGGCGCGGTACGGAAGAACAAGCCGTTGTCGTCCACGGCGCTCAGGCCCGGAGAGGAGGCGGAAGGCGAGATCATCACGATGCCATTGGGCAGCGCCACGTTGCTGAGCACCGCGCCGGTTGCGCCCGAACACATGGCACCCATGATCGCGGCCACGCCTTCCGAGGTCACCAGACGTTCACCCGCCGCCGTGGCTGCCGCTGCGTCCACGCAGGTGGAATCGCCACGGACCGGTGTCACCTTGGCGCCATCCATCAGCATGCCGCTCTCGCTCACTTCGGCAATCGCCAGTTCCGCACCGCCGGCCATCGGCCCGGCCAGCGATTCCAGCGGCCCCGAGAAGCCCAGCAGAACCCCGATCTTGATTTCTTCGCCAGCAGCAAAAGCTGATCCGGCGGTCAATGCCGTTACGGCGGTGGCCGTCAGCAGTTTTTTCATGTTTTTCTCCCGTGTTGGAGTCTTCGTACGTGAAGTCCACGACTCAGACGCTAGTCCGACCTTGCGGAAATGGGAAGTCTCCGCAACGGAAGCTTCCGTTGGGTCCTCACGGGAATGTTTGCGGTCTTGCGCCATCTTGCGGGCTAGATTTCGGTCATGTCCGCGCATCGATCTCCTCTCCGCCTTCTTGCCGTCCTGACCATGATGCTCGGGTTCCTTGCCAGCGCGCAGGCCCAACAACTGGACAGTTCCGCCGGTCCGCTGACGATCACGCCGATGGTCACCGGTCTCGACACCCCCTGGGCGCTCGGGTTCCTGCCCGGTGGCGGCCTGCTGATCACCGAGCGTGACGGACGCCTGCTGCACATCCGGGATGGCCGCGCAACCGCGGTGTCGGGGCTGCTAGAGATTGCGACGCCGGGGCAGGGTGGTCTTCTGGATGTGCTGGTGCCCCGCAATTTCACCGCCCGCCGCGAGATCTTCTTCACCTATGTCACGCCCCAGCGCGGCGGCAGCGGCACGGCCCTTGGGCGCGGCCGCCTGTCGCCGGACGGCACCCGTCTGACGGATGTGCACCGGCTTTTCCAGATCACTGAAGGAAGCTCCGGCGGTCGCCATTTCGGCTCCCGTCTGGTCGAGGCCCCGGATGGCACCCTATTCATGACCGTTGGCGACCGCGGCGACCGCCCTTCCGCACAGGATCTGTCGCGCCACAACGGCGCCGTGCTGCACCTGACCCGAGACGGGCGCGCGCCCTCGGACAACCCCTTCAAAACCGCCCCCGGTGCACGGCCTGAAATCTGGTCTTATGGCCATCGCAATCCTCAGGGCGCGGCCCTGGATGCGCGCGGCCAGCTTTGGATCACCGAACACGGTGCCCGCGGCGGGGATGAACTGAACCACATTCGCAAGGGCGCCAATTATGGCTGGCCGGTCATCGCCTACGGGCGCCACTACTCGGGGGCAAGAATCGGCGAGGGCACCGCAAAACCGGGGATGGAACAGCCCGCCCTTTACTGGGACCCCTCGATCGCGCCCTCTGGGCTCGTGATCTATTCCGGCAAACTCTGGCCCGAATGGCGCGGCGATATCTTCGCGGGCTCGCTGAAATTCGACATGATCAGCCGTATCGACGGCGACACGCGAACAGAGGCCGAACGCCTCTCTGCCCCGCAAACCGGCCGTGTCCGCGACATTCGCGAAGCGCCGGACGGCAGCCTCTGGTTCCTGTCGGAAAACGACGGCACCGCCTACCGCATCACCCCTGCGCGGTGATCGCCGCTTTTTCTTGTCACAAATACTCCCGCCGGAGGCGGATCAGTCTTCCTGCGCCGCCTGTGCCCCGCGTTCGCGGTAGGGCGTTGTCTCGTATTGCGCGCGGTAGCATTTGGAAAAATGCGAGGGCGAGGTGAATCCGCAGGCCAGCGCCACATTGATGACACTCATGTCGGTCTGCATCAGCAGGTTGCGCGCCTTCTGCAACCTCAACTCCATGTAGTAGCGCTTGGGCGAGCGGTTCAAATACCGCCGGAACAACCGTTCCAGCTGCCGCGTCGACAGGCCGACGTCACGGGCAAGGATTGACGGGCTGATCGGTTCCTCGATGTTCTGCTCCATCTCCTGGATCACCGCCGCCAGTTTGGGATGCCGGACCCCGATCCGGGTCGGGATCGACAACCGCTGGGTGTCCTGATCGGTGCGGATCGAGGAATAGATCAGCATGTCCGCCACGTTCGAAGCGATATCGTTGCCCGCGGTATTCGCGACCAGCTTCAGCATCAGGTCGATGGCGGCAGTGCCCCCGGCACAAGTGTAGCGGTTGCCATCCATCACGAACACCGACTTGGTCAGATCCACGTCCAGGAAATCCTCGGCAAAGCTGTCGTGGTTTTCCCAGTGGATCGTGGCCTTGCGCCCGTCCAGCAACCCGGCCCGGGCCATCACATGGGCGCCTGTGCAAAGGCCGGCCACGGTGCAGCCGCGTCGCGACTCGCGGCGCAACCAGTTCAGCAGGCGTTTGGTGGTGGCCTCCTGGATGTCCAGCCCGCCACACAGCAGGATGACATCTTCCCGCCGCAACTCCTCCAGCCCGCCATCGAGGGAAAAGCTGGTGCCCGCCGAACAGGTGGCGGTCTGCGCATCCTCGCCGACAAGCGACCAGGAGAACACCGCGTGGCCCGCCGTCCGATTGGCCAGGCGCAGGGCTTCGATCGCCGCGGCAAAGGCCAGCAGGCTGAATTTCGGCAAAAGAACAAAGACGAAGCGCCGCGTCTCGGTGGGCGGTAGGGCTGATGTCATCGGGCGGTCCTGGGCGGTCGAGGTGTCGTATAGAAGCCCGGTTTGGAAGGCCGGGTCCAGAGGAAGCTTGAATATTCCGCCCCAGTGCCCCGTGTCCGCAGCAATCAGCCGCTGCAAGCGTGTTTTCATTTCCAATGTGAGCAGCTATAGCCAGAGCCGGCTCAAACAACGCGGGCCAGATATAGCGGAGGCTCCCATGACCAACTCATGGATGAAATCAGACTGGAGAACGAAGCCCCGGGTGCAGATGCCGGATTATACCGACGCAGATGCACTTGCAGCCGTTGAGAGCCAGCTTTCAAGCTATCCGCCGCTGGTCTTTGCCGGCGAAGTGCGCACGCTGAAGTCCGAACTGGCCAAGGTGGCGCGCGGCGAGGCGTTCCTGCTGCAGGGCGGCGACTGCGCCGAAAGCTTTGGCGAATTCAGCGCGGATTCGATCCGCGACACCTTCAAGGTCATGCTGCAGATGGCCATGGTGCTGACCTGGGGTGCCAAGGTGCCGGTGGTCAAGATCGGCCGCATGGCGGGCCAATTCGCCAAGCCGCGCTCGGCGGCGACGGAAACCATCGGCGGCGTGGAACTGCCATCTTACCGTGGCGACATCATTAACGACATCGATTTCACCCCGGAAGCCCGCATTCCGGATCCCAAGCGGATGCTGCAGGCCTACACCCAGGCCGCGGCCTCGCTGAACCTGCTTCGCGCCTTCAGCCAGGGCGGCTATGCCGACATGCACCAGGTCCACGCCTGGACGCTGGGCTTCACCGACAAGGCCGAGATCGACCGCTACAGCGCCATGGCCAACGGCATTTCGGACGCGCTGGACTTCATCAAAGCGGCTGGCGTCTCGCCGGAACTGGCGCCGACGCTGCACACGGTGGATTTCTACACCAGCCATGAAGCCCTGCTGCTGGAATACGAAGAGGCCCTGTGCCGGATCGATTCCACGTCCGGAAAACCGGTGGCGGGCTCGGGTCATCTGCTCTGGATCGGCGACCGTACCCGCCAGCCCGATGGCGCGCATGTGGAATTCTGCCGAGGCGTGCAAAACCCCATCGGCATGAAATGCGGCCCCACCACCACGGCCGAGGATCTCAAGGTTCTGATGGAAAAGCTGAACCCCGAGAACGAGGCCGGACGCCTGACCCTGATCGCCCGTTTCGGCGCGGGCAGCGTCGGCGAGCATCTGCCGCGTCTCATCAAGACCGTGCAGGAAGAAGGCGCCAATGTGGTCTGGTCCTGTGACCCGATGCACGGCAACACGATCAAGTCGGCCACCGGCTATAAGACCCGGCCCTTCGACAGCGTGCTGCGCGAAGTGCGCGAGTTCTTCGCCATCCACAAGGCCGAGGGCACCCATCCCGGCGGCGTGCATTTCGAGATGACCGGCAAGGATGTGACCGAATGCACCGGCGGCGTGCGCGACGTGACTGAGGACGATCTGTCCTCGCGCTATCACACCGCCTGCGACCCGCGCCTGAATGCGTCGCAATCGCTGGAACTGGCGTTCCTGGTGGCCGAGGAACTTTCGGCCTCCGGCGGGTCCGGGGCGGCAGCCGCGCTCTGACGCCTTCGCATCGCGAAAGACGAATGGCGGGCCCTTCGGGTCCGCCTTTTTCTGTTCAGGCCGTCAAATCGGATCAATCTTCCCGGTTGTGAACAAGCCGCAGATGTCGGGCGCCATCCGCGTTGTCGTCCGCCTGTTCCCTGGTGCCTTTCGCGGTTACGGGGCGCGGCGCGGCATAGGGCGCCTGCCGTTCCTCCAGCGCCGGTGCCGGTTCGTCGCGGGCTGTCTGGCGGTAATCCTGGGTCCGGGGTTCGTCGTCGGACAAGCGGTCCAGATCGACCGAGGTAATGCCGAACCGATGCGGCGGCTTGCCGGAAATCCCATGCGACACCAGGCAACCCAGGGCACGGCTGATGTCGCCCAGATCGCTGCGCAGGGGCAGCAGAACCATTTCGGCCTCGGCCTTCGACGCGCCGAACGGCGCGCTGCCGGTCAGCCGGATGCGCGCCCGGGCCGGCGCCTCGAAGACGTGCTCCAGCGCGTCGCTGATCTGGTCGCGGGCCTTCGGGGCGATGAAAGAGGTGACCGGCATGCCGCGCACTTCCATGCCCATGAGATCGTTCAGATGCATCCCGGCCAGACGGAACCGGGCCACGCCGGGAGCGATGCGTTCCAGGATGAAAGCATGTTCCAGCGCCCGGTCGATGCCGCGCGGATCGACCTCGGACCGCAATGGGGTAATGCGATCGCCGCGAAGGGCCTCCCAATAGGCTTCGATCTGTGCCAGCGCCGGATGTTTCATGTCAGCGGTGCCTATTCCAAACGGCACAACATTGGTCAAGTTTGTGCCGAAGTCGCTTTCCCCATGCATATCACAGTCCTCTGACCTTGCAGACTCGTTTTGCCCATTCCGCTGCGAAGCCGGTTACATGCCGGGGGCGGGGGATATTTGACACATATTTCATTCAATGTGTTGTTCAATTTGACGCGCTGGTTAATTTTTACGGGATGTCTGCCCGGCGGGTGGGTCACCCCTCTCCACTCGTCTCATCGGTGCGGCGGACGGGGCGGGCGCCTGCGTGGGCTTGACCCCATGGGCTATTCCGCGTCATTTGCCGCACGTCTTGTCCAGCCAGAAGGGTTTCCATGTCCCAGCGTCGCGGTCTGCTGATCATCCTGTCATCGCCTTCGGGGGCCGGGAAATCCACCCTGGCAAAGCGCCTGCGCGCCTGGGACCCCGAGATTGGCTTCTCGGTCTCCGCCACCACCCGCGCCCCGCGTCCGGGCGAGGAACACGGGCGGGAGTATTTCTTCCATGGGCACGACGAGTTTCGCGACATGGTCGCCGAGTCCGCGCTCCTGGAACATGCCGAGGTGTTCGGAAATTTCTACGGCACCCCGAAAGCCCCGGTTGTGGCGGCGCTGGAATCGGGCCGGGACATCCTGTTGGATATCGACTGGCAGGGCGGGCAGCAGGTGCGCAACTCGTTGCGGGCCGAGGATGTGGTGTCGATCTTCGTGCTGCCGCCGTCCATCGCCGAGTTGGAACGCCGGTTGAACAGCCGCGGTCAGGACAGTGACGAGGTCATCGCGGGCCGCATGAAGCGGTCGCGCGACGAGATCAGTCATTGGGCCGAATACGACTATGTGCTGGTGAACGAGGATATCGACACCGCCGAAGCTGAAGTTCAGGCCATCGTGACTGCCGAACGGCTGAAGCGCATCCGGCGGCCGGGTCTGACGGCTTTCGTGCGCGGCTTGAATACGGAATTCGAGGAGCGGCTATGACCCTGTATGCATTGAACGGCGAAACACCGGCACTGCCCGAGGACGGCGATGTCTGGATCGCCCCGACGGCGAACGTAATCGGCAAGGTGCGCTTGGACAGCGGCAGTTCGGTCTGGTTCGGCTGTACCCTGCGCGGCGATAACGAATTGATCCACGTCGGGCCGGGCAGCAACATTCAGGAAAACTGCGTGCTGCACACGGACATGGGCTATCCCCTGACCATTGGCCGCAACTGCACGATCGGCCACAAGGCGATGCTGCACGGCTGCATCATCGGCGACAACAGCCTGATCGGCATGGGCGCAACGGTTCTCAATGGCGCCAGGATCGGGCGCAACTGTCTGATCGGCGCTGGCGCTCTGGTGACTGAGGGCAAGGAGATCCCGGACGGATCTCTGGTGATGGGGGTGCCGGCCAAGGTCGTGCGCGACCTGACGGACGACGCCATTGCCGGTCTGACCCGCTCGGCCGAAGGCTATCAGGCCAACATGCGCCGCTTCCGGGACGGGCTGGAACCGCTGGCCCAGTGATCCGCCTTTGACGGCAGGCAACCCCACGCAGGAGACGGCCATGGCGCACCCCCCGCAAGACACAGAGATGTTCCGGTCCCGACGGGCGGGCAGCTTCGCGGTCACCGATGTGTCTGCCTTGCTGAACGGTGTACCCCTGCCGTTGATCCTTGTCGGTCAGGACGAACGCATCGTCGCCCTGAACCCGCGCGCCGAAAAGCTGCTGGGCCGCAACATGGTCGGGCGGCATTTCCTGACGGTGCTGCGGCATCCCGATGTGATCGACGCCATTGCCGACACGTTTCAGGAGGCCCGCCCGCATCAGGCGCGCTTCGTGCACAAGGATCTGGCCACCGAAACGGTCTTTCGCGTCACCTGTACGCCCATCGACAGCGCCCCGGTCTCGGCGGTGCTGACCAGTCTTGAGGACGTCACCTCGATCGAGACCGCCAGCCAGATGCGCCGCGATTTCGTCGCCAATGTCAGTCATGAATTGCGCACGCCGCTGACGGCGCTTGTGGGCTTCATCGAAACCCTGCGTGGTCCGGCCCGTGACGATGCCGCCGCGCGCGACCGGTTTCTGGAAATCATGGCGCGCGAGGCGGTGCGCATGAACCGGTTGGTGGACGACCTGCTGTCGCTGTCGCGGGTGGAATCCGAGGAACGGGTGCGGCCCACCGAATTGCAGACCCTGCCGGAGATCGTGGAGTCGGTCTGCCTGAGCCTGCGCCCCCTGGCCGAAGCCGCCGGGGTGGTCTTCGATATCGGTCTGGCACCAAACCTGCCGCAGGTGCGCGGCGATGCGGACCAATTGCGGCAGGTCTTTACCAACCTAATCGAGAACGCCATCAAGTACGGCGGGTCCGGCGGGGTTATTCACATTCAGTACGATCTGCTGGCACGCGATCCGAATCTCGGCTCTGCCGCGGTGGCTGTGACCGTGGCCGACGAGGGGCCGGGGATCGATACGATTCACCTGCACCGGCTGACCGAGCGGTTCTACCGCGCCGACGATCACCGGGCGCAATCGGCGGGCGGCACCGGGTTGGGCCTGGCCATCGTAAAGCACATCATGAACCGTCATCGCGGTCATCTGAAGATCGACAGCACGGTGGGCAAAGGCAGCCGGTTCCGGATCAGCCTGCCGGTGCGGGGCAAGTGACCCAAGGTCACGGATAAACTTCGGCCGTTGTCATAAAACAGTTACGGAAACGTCACAAAAGCTCGACCCGGATGGCATACGCCCCGCGTCAAGGAGATCCTTGATAAAGGGTCGCCTCACGCAAATTCAATCAGGAGCAATCCATGACCTTCGTGAAACTGACCGCCTCTGCTCTGGCGATCGCTGCCGTTTCCGCCACCGCTGCAGCGGCCCGTGACCAGATCCAGGTTGCCGGGTCGTCCACCGTTCTGCCCTATGCCTCGATCGTGGCGGAGGCCTTTGGTGAAAACTTCGACTTCCCGACCCCGGTCGTTGAATCGGGCGGCTCCTCGGCCGGTCTGAAGAAATTCTGCGAAGGCATCGGCGAGAACACCATCGACATCGCCAATGCCTCGCGCAAGATCCGCGAGAACGAAGTCAAGGCCTGCGCCGACGCCGGTGTGACCGAGATCATGGAAGTCCGTTTCGGCTATGACGGCATCGTCTTTGCCTCGGACATCAACGGCAATTCCTTCGAATTCACCCCGGAAGACTGGTACCGGGCGCTGTCCGCCGAGGTCGTGGTCGACGGTGCGGTCGTCGCCAACCCCTACACCATGTGGAACGAGGTGAACCCGGATCTGCCGGCCCAGAAGATCGCGGCCTTCATTCCCGGCACCAAGCATGGGACCCGCGAAGTCTTTGAAGACAAGGTGATCCTGGCGGGTTGCGAACACACCGGCGACTTCGAGGTGTTCAAGGCCGCCGCTGTCGACGACAAGAAAGCCGCCGAGAAAGCCTGCATCGCGATCCGCACCGACGGTGTGTCGGTCGATATCGACGGCGACTACACCGAGACTCTGGCCCGCATCGATTCGAACCCCGAAGGCATCGGCGTGTTCGGCCTGTCGTTCTACGAGAACAACACCGCCAAGCTGCAGGTTGCCACCATGTCCGGCGTCGTTCCCTCGACCGAGACCATCGCCTCGGGCGACTACCCGGTGTCGCGCCCGCTGTATTTCTACGTGAAGAAACAGCACATCGGCACGATCCCCGGCCTGAAGGAATACGCCGAATTCTTCCTGATGGACGAAGTGGCCGGCCCCGATGGCCCGCTGGCGGAATACGGTCTGGTCTCCGATCCGGAACTGGCCGACACCCAGAACGCCATCGCCGCTGAAGAGACCATGGCGACCGGCTCGTAACCGGACGCGAACCCGAACACCGGGGGGAGCGGTGCGCGACAGCGCCGCTCCCCTTGTTGGTCCTGAATGTTTTGGTGGAGTGTATGCCCGGAACCTGGCTTTTTCTGATCCTCGTCACCCTGTCGGTGCTGGGATACATCATGGGTCACCGAAAGGCGGTTTCCGTCTCGGGTGGCAGCAACCGGGTGATGCATTCGCTGCTGCCCTATCACGGCTGGAACGTCGGTCTGGCGACCTTTCTGGCCGGTCTTTTCGTCATGGTCGTCGCTGCCCTGGCACGCGCGCTGGCGGGTGTCACGGACGGCAACAACATCGTGCTGTCGGTGCTGACCCTGGCCGGAGCAGGTGCCGCCTTCTATTTGACATACGGTCGGATCGAGCGCGACTACCGCGCCCGCGACGGGGTCGAGAAGATGATCCGCGCCATCCTGATCCTGGCCTCATCGATCGCCATCCTGACGACTGTCGGCCTCGTCATGTCGATGCTGTTCGAGGCCCGCAACTTCTTCGGGCAATACCCATGGACGCGGTTCTTCTTCGGCACCAACTGGGCGCCGAACTTTCGCGGCGACAGCGACCTGGGGATGCTGCCGCTGCTGTGGGGCACGCTCTATGTCTCGTTTATCGCGCTGATGGTGGCGGTTCCGGTGGGCCTGTTCGCGGCCATCTACCTGGCGGAATACGCCGGTCCGAAACTGCGCGCCGTGGCCAAACCGCTGCTGGAGGTTCTGGCCGGCATCCCGACCATCGTCTACGGGCTGTTTGCCCTGATCACCGTCGGCCCGATCTTGCGAGATGTCTTCGCGATCCCGTTGGGGCTGGGCGAGAGCGCCTCCTCGGTTGCCACCGCCGGGCTGGTCATGGGCATCATGCTGATCCCCTTCGTGTCGTCGCTGTCCGACGACATTATCAACGCCGTGCCGCAGGCGATGCGTGACGGCTCATTCGGGCTGGGCGCCACCAAGTCGGAAACCATCAAGAAGGTGGTGATCCCGGCGGCCCTGCCGGGCATCGTCGGGGCGATCCTGCTGGCGGCGTCCCGCGCCATCGGGGAGACCATGATCGTGGTGATGGGGGCAGGGGCCGCCGCGCGCCTTTCGCTGAACCCGTTCGAGGCCATGACCACGGTCACCGTGAAGATTGTCAGCCAGTTGACCGGGGACACCGATTTCGCTTCGCCGGAAACGCTGGTGGCCTTTGCCCTGGGGATCACGCTTTTCGTCATCACGCTCGGGCTGAACGTGCTCGCGCTTTATATCGTCCGCACCTATCGGGAACAGTACGAATGACCGATGTGACCGCAGCGCCCGCATCCCCGGCGCGCAAGACGACCTCGCTTTATGAGGTCAGCGCCCGCACCCGCCGCCGCAATTCTGCCGAGAAACGCTTTCGCCTGTACGGTCTCAGCGCCGTGCTTCTGGGGCTGATGGCGCTGATCGTGCTGCTAAGTTCGATCCTGAGCCAGGGGATGCCAGCCTTCCGCCAGACCTATGTGGTGATGGACGTCGAATTGCGCGCCGACAAGCTGGACAAGAACGGCAACCGCGACCCGGCCGATCTGGCCAAACTGACCACCTTTGCCGTGGCCCCGCTGATCAAGCAGGCCACCCAGACCGTGGCCACCGAACTGGGCGACGACATCGAGGGGCTGAACGACAAGATGGTCGGCGAGATGATCTCGAAAGAAGCGCCGGGCCAGCTTCTGCGCTTCGTGCGCGCCAACCCCGACCTGATCGGCACCACCCAGAGCTTCGAGTTTCTCGCCAATGGCCGCGTCGACGGCTATTTCAAGGGCCGCGTCACCCGCGCATCGGCCGAACTGGACAACAACATTTCGGGCCAGCAGCTCGATCTGGCGGACGCCATGGTCGCCGAAGGCATGATGGAAACCCGCTTCAACTGGGCCTTCCTGACCGCGCCGGATGCCTCGGACCAGCGGCCCGAAGCGGCGGGGCTGGGGGTGGCGATCCTCGGCTCGCTCTACATGATGATGGTGGTGCTGTGCCTGGCCCTGCCCATCGGCGTGGCGGCTTCGATCTATCTTGAGGAGTTCGCACCGCAGAACTGGCTGACCGACATCATCGAGGTCAATATCTCGAACCTGGCCGCCGTGCCCTCCATCGTCTTCGGCATCCTGGGTCTGGCGATCTTCATCAACTTCGCGCATCTGCCGCAATCGGCGCCCATCGTGGGCGGGCTGGTGCTGACGCTGATGACCCTGCCGACGATCATCATCTCGACCCGCGCCGCGCTGAAATCGGTGCCGCCGTCGATTGCCGATGCCGCGCTCGGGCTGGGCGCCTCGAAGATGCAGACGGTGTTTCACCACATCCTGCCGCTGGCGATGCCGGGCATCCTGACCGGTGCCATCATCGGGCTGGCGCAGGCTCTGGGCGAAACCGCGCCGCTGCTGCTGATCGGCATGGTGGCCTTCGTGCGCGAATATCCCGGCGCCCCGCCCGAAGGGCTGTTCGATCCTGCCACCGCCCTGCCGGTGCAGGTCTACAACTGGACCCAACGGTCCGACCCCGCCTTCTTTGAACGCGCGTCTGGCGCCATCATCGTGCTTCTGGTGTTCCTCGTTCTGATGAACACATTGGCCATCATCCTGCGCCGCCGGTTTGAACGCCGCTGGTAATTGGAGTACCGACACATGAACGACATGAGAATGCTGGAGCGCGAAGTGGACACGCAAGCGATCAAGTTCGACTGCGAGAACGTGCAGGTCTATTACGGCGACAACCACGCGATCAAGGATGTGAACGTGCGGATCGAATCCAACACGGTCACCGCCTTCATCGGCCCGTCGGGCTGTGGCAAATCCACCTTCCTGCGCTGCCTGAACCGGATGAACGACACCATCGACATCTGCCGGGTCGAGGGCAAGCTGGCGCTGGATGGCGAGGATATCTACGACCGCAAGGTCGACCCGGTGCAACTGCGCGCCAAGGTCGGCATGGTGTTCCAGAAACCCAACCCGTTCCCCAAGTCGATCTATGACAACATCGCCTATGGCCCGCGCATCCACGGTCTGGTGGACAGCAAGGCCGATCTGGACGTGGTGGTCGAAAAATCCCTGCGCCGTGGCGCCATCTGGGACGAGGTCAAGGACCGTCTGCATGCGCCGGGCACCGGCCTGTCGGGCGGCCAGCAGCAGCGCCTGTGCATCGCCCGCGCCGTGGCGACCGAGCCCGAGGTTCTGCTGATGGACGAGCCCTGCTCGGCACTGGACCCGATTGCCACCGCGCAAGTCGAGGAACTGATCGAAGAGTTGCGCACCAATTTCTCGGTGATCATCGTCACCCACTCGATGCAGCAGGCCGCACGTGTCAGCCAGAGAACGGCGTTTTTCCACCTGGGCGAACTGGTGGAATTCGGCAGGACCGGGGACATTTTCACCAACCCGAAAGACCCGCGCACCGAAAGCTACATCACCGGCCGTATCGGATAAGGACAACTGTCGTGATCGAAGAACATATCAGCTCGGTCTATGACCGGGATCTCGAAGCCGTTCAGGCCCATATCATGAAAATGGGCGGGCTGGTGGAATCCGCCATTCTGGACGCCGCCACCTCGCTGGAAAACCGCGACGAGGAACTGGCCGCCACGGTGCGCCGCCAGGACATCCAGATCGACGAATTGGAACAGCGCATCAACACCGAAGCCGCCCGTCTGATCGCCCTGCGGGCCCCGGCGGCAGGCGATCTGCGCACCGTGCTGACCGTGATGAAGATCAGCGGCAATCTGGAACGCATGGGCGACTATGCCAAGAACATCGCCAAGCGGACCTCGGTGCTGGCGCAGATGACGCCGATCGAAGGCGCGACCTCGGACCTGCGGCGCATGGCGCAGGCGGTGGAACTGATGCTGAAGGACGCGCTGGACAGCTACATCCATCGCGACGTGGATCTGGCGCAGGACGTGCGCGTGCGCGACGGCGACGTGGACCAGATGTACAACGCCATGTTCCGCCAGTTCCTGACCTACATGATGGAAGATCCGCGCCATATCACCGGCTGCATGCATCTGCATTTCATCGCCAAGAACATCGAACGCATGGGCGACCATGTGACCTCGATCGCCGATCAGGTCATCTATCTGGTTTCCGGCGAGGTGCCGACCGAGGTGCGCCCGAAGGCGGATCACACCGCCTTCATCACCACACCGACGGAGGAATAATTGGCGGTTTCTGTCAAACCCATGGTGCTGATCGTCGAGGACGAACCGGCGCAGCGGGAAATCCTCGCCTACAACCTCGAATCCGAAGGCTACGCCGTGGCGCGGGCCGAGAACGGGGAAGAGGCGCTGATGCAGGTGAAAGAGCAGGCGCCGGATCTGATCGTGCTGGACTGGATGTTGCCCAATGTCTCGGGCATCGAGGTTTGCCGCCAGCTCAAGACCCGGCCCGAAACCCGCGGCGTGCCGATCATCATGCTGTCGGCGCGGTCCGAGGAGGTGGATCGCGTGCGCGGTCTGGAAACCGGGGCCGATGACTATGTGGTCAAACCCTATTCGGTGATCGAGTTGATGGCGCGCGTCCGTTCGCAACTGCGACGCACCCGGCCCGCCACCGTGGGCGAGGTGCTGGAGTTCGAGGACATCACGCTGGACGCCGAAAGCCACAAGGTGTTTCGCGACGGCAACCCGCTGAAGCTGGGACCGACCGAGTTTCGCTTGCTGTCTACCTTCATGGAGAAACCCGGCCGGGTCTGGAGCCGCGAACAGCTGCTGGATCGTGTCTGGGGCCGGGACATCTATGTCGATACCCGCACCGTGGACGTGCACATCGGCCGGCTTCGCAAGGCGCTGTGCCAGTTTGGCGGTGGTGATCCAGTGCGCACGGTGCGCGGTGCGGGTTACGCCCTGGGCTGAAGCGCGAAACGCCCTGTCAAACGAAAGCCCTCCGCTGCGCGCCGCACCGGAGGGCTTTTTCTTGTGACGCTCTGAAGCGGGGCCTCAGTAGTCGAGTTCGAAGCGGAACCCCAACGCGGTGTTGCCCTTGCGGTCAAAGCCGCCGCGCGCGGTCAGCTTGTCGTTGATTTCATAGTTCAACTCAAGCTCGGTATTGCCGTCAGACCCGACCGTCACATCGGTATAGATCTTGTCGGTGATATACTTGCCGGCCGAAACCTCGGTCTTGCCTTCCTCATCCGTCGACACGTTCAGATCATCGACACCAATGCCATCGCGGATCCGTCCGAAGACACCGCCGCTGCCGCCGGTCAGCGTGTTGATCGCGCTGACCAGTTGCGCCAGTTCCAGCGGCGTCAGGTCTTGTACCGGCTTGCCGAAGAACAGTTGTGCCAGCACCTCGTCCTCTGGCAGTTCCGGCTCGGATGTGAAGGACAGTTCGGGATCCGAGGCCGGTCCCACGATCTGGATCTTGGCGTTGATATCACCGTTGTCCGAGGTGGCGATCATGCGGATGTCAGGGTCAAGATCGCCCTGCAGCGAAATATCGACCGTTTCGAACTCCAGTTGCTGGGCCAGAAGCGACATGCGCCCGCGGATCAGTTTCAGGCTGCCGTTGGGTTGGACCGCCGCGGTGGTGCCGCCGATCTGGATCTCTCCGCCCACTTCGGCATCGATGCCACGTCCGCGCACGAAGATCTGGTTCGGGGCCGAGATACGGATGTCGAGCGGGTAGGCGACGCCACCGCCGCCGTTGCCGTCGTCCTCTTCCTCGACCAGACCGGCCCGGATACGGGTTTGCAGCGACTTGGCGCCTTCGCCCACGTGCTGGATGTCCGGAATCGATCCAGCACCGCCAAGGCCGCCCGGAATGCGCAGCACGCTGCGGCCCACGTTGATCACACCGGTGATGGCCGCGCCTCCGGCCAGCGGACCATTGACGCCGATCTCGCCGTTCAGGTTGAGATCGTACAGCGTCGGATCTTCCAGATGGATCTGGCTGAGGCGCGCGGTGATCTCGGCGGGCAGGCCATCGCCCAGCCCGATGGGGCCGGTGACCGTGATGCGTCCGCCCGACGACAGGTTGGTGCCCACGTCCAGATTGGCGGTGCTGTTGGCCAGTCCAAGCTGAACCGCGATATCGTCCAGCGTCAGGCGCGTCGCCGGATCGGTCAGCCGTGCACCGGCCACCGTGACCGTACCATTGACCGCATCCAGTCCGGGTTGCCCCTGAACCTTCAGGTCAAAGCGTGCCAGCCCGTCGATGGTGCGCGGCAGCAGGAACACATTGGCCAGCCCCAGCGGGATGGCGCCGATAGCCTCAAGATCCATGGTGCCATCAGCGCGGATCACGTCGCCTGTGACCGTTGCGGTCGAGCCGCCTGGCCCATCCAGCTTGCCATCCACGCCCCAGCCGCCGCCAGCCCCGGTGGCGGTGGCCACGATGTTGAGCGGGCCGTTGAAGCTGGGCGTCAGCACGCCGACGTTCTTCATACCTGCGGTCAGGTTGATGGTGGTGATATCGTTGACCATGTTGCCGTCGGCGGTCAGGTTCAACTGCGCCGCGTCCAGCTTGACGGTGTCCAGAACCAGCCCGTCCTCGTCGCGGCGGGCGCGGGCGATCAGGGTGGTTTCACCGGCGACCAGTTGGTCAACCTGCGGCTGTCCGATGCCCAGATCCTGCGCACGCGCATTGGCGTCCACGTTGAAGAATCCGGTATCCAGCGCATAGGATGCGGTGCCGCGCGCGGCGACTCTGCCGGTCAGGTCCTGACCCGACAGGGCCGCGAACCGGCTGAGCGGGCCCGAGACCAGATCGAAGGTGCTGTCCACCGCCATCGCTTCGCCAGCCAGATCGGTGACCTTGACCTCGGCCGTGGCATTGACCTCGCCCGAGCGCAGCGCGAAGCCCGACAGGTTCAGCAGGCCACCATCGGCGACCCAGTCAACCTTGGCTTTCAGGTCCGCGCCATCGGCCAGAACCTTCGAGATCTCCGGATCCTGCGCGCTGACCCCCTTCAGGGCCGCAACCAGATCCGACGTCGCGCCGGTCACGGTGCTGCCATCGCGCGACAGGGCGCCATCGGCGGTCAGGGACAGATCCTGCAGTTCCATGACCCCGGCCTGCACAAAGTCCCGCACCGCAAGGGTCACGGCATATTGGTCGCCAGTGTCCGCATCATAGCTGACATCCAGATCTGCCCGGCCCAGCGAAATTTGCTGCCCCGGTACCGGCAAATCGACGGGGTTGCCATCGCCCGAGCCGACCCGCCCGGTGAGTTTCACGTGCTGCGGCCAGAAATCCGGTGCGATATGGGCGGTGCCAGCCAGATCCAGCCGCTCGCCGCTGAGCGACAGGTTGTCCAGCGAAATGCCGTCGCCACCGCGCGCGGCCTGTACCTCCAGATCCACCAGACCGGCCAGCAGGCCGTTGCTGTCATAGGTGCCCACAACGATATCGCGGGTCTGGCCGTCCAGAGTGACCGAGCCTTCGCCTGTCACCGTGTTGAACTCGGCCGTCAACCCAGTGTCGATGGACCCGGACAGATCCTCTCCCGCAAGGGCCGAGAACCGGTCCAGATCGCCGACCGATGCGTCAAGCTGTGCCGAGATTTGCGGGCGGCTTTCCGACAATCCCGCCACATCGGCCTGACCTTGTGCGGTGATGTCGCCGCTGGTGACAAGGAAATCGCGCAGAGTCAGCAACCCGTCCAGATCCCAGTCGATCAGCGCGCCGAGGCTGAAGTCATCGCCCGCCGCTTGCCACAGCGCATGGTCGGTGGTCGAGAACCCCGAAATTTCCGCGTCGACCCGCGCCTGGACCTCATCAACGGTCGTCGGCGCGGATTTCGTCAACTGGCCTGCGGCCTGCAGCGCCACGCGATCGACCAGATAGCCTTGCGCCTGCATGAAGCCGGTGCCGACCAGATCCAGCGAAAACGTGTCGCCGGCGGCCTCGTCATAGGTGATTGCCAGATCGGCATTGTCGACCAGAACTTGCGGGCCGGGCAGGGGCAGCACCACCGGCAAGCCGATCTCGGTGCCCAGATTGGCCTTCAGGTCGGCGGTCACCGGCAGGTATTCGGGCGACAGGTCAACTTCGCCGGTCAGGCGCAGGCCGCGCGTGTTCAGGTCCAGATCCTCGATATCCAGACCGATGGCCTCGCCCTGACGGGCCGAAAGCTTCAATGTGATCTCGTCGCCGAAGAAGTCCCGGTAATCGGGCAGGAACAGGTCGGCGATATCACCGCCCACATCCGCCGTGATCAGCCGGTCGGGCGTGTCGGTGTCGCCTGCAACCTCGCGCAGACCGATGTCGCCGGCCAGTCGTACGATGTCATCGGTGCGCAATTCCAGTGCCGCCTGAAAATCGCTGATCGGGGCATCGCCCTTCAGCGTCAATTCCAGCGGTGGGGTGCCGGGAATGCCGGCTAGCGTGGTGATCAGACCGTCGTCGGCCTCGGACACGTCCAGATCGACGTAGAGGCGTCGCGAGTCGTTTTCGAAACCACCGGCCACGCGGATCGCAGCCTCTTGCCCGTCGATGCGGAAGATCGCCAGTTCCAGCGCGCCTTCCCCATCCTGCAACCGGGCATTGCCGGTGACCGACAGATCGACTTGCTGGCCCAGTACCGGTTCTCCGATCCGCACACCGCCGACCGACAGTTGCTTCACATCGACCGATACCGGCAGTTCGGGCAGCGCGAACGGTTCGGGCTGGGCATCTGGGTCGGCGGCCAGTTCGGGCGGTTGTTCCGGGCCGGGCAGGGGCGGGCGCACGAAATCCACGGTGCCGATGGTCAGCGCGTTGACCTCAAGCCGTCGCCGCACCAGCGCCAGGCGGCGCCAGTCCAGCACGATGTCGCGCACGGTCAGGAACACGCCATCATCATCCGACATCTCGATCAGGCCGATCCGGGCTTCGGAGCTGAGCAGCCCCTCAAGCCCGCGCACCTGCACCGTACGGCCCTCGCCGCCAAGCGCGTTCTGGATCAGGTTTTCCAGGAAACTGGCGTCTTCATTCTTGCCGTCGTCCTGCGCCAGCGCCACAGGCGCGGTCGAAACAACGGCTGCCAGAATGATCGGGGGAAGAATGCGCCGCGTTGTCATCAGAATGCCTGTCCCACGCCGATATAGAGAGCTACCCGAGAGAATTCCTTCACCTGACCGGTATAGGGCGTGGCCAGATCAACCCGCAACGGACCGATCGGCGTGGCATAGCGCACGCCGATGCCCAGACCCGACTGGCTGTCCCCGGCGTCGGTGGGGTAGCTGTCCGGCCCGACAAAGCCAAAGTCGGCAAAGCCCACGACACCGATGGTGGAGGTGACCCAATAGCGCGCCTCGGCTGAAACGCCCACGAAGCTGCGGCCACCTGATTGTTCGGACGCGCCCACGTCGACCCCGAGGCTTTTGTATTTCTGGCCGCGCACCGTGTCGGCGCCGCCCGAGAAGAACAGGAAATCCGGCGGGGTCTGATCCAGGTCCGAACCGACAACCGTGCCCAGCAACAGACGCCCGGCCATGACGAACGACTTGGATTCGCCAAAGCCGTGGTAGGTTCGTGCGTCAACCGTGGCCACCATGCCGCTTTGGCTGTCATCCAGCCCCAGATACGGCGTCGCCAATGTATCAAGATAAAAGCCCCTCGTCGCATCGCCGGGATCGTCGCGCTTGTCCCATTCAAGACGCGCGGGCAGGATCGCGTGGTAGAACTCGCGATCCCCGAACACATCCACCGAATGCGAATAGCGCAGACCACCGGCAACCTGGCCGAACAGGTCTTCATTGAAGTAGCGCGTGACACCGACGCCAAAGCTGAAGGCTTCTTCGGTGTAATCCGGATCGTTGGTGTCTTCATATGTTGCAAAGAAGAAGGCGTCGTTGTCGTGACCGAAAGAGCCGGGCCGAGTCAGGCGAAGCGATGCCGTGTAGTCGATCCCGCCGGCGTCGCTGAGCTTGTCACTGCCGATATTGGCCGCTTCCGCATCGATCCGCAGCCGTTCGGCCCCGCCAAACAGATTGCGGTGAATCCAGTAGCCGCCGACGGTGAAGCCGTCCAGTGTATCGTATTCGGCCAACAGCCCGAACCGGCGCGGTTTCTCCTCGATCAGCGTCATCTGGTAGTCGAGCGTGCCATCGGGATTGGGCGTTTCGGCCTCGCGCACCGAGACGGTGCTGAAGGTGCCGGTGCGGCGGACGCGGTTGACCGCATCGCGCAGTTCGTCCGGGTTGTAAACCTCGCCCTCTGGAAAGCCCATGATCTGGCGCACGCGCTTGTTGCTGACATTCCGCTCTCCATCGATGCTCAGCGATCCGAACCGAAGCAGCGGGCCGGGGGCCAGTACGACCTCGGCATTCAACTGGCGTTTGGGATGGTTGGCGATGATGGTCTGATCCTTGACACTGGCCTTGGCGTGGCCGTCGACCTTCCATTCCTGCACGCCGGCCTTCGCCGCAGACACCACCAGATTGGCCTGCGCGACCGCGCCCGGCACGAAGCCCTCAACGATTGGATTGGCGTTGGCAGTGGGGGCGCGGGGTCCAACCTGGGTCTTGCCAAAGGTGAACTGCGGGCCGGCCTCGACCGCGATGGTCACCTTGTCGATGGACTTGGGCAGTGTGAAGGGATCGATATCCGCAGCCTCGCGCCCGTCGATTTTCACCGAGACGGAAGGCCCGTAATAGCCTTCGCCGTACATGACGCTGACCATGCGGGAATAATCCGACCGCGCGCTGCCGAAGATCACGGCGGCGTCGGACTCTTCCTGTTCCAGCGCCTGCGAGGTGAGCGCCACCGACTTGAGCCGCTTTTCGATGGCTTCGCGCTTGTCTTCATCAGCGATGCCGCTGACGGTCACGGTCACACTGTCGAACGCAAGGGCAGGGACGGCCAGAACGGCCATTGTCAAGGTGTTCACAACAAGTCGGCGCATGACAATTCCTTGGTCTACAGGCGAGATTACCCCCGTTAGTGAAGCGGATTCGAAAGGCTGTAAACCGCCGACTTTGACGCCGCGTGATTTCCCTTCGAAAAGATGTATCCCGGTCTCACTGTAAAAAAAACGTTTTGACCTTTCCGTGGGCTGGCGCGATGTCAGGGGTCAGTCAGGCAAGGAGAACCAGCATGTCACGCGTCGCATTTCTTGGTCTTGGAGTCATGGGATATCCCATGGCCGGACATCTTCAGAATGCTGGCCATCAGGTCACCGTCTACAACCGCACCGCCGCCAAGGCGGCAGCCTGGGCAGAGCAGTACGGAGGCACCGCTGCCGACACGCCACGGGCTGCTGCCACGGAGGCCGAGATCGTGTTTTGCTGTGTGGGCAATGACGATGACCTAAGGTCGGTGGTTCTGGGCGAGGACGGCGCCTTTGCCGGGATGCGCCAGGGCAGCCTGTTCGTGGATCACACCACGGCGTCGGCCTCTGTTGCTCGTGAACTGGCGGCGGTAGGCGCGGACAAGGGCATTGGCTTTGTCGACGCGCCGGTGTCCGGTGGTCAGGCCGGTGCCGAGGGCGGCCAACTGGCGATCATGTGCGGCGGCAGCCAGGCCGATTTCGACCGTGCCCAGGCCGTGATGTCGGCCTATGCGAAAGCCACCGAGTTGTTCGGCGAGGTCGGCGCCGGCCAACTGACCAAGATGGTCAACCAGATCTGCATCGCCGGGATTGTCCAGGGCATCTCGGAAGGACTGTTCATGGCCAGCGAGGCCGGGCTGGATGCCAAGAAGGTCGCCAAACTGGTTGCACAAGGCGCTGGTGGTTCATGGCAATTGGCCAACCGGGCCGACACCATGGTGGACGGCAAGTTCGACTTCGGCTTCGCGGTGGACTGGATGCGCAAGGATCTGGGCATCGCGCTGGCGCAGGCCAAGGACATGGGCGTCAGCCTGCCGGTGGCGGCGCTGGTGGATCAGTTCTACGGCGACGTGCAATCGCTGGGGGGCGGTCGGTGGGACACCTCAAGCCTGATCCAACGGCTGCGTGTTCTTAAGGGCCAGAACATCTGACAACGAGAAGAGTCGTGCGGGACTCTGAAACGGGTCTCGCAGGACACCATTGCGGGCGCATCAAGGCATGCACAATGTTGCAACCAAGTAGAAATGTCCCACATGGGCGCTGAGATTTACAAAGCCTGACAGGGCGGAGACCTCAGATATCGCAGCCCTGGCTGGCTTTACAGTCTGCAATGCGCTTGCGGTCAGCCAATGAATTCCGGCCATCGTTGCGGCGACCGTTGGGTTTGTAGCGGGACCGTTGTTCGCCCGCGCGGCGTTTCTTGGGTGGGGCCTTGTCCTGTTCGGCCTTGATGTGCTCGAGTACTGCGCTCAGATGCTTGTTCTCGGTGATCGCAGAATGCGTGACGCGCTGGTCCTTGTCGAAGACTGAGTAGGGGCGTGATACACCCTTCCAGTGAAACTCGAGCCGGCCGTCGGGATACTCGAAGCTATCGACATACTTGCCGGGCAGGCCGCGCGTGATCTCGTTCTCTTCGAGGATGATCCGCTGCCGGTCGCAGGAACAGGCGAGCTGCTGGCTGACATAGCGTTCGTCGCGCCAGCACGTAAGCGTCCGGTGTGACCGGCAATTCCAGGGCAGCAGGTCATTTACGCGGGTGATCTTGTAGGCTGGGATGCAAGCGATGGTGGCGGCGAGCCAGGTATGGGGATCGACGCCGTTGAGCTTGGCGGTTTCGATGAGGGTGTAGGCGACGGCTGCAGCGCGCCCACCGGCGGGTGATCCGACGAAGAGGTAGTTTTTCCGCCCCAGAGCGATTGCCCGCATGGCCCGTTCGGCGGTGTTGTTGTCAATCTCCAGGATGCCGTGGGCGAGGTACGGCTTGAGCCGCCGCATTCGGGTCAGAGCATATCGGATTGCCTGGGCGAGCGGGGTTTTTCCCGAGATTGTTGGCAGTTGCGCATTCAGCCAGTCCTGCAAATCGTCGAAGATGGGCCTCGCTTTTGCCTTTCGGATCGCGGCACGTTGGTCGGGTGGCGAACCGCGGGCCTCTTTCTCGATGGCGTAGAGTTCTCTGATGCGGAGGATCGCCTCTTCGGCGATGGCTGAGCCTTGGGATCGGTGCACATCTACGAACTTGCGCCGGAAGTGGGCCATATTCCGCGATAGGCGACGAGGCTGGAGTTTTTCAAAGACCTGCCAAGACCCATCCCATGCCCATACTCTCTGCCTGTTCTCATTGGAGACAGTGTCCCACTTCTACCTTGCAGATGTGGGACACTGTAACTTTGCGCGCACACACGGTATCACTATAACCATAGTTATGTATAACATTCCGGGGTGTATCCCCTCGGCATACGTTTCTTCTCGACTCCGGCGGCAGGTGTATGAGATGAACGCCTATGCAATTCTTACGGAATCTTCTCAAGATAATGATGCACGGCGAATGGACTATTTCGCTGTGGCACGCGCTCTTCGGTGCGGGTGGACTTGTGAGTAGCTTTGGCATTGCTGCTTGGGCTGGATCTTCAACCGGCTGGGTAGCAAGTTATGGACCCATAGCTTGGGTGGCGTGCGGATTTGCCGGGGCACTCATATTTGCGCTCATTTTCGCGGGATATGCCTTCTCTTCTGAGGCTGTAAGTCGAAGGAAGCTGAATGAAAGGCGCTTGGAAGCGCCTACTGGTATCAATATTCTGGACGATCACTTCGAAAAGAAGGTAATCCGAGTTGATGATCTATATGATTCTCGGCACTAGGTAATCAGCAACAAGGACTTTACACGTTGCCGGTTTGTCGGCCCTATGCCGATTGCATTCCTGAGAAATGTCACTAACACTGGCCCGATCCTCGACAGTTGCAATTTCATAAACATGGGCGAAAGCTTCTACTCAAACGGAGGGGTGGTAGCTTTTTCGGATTGCACATTCAGAGATTGTGAATTTGTAGAGGTATGCTTGCTGCTCCCAAGGCAACTTGCTGTAGAATTTCGCATACAAGCTCCTAATCTGGCTATTTATGGCGATAGTATGGAAAATGAAAAACCTGAAACAGGCTAGAGAAAAAGATTCTGACTTTGAGTGCTTCATCAAGGAGCACGAGGCCGACCCTGACGGCGATCTCGACAAGCTGGATGCCCTGATCAAGCGCTCAACTCGGGAAACCGGGAAAGCAACTTGTCCAGCATCATCTCGGGACGCATCCGACGATTGAAGCGGTACTCGAACTCCTTGACGTAGCGCTCAAGGTGCTTGGGCGACACGCTGGTGTGTGTGCCCGCAATCGACTTTTTCAGGTGGTTGAAGAAGCTTTCAATCTGGTTTGTGCTGGTGCCGTCCGGCTTGGCGTATTCTCCAGAAGCATGGTGCACCGTCTTGTGCTCGTAGTCCGTGACCGGGAGCGCGCGGTCATAGGCCCGAAGCTCGTCCGTGTGGACCTCTGAACCGGGCAGAACATTCGAGGTGATCTGCGGGATCAGCGAACCGCGTGTCTGGTCGGGAACCACCTTGAGCATCGCGTCACCGTCGCGCTCAATCATGCCCATGACAACCGTCTTGCGCTTGCGCCAGTCCATGCCGGTTGTGACACCGCCAACAAAGGTTTCATCGACTTCAACAGTCTTGCCTTCACCGCCCAGCGGTTCGTCGCCATCAACCGCCGCCATGTGTTCGCGGATCAGCGCGGCCATGCGCCATGCGGTCTTGTAGGTCACGCCAAGCTGCCGCTGCAATTCCTTGCCGCTGACACCATGCTTGGAGGTGGTGAACAGGAAGATCGCGTAGAACCAGAGTTGCAACGGCGTGCGGCTTTTTTCGAAGATGCTGCCGACCATCGGGTGAATGTGATGGCCGCACCACTGGCAGGAATAAGCCTTCTCGGACTCAAGACGATACCATTTCGCCGCGCGCTGACACTTCGGGCATACGTGGCCCTGACCGATCCGGACGTTGAAAAGATGCTCTAGGCAAGCATCGTCGGTCGGGAATTTCTGGAAGAACTGGCGGACGTTTGTCTGTTTCATACAGAATATGTCGGCTTTGTCTCACCGTATGTAAAGGGGATATTCCCCATCATTCAGGGGTACCAGAGCTTGCCGCCACGCGCAGATGCCTTGTGATCCAGCCTACGTCGCTCATATGTAGGGTCGACACAATCATCGAGGATCATATGCCGACATTTCCCACTCGCCAATTCGACGCGCATGCCGAACAAGGCGCATCCCCGCTTGGACAGCTTCCGGAATGGGATCTTCGGGATCTCTATGAGTCTCCCGATTGCGACGCGTTGAGCGAGGATCTGGAATGGCTGGAGACCGCCTGCGCAGAGTTCGCGGCCGACTATGACGGCAAGCTCGACACGCTGGATGCTGACGGCATGCTGAAATGCGTGAAACGTGACGAGCAGATCAGCCAGGTTGCTGGCCGCGTCATGTCCTATGCCGGGCTGCGCTATTATCAGAACACCGTGGATGCCGAGCGCGCCAAGTTCATGGCCGACATGCAGGACCGCATCACCACCATGACGACACAGCTGGTGTTCTACACGCTGGAACTGAACCGGCTGGATGACGACAAGCTGGCCGCGATGTTTGACGAAAACGAGGATCTGGCCCGCTACAAGCCGATTTTCGACCGGGTGCGCGCTATGAAGCCGTACCAGCTGTCCGACGAGTTGGAGAAATTCCTGCACGATCAAAGTGCCGTGGGTGCTGCGGCGTGGAACCGGCTGTTCGATGAAACCATCGCGGATCTGGACTTTACCATTGATGGCGAGACCCTGAACCTTGAGGCCACCCTGAACTTCCTGACCGAACAGGATCGCACCAAACGCGAGGCCGCGGCGCGGGAACTGGCGCGGGTGTTCGGCGAGAACGTCAAGATTTTCGCGCGTGTTCACAACACTCTGGCCAAGGAAAAGGAGATCGAGGATCGCTGGCGCAAGATGCCGACGCCACAGACCGGACGGCATCTGGCCAACCATGTGGAACCCGAGGTCGTCGAGGCCTTGCGCAACGCGGTCGTGGCCGCCTACCCCAAGCTGTCGCATCGCTATTACGAGTTGAAGCGCAAGTGGCTGGGTCTGGACGTGCTGGAGGTCTGGGATCGCAACGCGCCGCTGCCCATGGAAGATACAACGCTGGTGGACTGGGACACTGCGAAAACCACCGTGACCGAAGCCTATGCCGCTTTCGACCCGCGCATGGCCGAGATCGCCGCGCCGTTTTTCGCGAAGGGCTGGATCGATGCCGAGGTGAAGCCCGGCAAGGCCCCCGGTGCCTTCGCGCATCCGACGGTCACCAATGTGCATCCCTATGTGATGCTGAACTACCTGGGAAAACCGCGCGATGTCATGACGCTGGCGCATGAGTTGGGCCATGGCGTGCATCAGGTTCTGGCCGCCGATCAGGGCGAACTGCTGTCCTCGACACCGCTGACGCTGGCCGAAACCGCCTCGGTGTTCGGCGAGATGCTGACCTTCCGCAAGCTGCTGGACGAAGCCGACAGCCCCGCGCAGAAGAAGATTCTGCTGGCCGGCAAGGTCGAAGACATGATCAACACTGTGGTCCGCCAGATCGCCTTCTATGACTTTGAGTGCAAATTGCACGCGGCGCGGCGCGAGGGCGAATTGACTCCCGACGACATCAACGCGCTTTGGATGAGCGTGCAGGCCGAAAGCCTTGGCGAGGCGTTCAATTTCATGGACGGCTACGAGACCTTCTGGGCCTATGTCCCGCACTTCGTGCATTCGCCGTTCTACGTCTACGCCTATGCGTTCGGCGACGGGTTGGTGAATGCGCTGTATGCGGTCTATGCTAGCGGTGCCGAGGGCTTCCAGGACAAGTATTTCGACATGCTCAAGGCCGGCGGATCGAAGCATCACACCGAATTGCTGGCGCCCTTCGGTCTGGATGCCACGGACCCTGCCTTTTGGGACAAGGGTCTGCAGATGATCTCGGACCTGATCGACGAGTTGGAAGCGATGGAGGCGTAACGCCTCCATCATCCACCCTGCCCTTTGCAGGACTATTTACAATCGGAAGAAGGCCTTACAGGGCTTTCCTCACTGCCCGGAACTTGTGCAGCAAGGGCTCGGTATAGCCCGAGGGCTGGCGGGTGCCTTCGAAGATCAGTGCGGCAGCGGCCTGGAAGGCCGGGCCGTCGAAACCGGGCGCCATGGGCAAATAGGCCGGGTCGCCAGCGTTCTGCTGATCGACGACACCTGCCATTTTGCGCAGCGCGGCGTCTACCTGTTCGCGCGTGACAATGCCGTGGTGCAGCCAGTTGCTGAGCGCCTGACTTGAGATCCGGCAGGTGGCGCGATCTTCCATCAGTCCGACGTCATGAATATCGGGCACTTTCGAACAACCCACACCCTGATCGACCCAGCGCACCACGTAGCCCAGGATGCCCTGACAGTTGTTTTCCACCTCGGCGACGATGTCGGCCTCGGACCAGTTCTGACCATCGCGGATCGGCACGGTCAGCAGGCCGTCCAGCGTGCCTTGCGGCGGGCGCTTTGCGATCTCGTCCTGCACGGCGGCGACATTCACCTTGTGGTAATGGGTGGCGTGCAGCGTGGCGGCCGTGGGCGATGGCACCCAGGCGCAATTGGCGCCGGCTTTCGGGTGGCCGATTTTGGCCTCCAGCATGTCGGCCATCAGGTCGGGCATGGCCCACATGCCCTTGCCGATCTGCGCCTTGCCGCGCAGACCGCAGGCGAGGCCGATCTCGACGTTGCGGGCTTCATAGTGCTGCAACCAGGCCGCGGATCTCATCTCGGCCTTGCGCAGGAAAGGTCCGGCTTCCATGCCACTGTGGATCTCGTCGCCGGTGCGGTCCAGGAACCCGGTGTTGATGAAGGCCACGCGGTTGCGGGCGGCGCGGATGCATTCCTTGAGGTTGACGCTGGTGCGACGCTCTTCATCCATGATGCCGATTTTCACAGTGTATTGCGGCAGGCCGAGGATGTTCTCGACGGCGGTGAACATGGCATCGGTCAGCGCCACTTCGGCAGACCCGTGCATCTTCGGCTTGACCACATAGACCGATCCGGCGGCAGAATTGCGGCGCGCGCCGTTCAGGTCATGCATCGCGATCAGAACGGTGATCAGCGCATCCATCAGCCCTTCGGACACTTCCTGACCGTCCGCATCCAGCACCGCCGGGGTGGTCATCAGATGCCCCACGTTGCGTACCAGCAGCAGCGCCCTGCCCTTCAGCACCATCTCGGACCCGTCCGGGCCGGTAAAGCGCAGGTCGTCGGACAGGCTGCGGGTGACCTCCTTGCCGCCCTTGGGGAAGCTGGCGGTCAGCGACCCGTCCATCAGGCCCAGCCAATTGCCATAGGCCTGTGCCTTGTCGGGGCCATCGACGACGGCGACGGAATCCTCGCAGTCGATGATGGCCGACATGGCAGATTCAAGCCGGAGGTCGCTGATGCCAGCGCTGTCCAACTGACCCACCGGATGCTCGCGATTTACGTCAAGAACGATATGCAGACCGTTGTTTACAAACAGGATTGAATCTGGTGCTTCTGCCGACCCCTGATAACCCGCGAATTGCGCGGGATCGGCGAGTGTCGGCTGAAGTTGTCCTTTCGTCACGCAATAGCCGGTCGCGTCGCCGTGGCTGCCCTGGGCCAGCGGCACGGCGTCGTCCAGAAACGCCTTGGACCAGGCGATGACCTTCTTGCCGCGCGCCGCGTCGAAACCACCGCCCTTGGGCAGATCGCCCATGGCATCGGTGCCATAAAGCGCATCATAGAGCGACCCCCAGCGCGCGTTGGCCGCGTTCAGCACGTACCGCGCGTTGGTCACCGGAACCACCAACTGCGGCCCAGCCACCGAGGCAATCTCGGGATCGGTATTCTCGGTGCCGATGGCGAAATCGAGGCCTTCCGGCTCGATATAGCCGATCTCGGTCAAAAAGGCGCGATAGGCGTCGGGATCCTGCGCCGCGCCGCGATGATCGCGATGCCAGGCGTCCAGCTTTTCCTGCATCGTGGCCCGATACGCCAATGCGCTACGGATCCTCGGCCCGAATTCCGCTACCAGACCCGAGAACCCCGACCAGAATGCATCGGCATCGATGCCCGTTCCCGGCAATGCCTGCTCTTCCAGGAATGCTGTCAGGGTCGGGTCGACCTTCAGGTCGCCACGGTCAAGATAGCGCGGGGTGGATTGGGTTCCGGTCGTCATGGGCATGTCCTTGAGCATTGTTTGGCACAGGGATAGCGTCTGCTGCGGCGACGGCAACCGGGAAGTGACGGAAATCAGGGGGATGGTACCGCCTCCCTGGCTTGAACAGGGGACCTCTGGATCCACAATCCAGCGCTCTAACCAACTGAGCTAAGGCGGCACGTTGCGAGGGTTTATCGCTGCGTCTGGGCGATTGCAAGCGGGCGTCACGCGGTTTTTCGCATTTTGCGGGGAAAACATGATCCCCTTGCCTCGCCCCGAAAACGAAGGTAGCGAACGGGCATCAGGAGGCGTCCATGGGCATCAACAACGAACGCGACATTACCGCGAATCTGCAGATCGGTCCGACCGATCAGGGGATGGTCCGGATTTTTGTGGAAAGCGACGGTATCGAGATTCCGATGGATTTCGAGGTCGATGAAGCGCGTGAGATTGCCGAAGAGATTCTGGCCGCCGCGGCACAGGCAGCGGCGCAGACCTCCTAACGCCCCCCGAAATCGCCATCGCGAAACCCGTGCAGGCGCGTCATGGCGGTGCGCGCAAGGCGCAGCGTCAGGGCCTTGCGGCGGGCCCCCGCCAGTTTGCTTTCCGGTCCCATGCGCAGGATTTCAGCATCATAGCCATCGGCGATGATCAGCCCGGTTTCCGCGGGCAGGATCTCGGTCGGGAAATCGCTGTCCACGGCCCAGAAATACCGGTCGCAATAGTCGAGATACCCCTCCCACTTGCTGTCGGCGCGATAGTCGGCCAGCCCGGATTTGCATTCGACCACCCAGATCTCGCCCTTCGGACCCAGGGCCATGACATCGACCCGCAGCCGGGTTTTCAGGGTCATTTCCTCGACACAGGTGAAATCATGCGCCCGGCGCAGGTGGCGGCAGGTGCCGCGTGCCAGCAGTTGGCCGGGGGTCAGGGTGTCGGGCTGCATGTCCATGCAGCCAGAATGAACATTACGGGAACATCGGGCAAGGCGAAAAATCCTTGACGTAATACCTTATGGTGTCGTATTTAGTGATACCGAAAGGTTTCACAAGGAGGCGCCATGCAAAATGCCCAGCCCTGTTTCCGGGCCCTGTCCGATCCAACCCGGCGCGAGATTCTCGGTCTGCTCAGCCAAGGTGGCATGACCATCGCCGAGGTCGCCGAGAACTTCGACATCACCCGCGCGGCCGTGAAAAAGCACCTGACGATCTTGCAGGAAGGCAATCTGATCACGGTTGAGACAGCAGGAAGAACGCGGGTCAACACATTGAACCGGAGTGGGTTTGCCCCTGTCATCGACTGGTTCGCCCACTTCGACGCCTTCTGGGATGACCGTCTGGACGCCCTGAAAGCCGCCATTGAAAAGGAATACGCGAAATGACCGCTGCCATCGAGAAATCCATCTACCTGTCCGCGCCGAGACAGGCCGTCTGGACCTATCTGACCGACGCCAAGAAACTCGGCACATGGTTTCACCCCTCGGACACCGACATGGTGGCCGGCGCCACCTATACATTGTCCAGCCAGACCGATGGCGAACGGATGTGCTGGGGCACGGTCGAGGAATCCCGCCCGCACGACTATCTGCGTTGGTCCTTCACGGTCGGCCCGGCCAATGGCGCCATGAGCACCGTGGAGTGGCGGCTAGAGGAAATCGCCGGCGGTACGCGCCTGAGCCTGAGCCATTCCGGCCTGCCCGATACAGGCGATGGGTTCGGCCTTTTGCTGGCGCTCGACAAGGGCTGGCACGGCTTCCTGATGAACCTTCGGCAACTCTCGGACGACACGCCCCTTGCAGAAGCGCAGCCAGCGGCCTAGATACCCTGAGGCGGGTGCTGCCCTTCCCGTGTCTGTGGCAACATTCCGGTGGCCTTAATCAATTCCGAGGGAGTTGGCTCTGGCGAGGCCCTGGCTTCGTTACCTGACGCCCACCTGTATATACAGGTTCTCGGGAATATACGCCTCCACGGTTGCGCGCGGGCCCGTCACAAAGCAAGAAAGCGGTCCTTCGGGACCGCTTTTTTCGTTTGTCTCGGTGGAGTTGCTCAGCGCGGACGGCGCGAATGCGGCCTCACCGTGATCGGCACGGGTTCGGCCAGCAGCACCGGCAGGGCATCGCGCTTGCCGCCACTGCCCGCGTCCTCGCCATGGCCGCGCGGCAGCGACAGGGCAAATTGCACACCCGCGAAGACAATCCCGTTGAAGATCCACAGCATCAGCACCGCGATCCACCCGACATTCACATGGGTGACCAGATGCCAGAGGTTGGCGACGTTGAAATACAGCAGCATGGTCACAAACGCGGCCGAGATCGCATAGCCGATGGCGACCTGCTTGATGTAGAGACGGACGAGATACGGCATGGGAGGCTCCTTCCTCTGACCGTTCAAACATAGCGCGCAGTCGATATGTCTGCCAGCCAATCCGGGTCAAATTCACGGGATCGCCTGAAAAATCGGCAGGCGCGTTCAGAACGCCTCGGGTTTGGCCTCGCGCGCCATGTGATCCAGAACCGCGTTGACGAACTTCGGTTCCTTGGTTTCGGGAAAGAAGGCTTCGGCGACGATCACGAATTCGGTGATGACCACCTTGGGCGGCGTGTCATGCTCCAGCATCTCGGCCCCGGCGGCGCGGAACAACGCCCTCAAGGTCGGATCAATGCGCGCGATGGGCCATTTCGCCACCAGCGCCCGGTCGGTCATCTGGTCGATCTTGGCCTGCCAGTTCACCGCATCAGTCACCAGTGCGCGGAATAGCCCGGCATCGGCTTCGGCCATGTCGAAATCCTCGAACTCCTCGCCGAAACGGTAGTGGGTGAATTCCGCCGTGACGGATTCCGAGGTCTGCCCGGTGGTTTCCATCTGGAACAGCGCCTGAACGGCAAAGAACCGGGCCGCCGAGCGCAGTTTGCGCCGCTGGTTGCCGGACAGATTATGGGACGTGTCAGTGGTCATGGGCGTTCAGTTCATTCCGGGCGGAACCCGACTTTCTTGCTGGAGGAGCCAAATGCACGGGTCAGCGCGATCAGGTGAAGTGCCGCCGCAGCCGCGCCGCCGCCCTTGTTCTGGCCCGCGACTTCGGCGCGCGCCTGCGCCTGATCCATGTTCTCGACGGTCAGGATGCCGTTGCCGATGCAGGCGCCCTGAAGGCCCAACAGTGTGATGGCGCGGGAGCTGTCGTTGCAGACAGTGTCGTAATGGGTGGTTTCGCCCCGGATCACGCAGCCAAGGGCGACGAACCCGTCAAACTTGTCGGCATTGAAGGCGATGCGGATGGCTGTGGGCACTTCCAGCGCGCCAGGCACCTCAATGGTCTGATGGGTCGCCCCGGCGGCCTCGATCTCGGCGTGGGCGCCAGCCACCATTTGATCGGCGATGTCCCGGTAATAGGGCGCCACGACGATCAGCAGCCGGGGCGCGTCGCCCTCGAAACGGGGTGTCGGCAGGGATTCATGAGCTTGTCCGGCCATGGGCTTACTCCAGCGGGATCGAACGGGTGTCTTCGATGCTCAGGCCGTAGGCGTCCAGCCCGACCACCTTCGGCTTGGCCGAATTGGTCAGCAGGATCAGCCGCGACAGGCCCAGCGACGACAGGATTTGCGCGCCCAGTCCGTATTGGCGCAGCGTCTGGGGCGAGGTCGCATCTTCGGTGTGCAATTTCATGGTGGTGTCGCGCAACAGGACCAGAACGCCCCGGCCCTCCTTGGCGATCACCTTCATGGCCTGACCGAACTCGCTGGCGCGGCCGGTTTCGCCCAGCCCCACCACGTCCAGCATCGGGTCCAGCGAGTGCATCCGCACCAGCACCGGATCATCGCCCGACACGTCTCCCTTGATCAGAACGATATGTTCGTCGCCATGGGCAGTGTCGGCATAGATGCGCATGCTCCAGTCGCCGCCGAATTCCGAGGTGACGGTGCGTTCTTCGGTGACGGTGACAAGATTGTCATGGCGGCGGCGATAGGCGATCAGGTCGCTGATGGTGCCGATCTTCAGGTTGTGCTTCTGGGCAAAGGCCACCAGGTCGGGCAGGCGCGCCATGGTGCCGTCATCGTTCATGATCTCGCAGATCACGCCTGACGGGTTCAACCCAGCCAGTCGGGCCATATCCACTGCGGCCTCGGTATGGCCGGCCCTTACCAGCACGCCGCCGTCGCGGGCGCGCAACGGGAAGATATGGCCCGGCGTCGCGATATCAGCGGCTGACTTGGTGGAATCGATGGCCACCGCCACACTGCGTGCGCGGTCATGGGCGGAAATGCCGGTTGTCACCCCTTCACGTGCCTCGATGGATACCGTGAAGGCGGTTTCATGGCGCGAGGAATTGTCCGAAGCCATCAGCGGCAGGTCCAGCGCATCGACACGTTCGCCGGTCAGCGACAGGCAGATCAGCCCGCGTCCGTAAGTTGCCATGAAGTTGATGGCTTCCGGCGTGGCCATCTGCGCCGGGATCACCAGATCGCCTTCGTTTTCGCGATCTTCATGATCCACAAGGATGAACATGCGCCCGTTGCGCGCGTCCTCTAGGATCTCTTCCACCGAAGAAATGGCGTCCCGGTAATGGGTTTCGGTCTCGGACATGGTCACTCCGCTTTCCGTAGACGGTGCTCTTACCCCAGCGCCCTGCGATTGGCCAGAGCCGGGGATGGGGGATCGCTGCGTTATGCCCAGTCCTGCAGACGGGCGACGTAACGGGCCAAAGTGTCGATCTCAAGGTTGACCGGATCGCCCACCTGCGCCCGGCCCCATGTGGTGACGCTTTTGGTGTGCGGGATGAAGTTGATGCCGAAGTCACAGCCCGAAACCTCGTTCACGGTCAGCGAGGTGCCGTTCAAGGCCACCGAGCCCTTGGGCGCGATGAAGCGGGCCAAAGCCTCTGGGGCGCGCAGGGTGACGCGGGTGCTGTCGCCCTCGTCCGCCATCGCGACGATCCGGGCGACGCCATCCACATGGCCTGACACGATGTGCCCGCCCAGTTCGTCGCCGACCTTCAGCGCACGTTCGAGGTTCAGGATCTTGCCGATGGCCCAGCCGCCCGCGCCGATGTTGGTCTTGGACACGGTCTCGGCCGAGATGTCGACCTGGAACCAGCCGCGCCCGTCGTCGGTGCGGCCGGTGGCTGTGGCGGTCAGGCAAACGCCGTCGCAGGCGATTGAAGCGCCGATGTCGATGCCTTCAGGATCATAGGAGGTCGCGATGCGCGCGGTCAGATCGCCCGCCTGTTCGACCGAGACAACCTCGCCCATATCCGTGATGATGCCGGTGAACATGTCTGATCTCCCTTGTGCGATCCTGCCCGTGCCGACCTACTTCCGGCGCGGCGCCGGTGCAAGACATGCGTTTCCATGCCGCCACAGTTTGCGGTCATTCCAGCGCAGGGCGCGGTGCGGAACTGGCCATTCGGGAAAAAACTTGTCAGGGTCGCGCCAGTGGTTTTGAGGCAGGTCGTGGGTATGATGCGCAACTTCGTACGAAATGTGGTAGCTGTCCTGGCGCTGACGGGGCTGATGGCCTGCGACGGTGCCATCCCCCGGACGGGACCGACCAAGGACGAAGTTTTCGAAAGCTCGGTCCAGCGTGACGGCGACACCTATATCGTCGTGGTCAACAGGGGCATCGCGCGGGCGGCGGAATACACGCCGCCGCTGGGATTCTCGGCTTCCTTCCGCAATGCACCGGTGCTGCAACCCGATGAAATCCGTCCCGGCGACACGTTGGGCATGATGATCTGGGAAAACGTACAGGAAGGCCTGCTGGAAGTGGCCGGCACCCCTGCCCCGCTGACCCAGATCCAGGTGGATGGCGAAGGCAAAATCTTCGTCCCCTACGCCGGGCGCGTCACCGCCGCCGGCAAGACCCCTGAGGAACTTCGCGACGAGTTGAGCCAGATCCTGGGCGCGCAGACCCCCGACCCGCAGATACTGATCAGCCGGACCGCAGGCGACGGCGCGACGGTTTCGGTTTCGGGCAACGTCGGGGCGCAGGGTGTCTATCCCATCGAGCGGCCGACCCGGCGCCTGTCGTCGATGCTGGCGCGCGCCGGGGGCGTGACCATCGAGCCCGAGATCGCCCAGGTCACTGTCCTGCGTGGCAACCTGTCGGGCCGGGTCTGGTTCAACTCTCTGTTCCAGACCCCGGCCAATGACATCGCCCTGCGGGCCGGGGACCGTATCCTGGTCGAGGCCGACGAACGCTATTACGTGGCCCTCGGTGCCACCGGGCGTCAAAGCCGTATCCGCTTTGAAAGCCAGGAACTGTCGGCGATGGAGGCCCTGGCGCAGGTCGGCGGTCTGTCCACCTTGACGGCCGACCCCACCGGCATTTTCATCCTGCGTGAAGAGCCCGAGTTCGTGGCGCGCCGGGTCACCGGCCAGAAGACCCTTCAAGGCGCCAAGCAGGTTGCCTATATCTTCAACCTGACCAGCGGCGAAGGCCTGTTCGCGGCGCGGAATTTCACCGTGCGCGACGAAGACACCATTTATGTCACTGAAGCCCCGATCAGCCAGTTCAACAAGGCCGTCTCGGCGGTGTTCGGATCGCTGACAACAGTGGCGTCGGTCCAGACCATCGCGAACTGACGCGGCATCCCGCATCGCACCGGCGCATCTCTTGGGATGCTGCCTTAGGCTGAATGGCCCGTGCCATCTCCCGCCATGTTCTTGCCTGAACTGCGCGGCAGGGGCGTGATCCCGTGCGTGCGTCCTTGTGCCGTGCGGTACGGATATCAGCTTGCCCAACCCAATTTATACGTTTATCTTACAAAAAGAGAGGTGTCCCATCATGAAACGCAGCCCCCTTAGCCGGAAAGCCACAATCGGCGGCGTGATCGAAGTCCGCGGGATTCTGGGGGCAGCGGTGGAAAACCTTGGCACCCGCATTGTCGGCGGCGACTGGGCCGAGGGCGAAGCCATCAGCCGCGAGGCGGATCTGGTCGAGGAATTGGGCGTCAGCCGGTCTGTCGTCCGCGAATCCTTCCGTATCCTCGGTGCCAAGGGACTGATCCGCAGCCGCACGTCGGATGGCACCCGCGTCACGCCGCGCGCCGAATGGCGGTTGCTGGATCCTGACGTCATGGATTGGCGCATCAGGGCGGGCGACACCCTGACGCTGCTGGACGACCTTCAGAAGGTGCGGTTGGTGATGGAACCGGGCATCGCTTTCACCGCCACCCAGATGGCCACCCCGGAACAGCGCGCGCGCGTGCAGGCCACCTGGGATCGCAAGGTCGAGGTGGCCGAGGATACCGAGGCCGATGCGGCGGAACAGCGGCAGAATTTCATCGACTCCGATCTGGATTTTCACCGTGCGCTGATCGAATGCGTCGGTTCGGAACTGCTGGAACAATTGTACTCGGTGATCGAGGCCTCGCTCAGCATCTCGATCGACCTGCAGATGGCCGCCGTGGGGTATGTCTCCGAGATGGTCGGCATGGATGAAAGCCACGAGTTGCACGAGGCCGTCTACCGCGCTTTCATGGATGGCGACGCCGAACGGGCCAGCACCGCCATGCGCCGCGTCATCCAAAGCGCCATTCGGGACATGCAGGAAGGCCTGGCCCGACACTCCCCCTGATCCCAAGTCAAAATCTGGAGACGAAGATGTCCGATACGCTGCAGCCCGCGCTGATTGCGGCGGTTGCCGAACGCCTTGCGGCGCATGAGTTCAAAGGCTGGTTCTACGGCGATTCCGTGGGGTTCGAAGGCCTGGTGGCCGCGGCGGACGTTCTGGACGATCCCAAGTGGGTCGATTTCAGCCACGGGTTCTTCCGCGCCTGGGCAACCCGGCGGCATCCGTTTCATCCCGACGACAACACTGCTCCCGGCCACGTCATGTGCGATATCGTCGAACGCACCGGCGACGCGGTGCTGAAGGATGCGGTGCTGGACCTGGCCCGGCATCTGCGCGGCCGGCGGCGGATCGGCGATGTGTCGGTGACCTTCGAGGACACGTTGCGGTCCTTGCGTCAGCCCAATGGCGGCGTGCCGCTGTCAGACGCGCAACAGCAGTTGATGGCCGACCCCGGTGCCGGGATCTGGCTGGACTGCATGCATTTCGACGCGCCCTTCTACGCGCATTTGTCCTGCTTCGATCCCGATGGCGATTGGGCCGAGGCCGCAGTGCGCGAGATCCTTGGCTATCGTCCGTTCCTGTATGATGACGACACCGGCACCTACCGGCATTACTGGCTGGAAAAGCTGGGACACTCGCAGATCCCCGGCTGGGGGCGCGGCCAGGGGTGGGCGCTGCTGGGCATGCTGGACGTGCTGAAATTCTGTGGTGACGTAACCGGGGCGGATGTCCTGCGCACACAGGCCGTGGCGCTGGCCGAGACCATGGTTCGCTATCAGCTGCCCGACGGCAACTGGCACTGCATGGTGCATGAACCGCGCTCTGGTCCCGAGTCCTCGACAGCGGCCTTTATGGCCACGGCCTTTTTCCGCGGCATCAAGCAGGGCGTTCTGGGGGACAGCTTTGCTGAGCCTGCCGAAAAGGCGTTCCGTGCGATGACCAATAAACTGGATCAGGACGGCAATCTGCGGGGCGTCTCGGCGGCGGTCATGTCGGCGCTGGTGGACGAACACTATTGGCACGTTTCGCTGGATCGCATCGTGCCCTGGGGACAAGGTCCGGTGCTGACCGCCGTGGCGGCCCGCGCCGCGTTTCTGGGCTGAAACGGCGCGCGCCGGGGCCCGTTACGGCCCCGGCGCTCGGCCTAGTCCAGCGCCCGGATGTCGTCATACATCCGGATCGTGACCCCACCGTCCATGACGATGTTTTCGCCGATCATGAAGCGGGCTTCTTCCGAAGCCAGAAGGGCGGCCACCGCGGCGATCTCGTCGGGCTGGCACAGGCGGCCCACCGGCTGCATCGCTTCCACCTTGGCCCGTGCCCGCGCCGCATCGCCGGTGGCGCGGAAATCATCCTCGGCGATCTGCGTGTCGGTGTAGCCGGGCGAGATTGCGTTCACCGCGATGCCCTGATCGGCATATTCCAACGCCAGCGACCGGGTCAGCCCCAACAGCCCGTGTTTGGCCACCGGATAGGGAAAGGTGCCCTTGATGATCGCGAAGGCGTGGTTCGAGATGATGTTGATGACCGCGCCGTTCTGCTTGGTCACCATGTCGGGCAGCACCGCCTTTGTGCAGGTCCAGGCACCTTTCAGATCGACGTTCATGCAGCGATCCCAGTCGTCGTCACTGGTCTCCAACGGCGTCCGGAACACCGCGATGCCGGCGTTGTTCACAAGAACGTCCACCGGACCGAAATGCGCGACCGTGGCGGCATGCATCGCCGCGACACTGGCCGCGTCGGATATATCGGTGTGGACGAACAGCGTCTCGGCCCCGGTTTCGGCGGCGATGGCCGTGGCGGTTTGCTGCCCCTGTTCCGGGTCAAGCTCGGCGATGACCACGCGGGCGCCCTCGGTGGCGAATCGACGGGCGATGGCCGCGCCGATCCCCCGCCCTGCCCCGGTCACGATTGCAATTTTCTGTTCCAGCCTGCGCACTTGTATCCTCCCACACCGAAGCGTTGACTTTGTATGATAAACAGATCATATCCTTTACCCATCGGGATGAGAACACCTATGGGAGGAAAATATGCTCATCAAAATCAAACCCGCTCTGCTTGCCAGTGCGTCCGGGGCTGTCCTGCTTGCAGGCGCCGCCGTGGCCGAGGACAAGGAGATCGTCGCGATCTACAAGAGCGGTACCCAGCAATACTTCATCGACCAGGGCGAGGGCTTCAAGGCTGCCGCCGAGGAACTCGGCTATACCGCCAAGATCATCAACGTCGAGCTTGACGCCAACCTCGCGATCTCGGCCGTGTCGGACGCCATCGCCTCGGGCGCCAAGGGCATCGGCATCACCGCGCCGGATCAGGCCATGGGGCCGGCCGTGTCCCGTGCCGCCGAAGAGGCCGGCGTGCTGATGGTCGCCACCGATGATCCGATCACGAAGGAAGACGGCAGCCCGGTGCCCTTCGTGGGCTTCGACGGCGTCGCCATGGGCACCGCCGTGGGTGAACGCGCCGGCGAACTTCTGGCCGCCAGCGGCTGGCTGGATGGCGCCAAATACGGCATCCTCAGCGTCGAGGTTCAGACCCTGTCGGTCTGCAACGACCGCACCAACGCCGCACAGGAACAGGTGATCGCCGCGGGTGCCAGCCCCGACAGCATCGTGCATGTGTCCTATGACGGAACCGCCGACACCTCGCTGGCCGCCACCGGTCCGGTGCTGACCTCCAATCCCGGCATCAACAAATGGGTGGTCTTCGCCTGCAACGACGAAGGCGTTCTGGGCGCCAACAACGCTCTGAAGAACGCGGGCTACGGTCCCGATGACGTGATCGCCGTGGGTCTGGGTGCCTATGAGGCCTGCCGCCCGTGGAAAGCCGGAATCCCGTCGGGCTTCAAGGCAGCGCTTTACCTGTCGGGCACCGACGTGGGCGATGCCGCCGCGCGCACCCTGATCAACTCGATCGAAACCGGCGCGCCGCTTCCGCTGAAATCGGTGGCCAATACCACGATCGTCGATCCGACGAACTATGCAGACGTGATGCCCTGCGACTGATGAACTCCCTCGCGGGCGGGCGGTTTCAACACTGTCCGCCCAAGAGTTCTCGAACAAGAAGGACCCTACCATGTCGTCTGCCATTCTCGACGTTCAGGGCGTGGGCAAATCATTTCCCGGCGTGAAGGCGCTGTCCGACGTCAACATGAAGGTACATCCCGGCGAGGTCGTGGCCTTTGTCGGTGAAAACGGCGCCGGGAAATCGACCCTGCTGAAAATCCTTTGCGGCGACTACAGGCTGGATGAAGGCGCGGTCTTCCTGGATGGCGCCGAGGTCAGCCACGCCAGCCCGCTGGAAGCCCGCGACGCCGGGTTTCGCCTGGTCCGGCAGGAGCCGGAGATCGTGCCACATATCTCGGCAGCCGAAAACATCTTCATTGGCGAATATCCCCGCCGCTCTGGCGGACGGGTCGATCATGCCGAAATCCGGCGCATCACCAATGACCTGCTGGAACGCTACGGCTTTGTCGGCGTGCTGGACATCGACGCCCTGGGCCGCACCCTGTCGCCCGCGCAGCAACATATCGTCGAGATACTGCGCGCCCTGAAGGACGGCGTGAAGGTTGTGGCCTTTGACGAGCCGACCTCGTCGCTGACCACCAAGGAAGCCGACCGCCTGTTCGCCTTGATCCGCAAGCTGCGACGGGAAGGGCTGGGCATCATCTATGTCTCGCACCGCCTGCACGAGGTGATGGAAATCGCCGACCGGGTGTTCGTGCTGAAGGACGGCGTGCCCACCGGCAACCTGATGATCGCCGACACCGATGAAGAGGAAATCGTCCGCCTGATGGTCGGTCGCGAACTCGCCCATGGCTACAAGCGCCAGGAGGTCACCACCGACGAGGTGGTGCTGGAGGTGGAGAACCTGTCCAGCCGCTGGCACGACAACATCAGCTTCCGGATCCGCGCCGGAGAGATCGTCGGATTTGCCGGGCTGGTCGGCGCCGGGCGTACGGAACTGGCCAAGGTGCTGTTCGGCGAATACGCCCGCACCGGCGGTGTGATCCGCATCTGCGGCGAGAACAAGGACATCCGGTCACCGGCCGATGCGATTGCCGCAAATATCGGCTTCGCGCCCGAGAACCGGAAGGCCGAGGGGCTGATCCTGGTCCGCTCGGTGATCGAGAACGCCTCGATGGCGGTCTTTTCGGCGCTGTCCCGCTGGGGCATCCTGCGCACGCCCGCGATGATCGACAAGGTCGCGCCCTATATCCGCCAGCTCGAGATCAAGACCCCGAGCATGGAACAGGAGGTCGGCAAACTTTCGGGCGGCAATCAGCAGAAGGTCGTTCTGGCCCGCTGGCTGGCCGCCGCCCCGCGCCTGCTGATCCTCGATGAGCCGACCCGAGCCGTCGATGTCGGCGCCAAGGCCGAGATCTATCGCCTGATCGACGATCTTGCGAGGCAAGGTATGGCGATCATGTTGATCTCGTCCGAGATGCCCGAGCTTCTGTCCATGTCCGACCGCATCATCGTGATGCGCGACGGGATGATCTCGGACCCCATCGAAAAGAAAGACGCCACCGAAGAGGCGATCGTGAATTTTGCCCTCGGAACCAGGGCCGCCTGACATGCCCACGGAGGAAAAGACAGTGAGCATTACCGAACAATCCGCGCCGCAGATGTCGCCCGACAGCGTCAGCATCTTCAAGCGGATCACCAAATTCGTCGGCGCCGAGAACCTGTCGCTGATGATCGCGCTGGTCATCATGGTGGCGCTGATCACGACCCAGACCGAATTCTTCTTTTCACCGCGCAACCTGATGAACATCGGTCAGAACATGGCCGTGGTCGGGCTGATCGCGGTCGGCATGACGCTGGTCATCGTGTCGGCGGGGCTGGACATCTCGGTGGGTTCCATCGCCGGCTGCGCCTCGGTCGTCTGCGCCCTGACGGTCACCCAACTGGGTACGGTCGTGGGGGGCGTGGCCTTCGGCATGGGCATCGGCGTGGTGCTGGGGCTGGTCAATGCCACCATCATCTCGATCCTGCGGGTGAACCCGGTGGTGGCCACGCTGGCCACGTTTTCGGCCTTTCGCGGCGTCGCCTTCCTGATCGCCCCCGGCGGTCGCCCCATCGGGGTGCTGGACCAGAACCTGGCCTGGCTGGGCTCGGGCCGTCTGTTCCAGACCGAGACCTTTCCCGGCCTTCCGGTGGCCTTCATCATCCTGATCTTCGTCGCCATTGCCGCGCATTTCGTGATGACCTCGACAGTCTTCGGACGCTCGATCTATTCCATGGGGGGCAACCCGGTGGCAGCACGGCTGGCGGGGATCAACCTGACACGGATGCGCTATGCGATCTATGCGATCTCGGGGGCGCTCTCGGGTCTGGCCGGGGTCATCGTGACCGCACGGACCTCCTCGGGGCAACCGGCATCGGGCACCCAGGGGCTGGAGCTTGAGGCGATCACGGCGGTCTTTCTGGGCGGCGCGCTGATGGCGGGCGGCAAGGGCACCATCGTCGGCTCGATGCTGGCGGTGCTGCTGCTGGCGACCCTGTCGAACGGCATGAACCTGCTGGGCATCGCGACCTTCTATCAGCTGGTCGCCAAGGGCCTGCTGTTGGTGCTGGCGGTGGCCATTGGCCAGTGGCGTCTGGCACGGGCCGAGAAGCTGCAATCGCGTCTGGCCGCCGCCGGGAAGTGATCACCATGTCGTCGCTCACCCTGTCCAACGACCAGATCCTGGTCCGCGTCGCGCCCGACTTCGGCGCCCGCGTGACCGATCTGGTGGATCGCCGCAGCGGCCGCAACTGGCTGATCGCCGGCGCCTGCGAGGGCGATGCGGGGGATGCCGCGGCCTATGGCGGGAATGTGGCCCGCGGCTGGGACGAATGCGCGCCCACCGTGGCCCCCTGCCCCGATCCCGACTGGGGCCGCGACCTGCGCGATCACGGTGACCTCTGGGGCCGCCCATGGACGGTGAAACGGGACGATACCGGGCTTGCCTGCCACCATGAGGGCACGGCCTTCACCTTCTCGCGCCGCCTGACGCTGCGGGGGCCGCGGCTGGTGTGCGACTATGCCATCGCCGCCACCACGCAGACCCGGATGCCGTGGATGTGGAGCCAGCACCTGTTGCTGGCCACGCAGCCCGGCGAACGCATTGTGCTGGACGGTGTCGGGCGTTGGTCCGACCATGGGCCGAAACCCGCCACCGAACAGGTTCTGGGAACCGATTCCGGTTTGGCCCAGAAGACATACGGGACCGTCAAGGATCGCGCCAGCGTGGGGATCGACGGGACCGATGGGGCCATCCGCCTTGAATGGAGTGCCGACCAGATGCCGTTTTGCGGTGTCTGGATGGCCTTCGGCGGATGGCCCACCAATGAAGCCCCCCTGCACCAGATGGCGCTGGAGCCGACCACCGCCCCGGCCCACAACCTGGCCGATGCCCGCGCCGGAGGCCACGAAATGTGGCTGGAGCCGGGTCAGTCCGAACACTGGCAGATCGTCATCACGATGCTGCCCCCCGAACAGACCAACGAAGGAGCCCGATGATGTCAGAGGACACTATTCTCTACCGCGTCGAGGACGGCATCGCCTATCTGACGATCAACCGCCCCGAGAAGATGAACGCGATCACCGCCGCCATGGGCAGCCGGATCGCCCAGCTCTGCCGCGAGATCGACATCGACGACAACGTCAAGGTGCTGATCATCGACGGTGCCGGCCAGCGGGCCTTTGCGGCGGGCAGCGATGTGAACATGCTCGACGACCTCGGTACACCATGGGATGGCCGCAACCGCGCCCAATACGACCGCGACTATGTCGAACCGCTGCAACGCCTGCGCAAACCCGCCATTGCCGCCATCGACGGCTATTGCCTGGGCGGCGGTCTGGAGGTGGCGATGATGTGCGACATCCGCATCGCCACGCCGCGCTCGACCTTCGGGGCGCCCGAGGTGCAGCGCGGCTGGCACGCCGGCGCCGGGAACACATCCGTTCTGCCGCGTCTGATCGGTTTCGGCAATGCCGCCCTGTGGATCCTGACCGGCGACCGGTTCCCGGCCGAGGAAGCCTGCCGCGTCGGCTTCGTGCAGCGTGTCGTCGACGTGGACGACCTGATGCCCACCGCCCGCGCCATCGCCGACCGGATCGCCCGCAACCCGCCCATCGCCGTGCAATCGGCCAAGAACGTCATCAAGCGCAGCCAGGGCAGTTCTCTGGAACAGGGGCTGTCGATGGAAAACGACGGCTACACCCTGTGCATGATGACCGAAGACGCCCGCGAAGGCATGGCCGCCTTCGGCGAAAAGCGCGAACCCGTGTTCCAGGGAAGATGATGAAGGATCATGTGATGCCCGACACCGCCACCACCGCCCGCGCGCCCCTCGAAGGGCACAAGGTCCTGGATCTGACCATCGCCATGGCCGGCCCGCTCTGCACCCAGCGGATGGGCGAGATGGGGGCCGAGATCATCAAGATCGAAGCGCCCGGCGGCGGCGATTTCTCGCGCCATGCGCCCATGGCCGGGATCACGAAATTCGGCGATGCCACCTGTTTCGTGACCCTGAACCAGAACAAGAAATCGCTGGTTCTGGACCTGAAATCCGACGCCGGGCGCGCGGTTCTGTACCGGATGGTCGAACAGGCCGATGTGCTGATCCAGAACTTCCGCCCCCGTGTGGCGACGAAACTGGGGATCGAATACGCGACCCTGCGCAAGATCAACCCGCGGCTCGTCTATGGTTCGGTCTCGGGGTATGGCGAGGACGGCCCGATGAAGGATCGCCCCGGCCAGGACCTGCTGCTGCAAAGCTTTACCGGGCTGACCATGAACGGCGGCAAGGCCGGTGAACTGCCGCAGGCCAGCCCGCTCTACATGGTCGATGTCTCGGCCTCGCACATGGTATGCGAAGGCGTGCTTGCGGCCCTTGTGGCGCGCTCGATCACCGGTCAGGGCCAGGAGGTCAAGGTCACTATGATCGGCGCCATTATGGAGATGCAGTGCCAGGAGATCATGTCCTACCTCGCCGCCGACGCCCCGCCCCAGCGCGGAACCTCGCCGCAGGTGTCGATCTATCAGGAACCACCCTATGGCATCTACAAGTGCGCGGAAGGATTCCTGTCCATCGCGCAGGCCGATCTGGACGTGTTGTCCAAGGCGCTGGACCTGCCGGTTCTGGCCGAGATGAAGGCCGCCCGGCCCGAGCAATCGGACGGCGCCGCCGTGGCGCAATGGCGCGACCGGATCTACGATCAGGTGGCGGCGCATCTGGTGACCGGCCCGGCCAGCCACTGGGACGATCTGCTTGCGCCGCTGGGGGTCTGGTGCGTGGTGGTCAACGACTATGACGCCTTCCTGAGCCACCCACAGACCCGCAACCGGCTGGTGGAACTGGACCATCCCGTGGGCGGAAAATATACCGCTGTCGCGCCGGGCATCGCCTTTTCAGACAATCCCGCGCCGAAGCTGAAACATGCGCCGCGCTATGGATCGGACAGCCGGGATGTGCTGGCCGCCTATGGTTTCGACGGGGATGAAATCTCGGGGCTGGTGGACAGCGGCACGGTTCTGGCGGACGACCCAACGGCATGAAGATCACCGCCCTGCGCACCTTTCTGGTGCCGCCCCGCTGGCTGTTCCTGAAGATCGAAACCGACGAAGGTTTGTCAGGCTGGGGCGAGCCGGTGCTGGAGGGCCACGCCGAAACGCTGGCCGCCAAGATTGCCGAGCTGGAGGATTTCCTGATCGGAGCCGATCCCTGCCGGATCGAAGACATCTGGCAGATGCTCTATCGCAACGGCTGCTATCGCGGCGGTCCGGTGCTGATGAGCGCCATTTCCGGCATCGACATGGCGCTGTGGGACATCAAGGGCAAGCAACTTGGCGCTCCGGTCCATGCCCTGCTGGGCGGGCCGGTCCGCGACAAGGTGCGCACTTATTGCTGGGTCGGCGGCGACCGCCCCGACAACCTGATCGAGGGCGTGCGCGGTCTGCAGGCGCAGGGCTATGACGCGGCCAAGATGAACATCTGCGAGGAACTGCAGATCATCGACAGCTACGCGAAGATCGACGGCATCCTGAAAAAGTTGTTCGCCCTGCGCGAGGCCGTGGGGGCCTCGATGGATCTGGCCTTCGACTTCCATGGCCGGGTGCATGGGCCCATGGCCCGCGTTCTGCTGAAAGAGCTGGAGCCGCTGCGGCCGATGTTCGTGGAAGACGCCGTGGTGTCGACCCAGATCGACCTTCTGGCCGATCTGGCGCGTGGCACCTCGATCCCGCTGACCGTGGGCGAACGCCTGCATTCGCGGTACGACTTCAAGCCGGTGCTGGAAAAGCGCGCGGCCAGCATCCTGAACCCGGATACCGCTCATGTAGGCGGCATTTCGGAAATGGTGCGGATCGGGCATTGGGCCGAAGCCTATGACGTGGCGCTTGCGCCGCATTGCCCGCTGGGACCCATCGCACTGGCCGCCTGCCTGCAGGTGGACGCGGTCTGCCACAATGCGTTCATTCAGGAACAAAGCCTCGGGATCCACTATAATTCCGGGGGCGATCTGGGCGACTATACAATGCCCGGCGCCGGGCTCAGCGTGGCGGACGGGTTTCTGGCCATCCCCTCTGGCCCCGGACTGGGCATCGAGATCGACGAGGCCAAGGTGCGCGAAGGCGCGGCCCGTGGCCACCGCTGGCGGGCACCGGTCTGGCGGCACAAGGACGGCTCGATCTCCGAGTGGTAGACCGGTCTGGCGGGTCAGGCACCGCAACAGGATATTCGCGGCCAGGACCGCCGTGCAGGGAGGACACCATGGAAAACGCAACACGCATCGCCGGGCTTCTGGCCGAGATCGGCGCCGATTGGGCCATTCTGACCGGCGCCGATTCCGTGTGTTTCGCCACCGGCCATGTGGTGCCGGTGGAAATTGGCTTCTCCCCCTTCGCGGGCGGCCCGACCATCGCCTTTGTCAGCCGCGACGGCGCCGTGGGTTTGGTCTGTCCAAACACCGATGCGGGCCAAGGCGGGCCGTGGGAAGAAATCTCCTATCCCGGATTTGCCTGCGCCGTGACCGACCAGATCGGCAACTACCTGCGGGCCGTGCAAGACATGATCGCACGGCTTGGCGTGGCGGGCCGTGTTGCGGTGGAGCCGGCCAGCCTGACGGCGGCGGTAGCCGACCTGCTGCCCGGCGAGCGGCGGGTGATCGACAGGCCCCTTGCGCGGCTGCGCGCGATCAAGACCGCACGGGAAATCAACCTGTTGCGCCGCGCCGCCGTGGTGGCGGCTATGGGCCAGCGCGAGGCCCCGACCGCCTCGATCCCCGGCCGCTCCGAACTCGATGTTTTGAACGCGATCCGCGCCCGTATGGAGACCGAGGTCGGGGTCCGCTGCGCGCTTGCCGGGGAATACCTGGCCGGGGTAGAGCGTTCGGCAACGCTGGGACTGGCGCCCGGAGCCTACAGGCTTCGGCCCGGCGACCCGGTGGTCTGCGATCTGGCCCCGCGCGTGCAGGGCTATTGGGGCGACAGTTGCAGCAGTTTCGTGGTCGGTGGCGAGGGAACCGCAGCTTACCGCGCCATGCATGACGCCTGTTTCGGCACTCTGCAACTGGCCCTGTCGGAACTGCGCCCCGGTCTGCGGGTTTGCGAATTCGACGCCAGGCTGCGCGCGCATCTGAAGTCACAGGGGTATTACTATCCCCACCATTCCGGTCACGGCATCGGAACCTCGGTCCACGAATGGCCCCGGCTGGTGCCGGATGAAACCGCGATGATCGAGGAAAACATGGTGCTGATGGTCGAACCGGGCAGCTATGTGCCCGGCCTGGGCGGCATCCGCTGCGAATTCATGCTGCGGGTGACGCGGGCGGGCGCCGAGGCGATGGCGATGTTCTGAGGACCTGCGCGGTCAATGCGACTCGCGCGGAACCTCTGCCCCCCGTTTGCCCACCAGGAAATCCAGATCGACGCCCTTGTCGGCCTGCAACACCGATGAGACATAGAGGCGCTGATAGCCGCCCGCCATGACGATCTCGGGCGGTGTCCATGCAGCACGCCGGGTTGCCAGATCGTCCTCGCTCACATGCAGATGCAGCTTGCGCTGCGGCACGTCCAGCGTGATGACATCGCCGGTTTGGACCAGCGCTAGCGGACCGCCAGCGGCAGCCTCGGGCGCGGTGTGCAGGACCACGGTGCCAAAGGCGGTGCCCGACATGCGTGCATCCGAAATCCGCACCATATCCGTGACCCCGTCGCGGGCCAATTTCGCGGGCAGTGCCATGTTGCCGACCTCGGCCATGCCCGGATAGCCCTTGGGACCGCAGTTCTTCAGCACGAGGATCGACTCGGCGGTCACATCGAGCGCCGGATCGTCGATCCGGGCCTTGTAGTCTTCGATATCCTCGAACACCACGGCAGGACCGGTGTGGGTCATCAGCGCCGGTGTCGCCGCACTTGGTTTCACCACCGCGCCCAGCGGCGCGAGGTTACCTTTCAGCACAGCGATGCCGCCGCTCTCGGTCAGCGGGTCGCCCTCGGTCCGGATCACGTCGGTGTTGTAATTCTCGGCCGCCGCCACCTGTGCGCCGATGGAGGTGCCCGAAACGCTGGCCGCATCGGGATGCAGCAGTCCCCGGTCGGCGAGCCATTTCATCACCACTGGCAGGCCGCCGGCATAGTAGAAATCTTCCATCAGATAGGCGCCCGAGGGCTGCAGGTTCAGGATCGTCGGCACGTCGCGTCCCAGCGCATCCCAGTCTTCCGAGGTCAGCGGCACCTCAAGACGGCCCGCGATGGCAATCAGGTGCAGGATTGCGTTGGTGGACCCCCCGATCGCGGCATTCACCCGGATGGCGTTTTCGAAACTGTCCCGGCGCACCACGTCGCTCAGCTTCGTGTCGCTGCGCACCATGTCGACGATGCGGCGGCCGGACATCTGCGCAAGCACCCGCCGCCGGCTGTCTACCGCCGGCGTGGCCGCGTTCTGCGGCAGGGCCAGCCCCAGGGCCTCCATCATGCTGGCCATGGTCGATGCCGTGCCCATGGTCATGCACGACCCGGGGCTGCGGGCCATGCCCTGCTCGGCGTCCTGAAATTCCTGCGGGCCGATCTTGCCCGCTTTCAACTCGTCCACCATGCGCCACACGGCGGTGCCCGAGCCCAGCTCGCAGCCGCGATGGCGTCCGTTCAGCATCGGGCCGCCCGACACCACGATGGTCGGCAGATCGCAACTGGCCGCGCCCATCACCAGCGACGGCGTGGTCTTGTCGCAGCCGCACAACAGGACGACGCCGTCCATCGGGTTGGCCCGAATGCTTTCCTCGACATCCATCGAGGCAAGATTGCGAAACAGCATGGCGGTGGGGCGGATGTTGTTTTCGCCCAGCGACATCACCGGGAATTCGAACGGTACGCCACCGGCCTCCAGCACCCCGCGCTTCACCCGTTCGGCCAGGTCGCGCAGATGTCCGTTGCAGGGCGTGAACTCGGACCATGTGTTGCAGATGCCGATCACTGGCCGCCCGTCGAAATTGTCGGGCGGCGTGCCCTGGTTCAGCATCCAGGCGCGATGGATGGTGGTGTCCTTGCTGATCCCGCCGTACCAGGCTTGAGACCGGCGTTTGGGCGTCTTGTCGGAAGTCATGGCCGCGTCCTTCAGGTCTGGGGCAAATGCACGTTGGGCATCGTCAGCTTGAGCTCTTCGATGTCCTGTTCGTTCTTGGCCAGCAGATCGCGCGAGCGTTGCCGCGCCAGATCCGGGGCACGGTCACGGATTGCCTGTGCAATCAGCAGATGGTCGGGAATATTGCGGATGTAGCCCTCGTTGGCCTTGGTGAACAGATTGAAATTGCTTCGTAAAAGCTTCTCGATCGCCTTCGCCAGAGAGCCCAGCAACGGGTTGCCCGATGCTTCCAGAAGCACCCGGTGGAACTCTGCGTCCCAATGCACCGACAGTTCGGCGTCATGGATGTTGGCCACCATCTGTTCGTAGCATTCGAACAGCTTCAGGATCTGGGTGGCGGTGGCGCGCTGCGCCGCCAGTGCCGAGGCTTCGGGCTCGACGATCTGGCGCAGTTCGGACAGCGATTTGATCAGCCGTTCGTTGGTGCTCTTGTCCGCGATCATCCAGTCGATGACCTGCGGGTCCAGCAGGTTCCAGTCCTCGGGCGGGCGCACGCTGGTGCCGACCTTGCGGGCCGAGACCACAAGGTTCTTCGCCGCCAGCGTTTTGACCGCCTCACGCACGGCATTGCGGCTGGCGCCGAATTCCTCGATCAGGTCCTGTTCGAACAGGATGGTCTTTTCCGGCACCATTTCCCCGGACACGATGCGCCGCCCCAGCACATCCAGGATGTGCTGCATGACGTTGTGGGAATGCGGTGCGGATCTGACCGACATGGATCAGAACTTTCCGTGTTCCAGATAAGCGTCGATGGGATCGGTGCCCGACAGGATGGCGCTGCGCACCTTGTCTTCGGCGGCCATGACGTTTTCCACCTCGGTGACGACCTCTTCGACGATCTCGGCGGGGATGATCACCACACCGTCGAAATCCGCCAGCACATAGTCACCGGACCGGATCAGAACATCGCCGATGCTGATCGGTTCGCCGGTCGCGTCCGGCACCCATTTCGCCACGATGTCGCGCGGGGTGCGGAACTTGCAGAACACCGGAAACCCGATCTTGCGGATAAAGCTGTTGTCCCGGCTGCCGCCATCCACGATGTAGCCGCGCACGCCGCGGTATTTCAGGGTTTCCGCCGACAGCTCACCCATGAGGGCAAGGGTCGGAGAATTCGGCTGGCAGATCACCACGTGTCCCGCCGGGGCTTCGGACAGGAAGCGGACCCAGGGCAGCAGATAGTCGGTTTCCTCGTTGGCGCGTTCGGTGTCGAAGGCCACACCGCGCAGGGTGAAGATCGGACCGCAGCAGCGGGTTTCTGCATCCAGTCCGACGATCTCGTGCGGCAGCACGCAATTGGGCCGTCCCATGGCGCGCATCACGTCGTAGATCGCGCCGGAATAACAGTTTTCAAGTCGGGTCGTGAGGGTGTCGGTCATGGGTTAGATCCAGCCTGCGTTGACGGGAAAGACGCCCGAGGTGCACATGCGCGCATCGTCGGACAGAAGAAACGCCGCGAGGTTTGCGACGTACTCGGGTTCTATCAACTCGTTCAGGCACTGGCCGGCAAAGATTTCCTTCTCCAACTCGGGCGTGAGCCAGAGTTTCACCTGGCGTTCGGTGCGAATGAAGCCCGGCGTGATGCAGTTGACGCGAATGCGGTCCGGACCCAGTTCGCGCGCCAGCCCGTTGGTCAGCCCTTCGATGCCGGCCTTGGCGGTGACATAGGCCGACAGGGTATCCAGCCCCACGCGCCAGCTCATCGAGCCCATGTTGACAATCGCACCGCCCCCGGCCGCGCGCATCTCGGCGGCGACGGCCTTGGCGGCAAAGAACTGGTGATCCAGATTTACGCTCAGCGCCGCGCGCCAGGCTTCCGGTGTCACCTCTTCGATCCTGTGGCGGGTGTCGTTGGCGGCGTTGTTGATCAGGCCGCGGATCGGACCGATCTTGTCCGAAATCCCGGCAATCGCGGCGTTCAACGCTGCAAGATCGGTGATGTCGACCTTGCGGAACACCGGCTCGTGCCGCCTGCCCTGCGCCTTGATCGCCTCGACCAGGGCGGCGCTGCTGTCGGCGTCGATGTCGACAAACCCGACCTGCGCGCCGATTTCCGCCAGGCGGGTTACCATGCTGGCGCCAATCCCGCTGCCGCCGCCGGTGACCAGAACACCCCTGTCCACAAGGCTCGGATAGCTGCCGAATTGATCAGAACTTGTGCGCAAGACACCCTCCCAGATGCATCGTCTGACGCCGGGGCGCCATTGTTGCAGAAACCCTGCCCGTACAAATACTACTTGTAAAGTATAAAATACTACTTGAAATATGATCAAGCCCCACTTAACAATTTTGCCCACGGGGTGAAGATATGGTCGGACCGGATTGCCCCACAGCAGGAAACCGCGGTGCGGATGCTGGGGAAATACCCCGGCAAGACACGGCGAACGGACCGAAACGGGAGGAGACCCAAATGAAATTGACGCTTAAAACCACGTTGCGTGCGACCGGCGCCGCGATTGCAGGCATCGGCATGACGGCGGCGGTCGCTCAGGCCGAGCCCAAGACCAACATGATGCACCAGTGGGCACAGGGCGCCGAAGCGGCGGCCATTGCGAAACTGGGCGAGATGTTCGAAGCCGCCGGCGGCACATGGGAGCAGACCTCGATCTCGGGTCATACCTCCAACACGCTGGCCAAGCTTCGTTCCGACGTGGTGGCGGGCAACGCCCCGGCCGCCGTCCAGTTGAAAGGCCCTGAAATCGCCGAGTGGAACGCCACCGGCACCACCGCCAATCTGGATGCCACCGCCGCCGAACAGGGCTGGGATGACGTGGTTGCCGATGAATTGCTGTCGGTGATGAAGCCGACCGGGTCCTGGGTAGCCGCCCCGATGAACATTCACCGGGTCAACTGGATGTATTCGTCGAAGAAGATCCTCGACGAGTTGGGCATCGCGCCGCCGAAAACCTGGGACGAGTTCAACGCTGCTTGCGACAAGGTTCAGGCTGCGGGCAAGATCTGTATCGCGCATGGCGCGGCGGACTGGTCGGACTCGACCACCTTCGACGATGTGGTCTACGGCATGGACATCGACCTGTATCGCAAGGCGTTCCAGGAAGCCGATCTTGATGCGCTGCGCAGCGACGGCATGGTTGCCGCCTTCGCCCAGCTTCGCAAGATGGTTGGCTACATGGATGATGGCATCAACGGCCGCTCGTGGGAGCAGTCGATGACCATGACCTTCGACGGCGAGGCAGCCTTCTTCCTGATGGGCGACTGGACCGTCGCCTCGGCCAATCTGGCCGGCTACACGGAAGGCGAGGACTATCTTTGCAACCAGGCGCCGGTGAACTGGGGCGGCAACGGCTTCATCCTGAACTCGGATTCGGTGGTGTTCTTCAAGCAGAAGGATCCGGATTTTGTCGAGGGTCAGAAAATGCTGGCCGAGATCATCATGTCGCCCGAATTCCAGGTCACCTTCAACGTCGCCAAAGGGTCGATCCCGGCCCGGACCGACGTGGATCTGTCGACTGGTGGATTCACCCAGTGCCAGCAGCAGGGTCTGGAAGACCTGAAGGCTTCGGTCGCCGAGGGCACGCTGGTCCGCTCGATGGCGCACAACATGACCGTTCTGCAAAAATACCGCGGCGCGATGATGGAAGTGATCACCGAGTTCGTGGCCGATGACAGCATCAGCCCCGAAGAGGCCGCCAACCAGCTGGCCGACGCAGTCGAACTGCAAATGTAAGCTCCCTTGCGGCCCCGTTTCCACGTCATGGAACGGGGCCGTGTCTTCGACGACCTGTTCGAAAGGGGACCTCCCCATGCCCTCCCTTCAGACCTCCCGACAGACCACCCGGTGGCAGCGCAGACTGGCCGACTTGACGCCCCAGCTTGTCCTGATCCCGACACTGGTTGTTGCCATCGGCTATGTGGTCGGCTTCTCGCTGTGGACGTTCTGGCTTTCCCTGTCCACGTCGACCCTGTTGCCGGACGCGACGTTCAGCGGCTTTGATCAGTACGCCCGCCTGTGGGGCAGCAAGCGCTGGACCGTGGCCTATCAGAATCTGTTTGTCTTCGGCACGCTCTACGTGCTGGGCACGCTGTTCATCGGCACCTTGCTGGCAGTCCTGATAGATCAACGCGTCAAGTTCGAAGCCCTGTGGCGGACGATCTATCTGTATCCGCTGGCCATTTCCTTTATCGTCACGGGCACCGTCTGGCGCTGGATCTTCCACCCCAACACCGGGGTCGAGCTGGCCCTGCACGACATGGGTTGGCTGTCGGCGCAGTTCGACTGGATCACCGACCGGGATCTGGCCCTGTACGTCGTGGTTATCACCGGTATCTGGCACGCCTCGGGCTTTGCCATGGCGCTGATCCTCGCCGGGCTGCGCTCGGTCGACGGAGACCTGGTGAAGGCCGCGCAGATCGACGGCGCCTCGATGCCGCGCATCTATCGCAAGGTCGTCCTGCCGACGATCTGGCCCATCTTCATCGCGGTGGCCGTGGTGCTGCTGCAATTCGCCATCAAGACCTATGACCTCGTGGTGGCCCTGACCCAGGGCGGTCCGGGGGTTTCAACCACGGTTCCGGCCATCGTCGTCTATGACCTGATGTTCCAGCGCGGGCAGATCGCCCAGGGTGCTGCGGCGGCGGTCATGATCCTTGTGGCGCTGGCCATCGTTCTGGTGCCCTACGCCCTGTGGACCGGTTGGAAATCCCGCAAGGAGGCCGCGCATCATGGCTGAGACAATGCATCAGGACTTCGACCCGCTCGCCACCGGTGGCACCCGTCGCAGGCTGACCTCGAAAGGGATCGTCTATACGCTGCTGGCGGTGTTCGCGCTGGTCTACACCGCGCCGCTGGTGATCATCCTGCTCAACACCGTGCGGCCGCTGGACGACATCGTCCGCACCGGCTTCATCGCCCTGCCCGACGCCGAAACCATGTCCCTGAAGTACTGGGCCGAGGCCTGGGGCACCTTCTGCATCGGCGGCACCTGCGAGGGCGTGTCGCGGTTCTACAAGAACTCGCTGATGATGACGATCCCGGCCACCATCCTGTCGACCGTCTTTGGTCTGCTGAACGGCTACATCCTGTCGAAATGGCGGTTCCGCTATGACGGCTGGGTGTTCGGCGTCATCACGCTGGGCGTGTTCCTGCCGCAGCAGATGACCCTGCTGCCCTGGGCCTTCGTGCTGGGCAAGCTGGGCCTGTCGAACACCATCGCAGGTCTGGTCTTCGTCCACACGGTGCAGGGCATTTCCTTCACCACGCTGTTCTGCCGCAACTATTTCGTCTCGATCCCGGACGACCTGATCAAGGCCGCGCGCATTGACGGGGCCGGCTTCTGGCGGATCTTCTACAAGATCATCCTGCCGCTGTCGCCGCCGATCCTGATCGTCACCGTGATCTGGCAGTTCACCGGCATCTGGAACGAGTTCCTGTTCGGGACGATCTTCACCTCGGGCGCGAACCAGCCCATCACCTCGGCCATCGTTGCCTTCTCGGGCAGCGGTACGGGCGAGCGTCACTACAACGTCGAAGCCGCCGCCGTCATCATGGCCGCCCTTCCACCGCTGTTCATCTATGTCGCCGGGGGTAAGTATTTTGTCCGCGGACTGACCCAGGGCGCGGTCAAATAGGATACCGAAAACATGTCATCCCTTACGATCAAAGATCTCCGCAAGAGCTATGGCAATGTCGAAGTTCTGACCGACATCAACCTGGAAGCCGACAGCGGTGAGTTCGTTGCGCTGGTGGGGCCATCGGGCTGCGGCAAGTCCACCCTTCTGGCGATGATCGCCGGTCTGGAAAGCGTCACCTCGGGCGAGATCCGCATCGAGGACCGGCTGGTCAACACAGACGCGCCCAAGGATCGCGACATCGCCATGGTGTTCCAGTCCTATGCGCTCTATCCAACCATGACCGTGCGCGAGAACATGACCTTCGGCATGGAATGCCGGCATGTTCCCAAGGCGGAACAGAAAGAAGTCGTGGACCGGGTGGCCGCCCTGCTGCAGATCGAACCGCTGCTGAAGCGCAAGCCCAGCCAATTGTCCGGCGGTCAGCGCCAGCGGGTCGCCATGGGCCGCGCCCTAGTCCGCGATCCCAAGCTGTTCCTGTTCGACGAGCCTTTGTCGAACCTCGATGCCAAACTGCGCATCGAGATGCGCTCGGAAATCAAAAAGCTGCATCAGCGGGTCGGCAAGACCACGGTCTATGTGACCCACGATCAGGTCGAAGCCATGACGCTGGCCAGCCGCATCGCCGTGATGTTCAAGGGCGTCCTGCAACAATACGACACCCCCAAGGAGATCTACGAGCGCCCGCGCAACAAGTTCGTGGCGGGCTTCATGGGCTCGCCGACCATGAATTTCCTGGATGCCAAGGTCGTGGCGCGGGACGGCGGGTTCGGCGTGACGATTGACGGCGGCGACGGCACGGTTCTGCCCCTGCCGGCGGACAGGGCCGTCGGTCTGAGCGCCGGTCAGCCGGTGATCTTCGGCGTCCGGCCCGAGCATTTCAGCCCCGTCCATGTGGCCCGCGAAGCGGTTCATGGTTCCGATCCCGTGACGGTCAAGGTGCTGGTGGACATGGTCGAACCGACCGGGTCAGAGACCATTCTGATGACCACCCTGGCCGGTCAGGAGGTGGTCGCCAGCGTCGAGCCGGACGATGCCCCGAACGAGGGCGAAAGCATCGAACTGGCCATCAACATGGCCAAGGTTTGCCTGTTCGACCCAAAAACCGAACTGCGCCTCTAGGGCACTCTCCCGGCCCTTCGGCACATGCAAACCCGTCGTGATCCTGTGTCGCGGCGGGTTTTGTGTTCTGAACCAAGGCATCGTGTGCTTGGCACCGGATCGGAACAAGCTAGGCAGCGAGGACGAGGCGCGGCCACATCCACTGGCTCCGCACCAGGCGCAGCGGCTTCGAAGCTGTTCGCCGGGATGCGTCCACATCGATGTGAATGACCGGCCGCAGGCAGGGAAGGAAACGTCCCCGATTGAAATGATGCCGCCGTCGCGGGCGCTCCCCGTCTGATCTGGAAATCAGGATATTCTGTCGATGGCATCGGCGATGGCGGCGGCATTTGCCTTCATCAACGAGAAGCTGCGTTTTTCGCCTTCGGTCAGATGCGGGCCAATATCACGGTCGGCGCCACCGTCGCTCCGCGCCAAGCTGTAGAATCTGGTGATCCGTTCCGCTGTTGTGGCGCCGATACCGGCGGTCAGCGTGACCGCCTGGCTGATCTGTGCCTTGGTCTTGTGGCGGGCCAGTGCAGACGAGATCGCGCCGTAGAGACTGCCCATCTTGTACACGGCGTTCGCTTTCGGCGGCGGATCGCCCAGGATCTTGAGCTTCTTGTCCTCGGGCCGGGCTTTTCCAAGGGCCGTGGTCTTGTCGATGCCGCCCGGCGCCACTTGTGCCATGTTCGTCTCGTCATGCAGATCGCGCGTGGCTTCGGTGCGGTAGGTCGAGGGAATTGTCACCTCACGCGTCTTGCCGGAAACCGGCTTGAGATTGGTGTCGAGAACCGCCGCCTTGGTCTTGATGACCGAGTCGATCTTGTACCGCCCGGTGGAGCCGATCTGTTCCAGCTCCTTCTTCTTGGCCTCGATCTCGACCGAATATTGCACCCAATGCCTCTTTTCGTTCACCCATTCGCGGATATGGGCCTCCATCTTCGCGGCATGGAGCGAATTGGCATGGTCTGTGATCGGGAACAGGTTGTCGTCCCGGTTCCCCGGTCCGCCCAGGCGGAAGCCGAGCAGATGGCCGCGGATATAGGATTGCCGGGCATCGTCGCCCTTGCCCTTTGTGGGCAGCTTTTCGAAAGCCTTCGACAGCGTGTTGCCGGCGGCCGGGCTGCCCTCCGGATGATCGGGACCCAGCGGTTCGGTCTCCATCTTCACCCCCGCTGGCTGAGAACCGCCCGGTGTCTGGATCTGACCTTCCTTGAACCAGATCTTCGTCTGAAGACCGGCGCTGCCCCGGCCAAGCAGATCCGGCGTGCCGGTCAACGCCTCGGAAACGTCGATGGCCGTGCCCGGGTTGATGGCGATCGCAACGTCAAACCCTTTCTTGAGATCCCCCGCGTAGCCGATGGAGGAAAGACCGAAGCGTTGCCTGATCGCCGGGAAGCGGTCGTCGAGGGCATCGCTGTCGCTGACGGATTTCGACACCGCCCGCACCGCATCGCCGGCGGCTTTCAGATCCGCTTTCTTGTCCTCCATCGTGCGCGGTTTCGGCGCGGGCGGCTCGTCGAGGGTCTTCAGCGTGATCGGTTTCGGGTAGCGCGGTCCGGTTGACGGAGGGGCGTCCTTCTTCTGAACGGTGGCATCTGGTTTGTCGCCGGGGGCGCCAGCCGCTGCGCCGGACTTGCCGCCCTTGCCGGCCGCACCCTGCGCATCCGCCTTTTTCACGGCGGATTTGTCGGGCCCGGCCTTCTTGGGTGGTTTCTTCTTTGCGGGCGCGGGCGCGACCGCCTTCTTGGTGGCTTTCTGGCTCACCTCGGGGGGAATCGGTGCGGGAGGTTTGGGCTTTTTCAGCGCGCCTTTCCATTCGGCCTTGTTCTTCAGCGCCTCTTTCGCGCCAGAGGGCTTCGGTCCGTCCTTGGGCATGGCGTCCTGGATCATTGACTTGGCGTCGATGTTCGAGGTCTTGAAATCAAGCGTCGGGGCCTCGGGCTTGCCGAAAGTGTAGGCCATCTTGGCTTGCAGCGCGAGATCGGGACCGACGTTCCACATCCATTCCGCCAGCTTCCAGTCGTTTTCCCAGACCGTGACCCAGAGCGCTTCGACCTCGGCCCAGGCGTTGAGCCCGATCTTCAGCCTGGCGCCTGCGGCCATGGTCGCGACACCCTCGATCTTGTAGTCGCCCGCCTCGTAGCTCAGTTCGGGCACCACCGAAATTGCGCCGTAGATCCCGGCGGACGCCACCCCCTCGATGCCGCCGGTCAACGAGCCCAGCACCACATCGAGCCCCAATCCCGCGCCGAACGCCACATAGGCCTCGACATAGGCCGGGATGAACAACTCGCCCGAGATCGCGAAGCTTGGCTCGCCCTCGTTGCCGATGGTGTAAGAGCCTGTCACCTTGATGTCGCGGAAGACGCCGGGGCCAATCCCCGCGCGGATCCCCGCCCGCACCCGGATGACCGCCACCAGGATCGCCCACAGCGGGATGTTCTGGCTGTACTTGAACAGCTCCTTGTCGACTTTCTTTTCGTCGAACAACGGCACCGGGTCGGTGACCACGATTTCGCCCGAGACATCGATGGTCCCGTCGGGGTAAACCTTGGCCGTCAGCGAGCCCTGAAGCGTGGGCATCAGCTTGGCCGTAACCTTCCCGTCGCCGCTCATCTGCAGCGCGCCTTCCGGGGTCTGTGCGACGTTGACGGTGACGGTGCCCTTCAGCTTGCCGTTGTCGGCCTCGTAATCGATCGTCGATGTGCCGGCCCAGAGCCCCTTTGCATAGGTCACCCTGGCCTTGCCACTCAGCCCGTGCAGCAGGTTGGCATCGGTGGCGATCTCGGCCTCGCCCTGGAAATCACCGTCGATATAGTCGACCTGGAACCGTGCCTGCTGCAGCCCGGTGATCGTCAGATCGGCGGTCATCCCAAGGTTGACCCGTCCGTCCTCGGTATAGGACCCGCGCAGTTCGGCCGCGCCCGCGGGGCCCAGCGTCACGCCCACCTTGCCAGAGAAGGAGACCTTGCCGGTCTCGTCCATCTTCGCGGTCAAGGCCCCCTTGGTGACCGGCAACCCTTCGGGGAACTTGTCCTTGCCGATGGTGACCTTGCCCGCGATCTTGCCTCTCCTGAACGCCCAGTTGCCCTTGACGTCGGCGATGCCCGGCACGGTGACGTCGAAGTCTCCCTTGCCCTTGAACCGGGCGTTCTTGTCGATGCTGGCGGTGACACTGGCCTTGCCCAGCCCGGCATAGGTCATCTCCAGCCCTTCGATCCCGCCGCTCGGCTTGCCGTCGGCATAGGTGACGGTGACCTTGCCGGCGGTCAGTTGCAGCCCCTGAATGCCGTGCTTGAAGGTACTCGCCTCGGCCGAAAGCGTGCCGGCGAAACGACCGGCCGGAGCACCGCCTTCGCTGGCATTGTCAATGCTGAAGGCTCCCTCGACCCCTTTGAGAAACCCGGCCTTCAGGGTGAAAGACCCGCCGCCCGAAAGCGTCCCGTCCTCGCCGAAACGCATTTTGGCGGTGCCTTCGGCCAATTCGCCGTAGTCCAGCTTTGTGGCCTCGACCTCGCCCGACAGCTTGCCGTTGGTCAGCCGGATCTCGCCACCGCCCTCGGCCTTCATCGCCTTGCCGAAATTCCTTGGGATCAGGTTGGTTTTCTTGATCTTGATGGCGCCGGACAGCTGTCCGGCCTCGTCCAGTTTCAAGGAAATCCTCGGACTTCTGAAAGCGCCGAGCGTGGTCTTCAACCCTTTCAACGCGAACGACGGCTTGCCCTTGTGATTGACGGTGACACTGAAGGACCGCGCCTCGACATGCGGAATTGCGACGCTCGATTTGAGCGTCAGCCGGGCGCCACTTGTCGATTTGGTCGATCGCGGTGGTTTGAACTTGATCTCGTTGATCTTCAGCCCCGGAACCACGTCGGCAAACCGGCCCGGAGAGACGGTGAAGACGCCTTTCTTCTTCTCGCCGCTTTGAAGCAACGTGGCTGGCAGGGTCACGCCGCCCGCGATGTTCACCTTGAAATCCCCGTTGTCCAGCAACCCAAAAAGCGCCGCATTCCCGACGGCCGCCGCATCTGGTTGCGCCGGGGCTGTGGTCTTCGACGCGGGTTGCGCCGGGAGGGCATGGGCCTGCGTGGTTTTCATGGCGGCGGGTCCGGCGGTGGCGAAGGCGGAATCTCGGACCCGTGCGGCGCAAGCGTGGCAAGCCGTGCGCGCAGGCGCGGCAGGAAGTCTGGCAGCAGCTTTTCTCGTTCCGCGCGCGCCATGGCTTCCTGCAGCACCTTGCGGCCGCGGGCGTCAAGGGTGTGGGCCCGTGCCACGACAGCCTGTGCGGTGCGGTCAAGAAGACGCTCCGGCGCCTCGGACAGCACCGCCGACAGAGCCGCCCAGGGCGCATGGGCCGGATCACGTTCGAGGGCCGCCAGAAAGCCCGAGATCGCCGGTGCCTGCGCATTGTCTCCCAGAGCCGTGGGCGGCGCTTCCCGCATCGCAGCGGGCCGGGTGTCGTCGGGTTCAGGTCTCCGGTCCGGCGCGGGCTTGGCCTCGGTCTCGGGCACAGGCGGATCGGTGCTTTCGACCGGTTCAACGGTATGTCCCTCCGGCCGGGCGGTTTCCACCGGCGCGGGCGGGTGTATCGCTTCTTCCATTGGCGTTTCAGCGCGTTGTTGCCGCGACACACCGGCAGCGCGGACCATTTCCCCGACGGCGTGATTTCCGTATTGCGCCTGAAGCATCCGGGCCTCGGCATGCCGCGTGGGTTCCGGGGCAGTCCGCCGGTCCGAAGCCAGGTCGGTCGAAACCACCGCCGCTTGCTTGTCCTCGCTGCCGGTGCGTTTATCCCGCCGCTGGCGCGGCATGCGATCGTCCAGCCAAAATCCCCAGGTTTCGGTCATGCGCCTGGCCCTCCCACGGCGCGCAACTCGCTGTAGAACTCACCAAAGATGGCCCGGCGCAATGGCCTGCCGTTCTTGACATACTCCCGGCCAACCGCCCGCATGGCGTGGCGCATGGAAATGGCGGCGCCTTCTGCCGCTGCCATATGCGCGGCAGCCAGGCAGCAGTTGCGGATCTCTCCGCCCGTCAATTCGAACCGCTCGGCCAGCAGAGCAAGGTCCAGGTCCTGCGCCATGGGTGCTGCGGTCTCTTGCAGCCGCTGCCACAGGCGCAGCCGGTCCGCCGTGCCCGGCGCCTGAAACTCGATCACCATGTCGATGCGCCGCAAGAAGGCCTCGTCCAGATTCTGGCCCAGGTTGGTGGCAAGGATCGCCGCGCCCCGGAAACTCTCCATCCGCTGCAACAGGTAACTGACTTCGATGTTGGCATAGCGGTCATGCGCATCGCTGACCTCGGACCGCTTGCCGAAAAGGGCATCGGCCTCGTCGAAAAACAGCACCACGTCGGCACGGTCCGCGGCCTCGAAAACCCGGTCGAGGTTCTTTTCGGTCTCGCCGATGTATTTCGACACCACGCCAGCCAGATCGACCCGGTAAAGATCCAGCCCCAGCCGGTTGGCGATCACACTGGCCGCCATGGTCTTGCCGGTTCCCGACGGTCCGACGAACAGCGCCGTGGTCCCTGTCCCCTTGCCGAAGGCCGGCCCAAGCCCCCAATCCGACAGCACCCGCGCCCGCTGTCGCCGGGTCTCGGCGAAATCGTGCAACTGCTGCAGGGCGGCCCCGTCGAGAACCAGATCGCCAAAGCCGAAGGGCGTCTCCACCCGCTCGGCAATGCCCTGCATCGGCTGGCCCGCGCGCCGGCGAGCGGCCTGGCGCAGTTGCGCCGCCACCCCGCCCTGACGGGCTACATGGTCGGCCAGTTCGGCGACCTCCGTTGCAGGCAGATCGTAACTCGCAGCCATCTCAGCGGCCAGGTCGGTGTCGGTCAGAACGCTCTCCCAGACCGCGCGACGTGCAGCAGGCGAGAGGGGCGGCGGGGTCACCTCGACCGACGCCAGCCCGGCCCCGTACCAGTGCAACGCTGTTGCCGACGTGACGACAGCGGGTCCGTCGAGCAGCGTTGCAACGGCGGCCTGCACCGCAGGCGGTGCCGCGTCGAAACCGATCAGAAGGGGCAGGTGGTCATCGATCCGCGCATCTCTCAACGACGTGGCAAGAAGACCGGGCACGTCCGCATCCGGGCGCGCGGACCAGCGGCGCCAGTCGATCACCCGCACACCCGACCATTGCGGATCGGCAAGCGCTGCCGCAACGGCCCCGGCATCGCCACCTTCTGACAGATCTACCGTGACCGGACGGGTCAATTCCCCGGCAACGGCAAGCTCGGGCGTCATCCCGACCCAGGCCGGGCGCGCCAGCGGCGGCAGGTCCGGGTGACACGACCGCGCCCGCGGGGTGTCCAGCAAGAGATCCACAATCTCTTCGTCAACCGTCATGGGCAGCGCCGAAAGCGGCCCCTGCCCCGGTGCCCGCAACAATGCGTTGCGACGCAGCGGCGACAGCGGGGCAAGCATCTGCCGAAGCGCCGGCATGTCGATGCCCTGCGGCGCCATCAGGTGCTGCGCGATGGTCAGCGTGAAACCGCGCCGCCCCATGTCGTCGTGCAGGAAGCCGTAGACGCGCCCGAAACGGTCGTCGATGGCCGGTGCCGCGGCCGCCAGCAGCAGTTCGAACTCGGTCACGCTCAGACCGAACACGCCACAAAGATGCGCGGCGGGCAGCATCCGTTCGGTCGCCGCCAGACGCTCTGCGATGGCCGCCTCGGCCGCAGAGATCGTTGCATCAATGTCCAGGTTTTCCGCGATGACCTCGCCGGTCAGTTCCCGCAGCAGGCTCTCGGCATCGTCCTCGGACAGGAACAGGCCGAGGAAACTCTCGTTTCGGCCTGGCCGCCGCAGCGCGCGAAGAATCGACACCTCTCGTTGCAACCGCAAGGCCAACAGGGCCAGCGCATCGCCCAGATAGTCGCGGGCACGTGTATAGCCGGTCATGCGGACCCTCCCCGATCGCGGATGCGGATAACCAGGTCGCGGTCGTCCAGCCACGGGATCGGTCCCTGCCAGCCGATAGCGCCGGCCATCGAAAGCACGATGCCAAGCGGTATCGGGTCGAGCGTCACCTCGGCGGCGTCCGGCAGCCAGTGAAGCACGCCGCCGACGTGCAGAAACTGCTTCCGCATGTAGGGGGCCGAGGACCCGGCGAGCCCCGGCAGGCTGCGGGCCGCATGGGCAATCACCGCCAGCGCCCAGGCTTCATCTCCACTTGCCTCCGACACCGCGTTTCGCTGGGCCTGTGAAAGCGGCTCGAGCACGCTGTCTGGCACCATCGGCCAATCGGGCAGTGCGCGGCGCGCATCGGCTGGAAACAGCCGGGCGATCAGCGGATCCGTCCGGGCCAGGGCCCGCCGTTCCGGTGCCAGCAGCGCCACGGCGATCGCATGTGTGGCTTCGGGCCCGAGCTTGGCCGGGATGTCCAGTCGTCGTAGCGTCGTCAGGCACAGCGCCACGCCCGCGAAGGGCGAGGCGATCATCGTGTCCGCCACCACCGGGGGAGGTTCGACTGGTTCATGGGCGGGGACCGCCGGCTCCGGTTCGGCACCTGTCTTGTGGGGCGCGTCCGCCCCGACCGCCGCTTCCACCATGCACAACAGGGACGTCATGCCGTGGCGCGCGCCGGTCCAGTCAGACAGCCGCGCCCGGATCCCCTCCGGCAACGCCCCCGGCCCTACACGGTGCAGCACGGTGCGTATGGCCGCAGGCGTCACCGGCCCACCGGCGAGGGCAGACGCAAGTGCAACCACCGCTGACGCGATCTCCGCCACGGCGACAAGACGGGCAACCTGCGGCGCGCTGTCTGCCAGCGCCGCCCGGAACACAAAAGTCAGGGACAGGGCCTCGGGCGACAGCCGCTGCCAGGTCTTCAGGTTGCCGCCCGTCACCACGGGGATGACAACCGCTTCAATCTCTTCCCGAGACGGCGCAGTCCCCGGCGATTTCCGAAGCGCGTCCAGAACCTCCAGCACCTCCGCTGCGCTCAGGCGCGCGACCAGACGGGCCGGGTTGCCCCGCCGTTCGGCCCGGCGCGCAAGGGACGGAAGATAGTCCGGGCGTGACTTCAGAATCTCCACGGCCGCTTTGGCAGGCGCCAGATAGCGCAGCGGTGCGAAATCCTCGAAAGCCCAGTCTGGATGCCCCGCTTCGCCAAACCGAGATTCCAGATAGGCGGCGGCGAAATCGCCGTGATCGGCAAAGACAGCGACGTTGATCCCCGGACCGGCCACAAGCTCACTGTGCAAAGCGGCGGCGATGCGGCGAGCCCAGACGCGGGCAAGATCGCCGCTGTCCAGCTGCGCCCGCCCGAGATCGAACGCCAGCGACAGCCGGTTGATCCGGATCACGCCACCGATGCCGGAAAGCGCGGGCGCAAGCGCCTCGGCAATGGCATGAGGAAGCCGGTGCCGGGCGACATCGTCCAGGCGGGCTTCGACCGCCGGCCCGTCGGCGCGCCGTCCGAGCAACACACAATCGGTCCGGATTGTCCCGAATGTCACCGGTACGGTATCGCCAGCAGCGGCCTGGGTCTGATCAACTCGATCCGCCATCGCGCCTCGCAATCAGCGTTCTGGCATTGCCGATAAATCCCGTCGCCGTTTGGGGAGAGACCCGAAGCGCGGCGGCTACGCGGTCGGGCGATGCCGTGGCCAGTTCAACCGCATCGGTGATACCAGCCGCGCCGAGTGACGCGTTCCGTTGCGGGCCGATCCCCAGGACATCGATCAGCGGCGGCGCGGCCGGCTGCACATCCCGCAACGGCCCCGGATCGACAAGGACAGGATCGACCGGGTCGATGGGACGCGGATCGATGGGTGACGTTGTGCGCGGCCCCGGATCAGCGATCACCGGTCCGGTGGGATCGAACGGTGGGCGCGGGTCCGGGATCGGTGTCGGTCTGGGATCGACGGGGATCGGATCCTTGGGCACGGGGTCGGTCGGCCTCGGATCCGGTCTCGGCTGCTCGGGCCCGGACGGCTTGCCGGGCACCTCTTCGCGCTGGCACAGGCAGTGTTGCCAGTTCTGCAGGATTTCCATGCCCAGCAACAAGCGCTGTGGTGTCCGACTGGTTCCGATCAGCTGGCCGCCCCGGAACCCCAGCGCGGCAATCACGACGTAGTTCGCGGACTCGGCAACCATTGTCGGCATCGGCAGAACCGGCCGCTTGTCGGCCGGACCGCAGATCAGGGCGTGCAGGCGGTCGCAATCGGTTTCGTTCGGCAAATGCGGGTCTTCGAGCGTACAGACGATCTCCAGGCAGACCGCGTGGCAGTCGCGGCTGAAATGCGTCGTGTTGCCCGGATGCCCGCAGCCCTCCGGCATGGCGGCAAGGGCGTCGGAGGGTGTCGCGATCGGGCGCGCCACGAGATAGGCCACCCCGGGCCGCTCGCCTGAGGCCAGGGTCTTCTCTCGACCGGATCCCTCCGCCGTGCCGGTCTTGGCGGCCATCCCCGGAAGTCGCGACTCCTCCCCGGTGGTCCTGGTGTCCGCATCGATGTCTTCACAATCACCGTCATCGCAATCACAGCCAGCCTTGCGGACCAGCACACGGATGTCTTCGATGGTCACGGCACGCGGCAGGTATATCTCGTCGCCCAGCGGCGAAATGGCATAGCCGGGCCCCACCAGCAGGCGGTTTTCCTCCGCCCGCAGGTCGAAACCGCACACCACGCCCCATCCGTGCAAATAGCGCGCCATCCGGCGGGCGCGGTTGTCCTGATACCGCTGCTCGAGCGTCAGATCCTCGGCCCGAACCACCTGCCGGTCGAAATAGCGCGGCCGCTTTTCCCCGTTCGGATGGCAACAGTCCGCCGCCATCGGCTCCTTGCTGATGTCTTCGCGCCGTATCATGAGACGAACCAACTCTCGAACAGGCCACCGCCAGACCCACCGCCCGTGGGCAGCTTGCCGCCCACGTGGTCGCCATCGGCTGGCAGGCCTTTTTCATCGACAAAGAACTCGCTGCGCAGACGCACGCGAAACCGCTCGCCCTGATCGATCCCGAGCGAATTGAAGCTCTCCTTGTCAATGATCAGCCGGGCACCGATGGCAACGTCCAGATCCGGGTTGGGCTGCACGTCCGAGATGAAAGGATCGCCCGGTCCGGGCTGGTAGTCCTCGATCGCCTCGCAGATCATCTGCGGGATCACGCACCAGCATTCCAGCGGGAACTCCGAGCGTCCGGATTGCGCCGGATGGCTGCGCAGGATTTCGAAGACAAAGCTCGGGCCGCGCCCCGGCAGGTCCGACTTGCCACTGATGAAACCACCGACCGCAACAGGGTGGCGGAAGGCGACCGCGATGCCGACCTCGGTGAACAGCCGATCCACATCGGTCCCGACGTCCCCCAGCGCCCTGTCATGCGCCCAGCTTACGGCCACGATCTGGTTGTAATCGACCACAGGGGCCGGGTCGCCCGGATCGCCCTTGGGGCCGGGCGGCCCCGTATCGCCCTTGGGTCCTTGTTGCCCCGGATCCCCCTTGGGGCCTTGCTGACCGTCTGCACCGTCCGCACCGTCCTCCCCGGCCTCGCCACGCGGACCGGGGGGGCCTTCGGCCACGCCCTGAGCAAGAATGCAGTCCACGACCTCCTTGAGAACGGCATTGGACGGCGCCAGCGGCCGGTAGGTCAGATTGTCGATGACCGCATCGCCCTCGGCGTTGGCCCCCGCGTCGCGAATATCGGGCGGCGGATCGCCGGCGTAGCCTTCAATATGGGCGAGAACCACACGACCGTCGTCGTCCCCCTCGCATGTCGCACAGCCGTCGATGATCTGGCGGAAATGCGCCCCGCAATCGGCTTCGCGGATATCGACGACCGCGACCAATCCCCGGTCCGGGTTGCTTTCGGGATCCTGATCATCGGCGGTGACATAGAGCGTGTCGCCTCGTGCCGAAAGGCGTGCGAACCGCCCGTTGCCGGCAATCGATTGCGCTTCGCCTGCAAGGGCATTGGCGTCGGGCGTGTCGCCAGCAGCAGTGGCCGCCTCGACCGAGATCGCCACGACCTCCGGGTCGGTATTGGCGGTCTGCTGCAGCACATAGGCCCAGCGTTCGGTCGGCGCGAGCGCGAGGTCGAGCGGTTGGCCTTGCCAGCGCGCGCCGCGACCGCGCGGCACGAAGGTTGTCATGTCCTGGCTCAGTTCAAGCCGCCGCAGATCGGTGGGTGATCCAGTGCCGGTGGTGCGGGTCAGGGCGTAGACCAGCGTGTTGTCGCTGCTCCATTTCACCGCCATCACCTGTTCCTTGGCGGCCAGGAAGGACAGATCCGGCGCGAAGACCTCGGCATTCTCGCCGCGGGCGAACAGCGTGGTCGTGTCCAGCACCTTGATCGCGCCGGTGCGCGCAATGGCCCTGTCGGCAATCAGCAGGTGCTTGCCGTCGCCCGAGATTTCGAACATGGCGGCCCCGCGATAGGCCGGATGGTCGGCCGTGCCGAGCGGCGCCGTGAATCCGGTTTCGACCGGCCCGACACCCGTTGGCCCGGACCCGGGCGCCCCATCGGCGATCCAGGCGTCTATGGAGTCCTGCGACCAGCCATGGAGCCTGCCACTGACCGTCTCCAGCGCGTAAAGCGCGCCATTGCGGGGCGACACGGCCAATCGCACGGGATCCTCCAGTGCGATGATGCCCAAGGGGTCGGCGTTCTGGCGGATCTCGGATTTTTCATAGACGCCGATGCCGGCAACCTCGCCGTCCCAGGTGCCCGACAGATAGACCTGATCGCCAATGGGCGAGACCTTCAGATCGCCGGGATTTCCGGGCCCGTCCAGCGCGGTGACGAGGTCGTGGTTCTCGCGCCGGTAGACATAGACGCGGGAGTCCGGCGCGTCGTCCTCTTCGGCCAGACCAAGCGTCATGCCGGTCACGTAGAGAAAGGCTTCGTCCTCGTCGACGGACACGCCGCGCGGCGACTGCCGATGCAGGTTCAGCGTATGCCGCCAGTTGAAGTCCGGTGTCAGTGGCGTCTCAACCGGTTGCACAGCCCCCTTTGGCCGCGCCTCAACCACCATTTCGAAGCCTTCAACGATCCGCCCGGGAAGCTGACCTCCAGTGCCGTCGCAATCCGACAGGATGACCGGTGCCAGTTCGCCCGGTTCGTCGCAGCGGCGGATGGCGAGGAAAATGTCGTCCTCGGTGCCCGGCGCGGTGTCGAGCGCATCGACCAGATCCTTGATCCGCACCAGCGTGCGCTCCGGCACGATGATCTCGCGTCCGCAGCAATCAAGCGCCAGCCCCGGCTCCAGCACCACGAACCGGTCTCGACAATCGGGCGACGGATGCTCGACGATGCGCAGGCCGCAGACCGTTCCCGCGCCGTGAAGCTGCGCATTCAGCAGCTGCCGCTTGCCGATGTGATAGCTCTGTTCGTCCTGGAAATCCCGGGCCAGCAGCAGCTTGCCATCGAAATAGGTGTTCCGCTTCGGCTGGTGCAATCCGCAGGGGATGCAGGTGTCTTTCGTGGTGTCTGACATGGGTCCCGAAGCTCCTTGTTCAATTCAATGTTGTCGTCCCCAGGGCGGGGCCACCGTGGGCGGTGTGCAGGGTCTGGCCGAGGGCGCCAGCACCAAGCGGCTTGGACGGCCAGTCCCCAAGGATGGTGTCCACGCCGACCATGGACTGCGCGCCAATCCGGAGACCCGGACCGACAAGGCGAATGTCGGCGACGGTATGGGCGGGTTTCTGGGCCTCGATCAGATCTAGGATCTTGGCCCGCGCCGTGCTGTCGGGCACCGCGGATGCCGGCAGGACAACGGTGAAGTGATGCGCGTAGCGGCCTTCGCCCTGTGGAATCGGCAGACCGCCAATGTTGGGCCGGGTCGCGCCCCCCGCCATGTCCCAGTCGCGCAGGTGGTGGTGTTCGATGATCACCGGCATCGGATCGGCCAGTCCGCTGTGCCACTGCAGCAACCGCCTCAGCCCGGCGACGGTGCCACGCTCGCGGAAGAAAGTGACCGAGGTTTCGATCATTTCGCGGCGGGTCTGGTCCGGCCATTCGGCCAGGAAACGCCAGTCGAACCACCGGCCAAGCCAGTCCAGGAAGTCCCCTGCCGGCACCGCGTGGGGGTCGAGGTGGGCGGCAAATGCCGCGTTCAGCGTGGTAATCTCGGAAAAGATCGTGTCGGAATAGCTGAGCAGCCGGTCGAGGAAATGCGCGCTTTCCGGATCCTGGCGGAATGGCGGCGGCAAAAGCTGCAACGACGAGCTGCGCGGGCCGAATATGTCCACGCCCTTGAGAAGCGGCGTCGCGGCCCCGTCGCCAAGGAAATCGACGCGCAGCCACAGACGGCGGCCCACGGGGCTCTGGATCAGCACCTCGGGCACTGCGGTTTTGGCGTCGATCACCAGCGCGCCCGACCAGTCCGCCTCGGCAAGGGCGGCGATCCGCGACGGCTCCAGCGCCGCGTCCGAGGTATAGCTGCGGACCACCAGCCGGGTGCGGTCGGGGATCTCGGCCTCCAGTGCCACCCGGTGCCAGGCAAACCCGTCGCGGTCGCCCTCGATGGCCTGCGTGACCAATGACCCGTTTCGCGGCAACACCAACCGTTTCGGCCGCGCCAGAAGCGGCAGCCCAGTGCCCTCCAGCGTGCCGGACCGGGTCACGGCCAGACCGACAAGGCGCAGCGGGTCGCGCGGCGGCACGTCGTGGATCAGCCCGCCGTCGGCATCCGTAGAGAGCGCTGGCGGGGACAGCGCGTCCGGCAGTTCGGCGTCGACCACCCTGCCCTTCGGGTCCAGAATGGTCACGCCGCTGCGGTCGATCACCAGCACCGTGCCATCGCTCAGACAATCACATGTGCCGTTATCGGCGCAGGCACATCCCGACCCGCCGCCGCCGCAGCGGTGCGGCCCTGGATCGGCGATGACATGCAGATGCGTCGGTCGGTCCAGGACTCCGGCCCCGCCGGCATAGTCGCGATCGAGCTGCCAGTGGGCATCGAAGCGCAGGATCCTGTTGCCGTCACGGTCGGCGACGTAGGCATTGCTGTGGGCGTCGAACCCGATCGCCGCCGGGGCGACGCCCGGAAGATCAAGGCATTGCCGTACCGCGCCCGACGGCAGCACGATCACCAGCACCCGCCCGACACCGGTCGCGCCGCCCGCGTCGGCAATCGCCAGATCCCCGTTCGGCGCAATGGCCAGGTCCACCGGTTCCACCAGCGCATAGGGGTCTGCCGAACGACCGCCCGGTTCGACCCCGCAGACCTCCGGATCCGGGACGGGCCGTGCGGGCCAAAGTGCGGCGAAGGGCCAGATCGCGGGGGCCGCATTTGGGCGTTGCGGCGGATAGGCGATTTGTCCCGCCACCGGCGTGTCGGGACGCGGGGGCGCAAGCCAGGTCAACACCCGGCTGCCGCCCGGATCGGCCAGGAACAGGCGGCCATCGGGCGCAATTGCAAGGCCGGTCGGTAGGGTTCGGCCGCCGAAGGTGCCAAAGGGTTCGGTATCGGCAACGGCTCTCTGCCCGGGAACGCCGAGGCGCAGGCCGGTCCCGGTGATGACAAGCCCGTCGGGCGTCCCTTCGATGCGCCAGCCTGACAGAGGGTCGAGCCGGGCCCAGGGATGGGAGGTGGGTCTAGCCGAAACTGTCATAGGTCACCTGGAATTCGATTGCTTCGCGCGGCAGATGCGGCAGCATGCCCTTCGGCAGTCCAAGCACATCGGCCACCGGGTCGGTGTCGCCTCCGTCGGCACGGGCGATGGACAAGTTGGAAACACGCCGCACGCCGTCCACGCCCAGCAGCAGGTCGTAGAGATCGGCATGGTAAATCGGCTCGCCAAAGGGCCAGCCGTCGCCCGCCGCGCCGCCCCTCAGCGGATGCAGAAACGTCAGGACCGCGGCGATGGCCGCGTCGGAAACCGTCTTGATGTCGGCATCCTGCCCGATGGTGATCCGGGCTTTCAGGGACGACAGATCCGCGTAATCCGGCGAAGCCACATGCAGTTCGGTGGTGATCAGCCGCCGCGGCTCGAGATACCGGCAGACGGCCCGCAACTCGGCCTCAGAGGCCAGCGGTGTGTCTTCGTCATTGGCGGGCAGGACGATGACCGTAACCGCCCCCGGCTGCGCGTCGAGCTTCGGGGTGCGGTCGCGGTCATAGTCGTGACCGGCCACGGCATAGGCCTTGTGAACGGCCACACCGGGGGTCTGCCTTGCAAGAAAGGCAAAATCCTCGGCGCTGACCGCGCGGTCCCGGACGCGCAGCGTGTGCGGTGCCCGAAGGCGCACGTCGTCATCGCTTTCCGCATCCGAACCGCCTGCGGCGGCCCGGGGATTGGTCACCGTGTCCACATCGCGGATCGCCCCGCGCAGCTTGGTGATCGTGCCGGGGCCGACGTTGCCGATGGCACCGCCGCCCGTGCGGTAGCGCACAACCCGGATTTCTGCCCCGGCCACGGGGATGCGCCCGCGCTTGCCGTCGCCGAATGTCACCACGCCGGTGGTGGGATCCAGCGTGTAATGCGGATCGCCGGGCTGCGAGCGGAAGAAATCGTCCACCCGGGTCCAGCTTTCGCCGCCAACCGTGATCTCGGCGTCGGGCGCGCCGCTTTCGGGATCGAAATAGACCGGCACCCGGGCCAGGGTCAAGGTTTGCCCCGGCCGACCGTCCGAGGCCCCGAGCCGTTCATCGAGCCGCGTCGAGGCACCTGTCGCGGGGATGGTATTGAGACGGATTTCCGCAAGCGGCGCCGGCGTGTAGTCCGAGGGATCCCTGAGCACCGCGCGCAACCAGTGCAACCGCCGCGTCGTCTCGGCGAAGACCGGCACCGGCGGCAGGGCATAGGCGTCCGCCGCGAGCTTGCGCCACTCCTGAGGGGTCAGCGCCGAGGGGTCCACATCGAGATTGTTGTCCCGGATCTGGTCGGCAACATCCGCGCCGGTCTTGCAATTCTGGGTCGCCGCCGTGGGGTCGCAGCTGAGCACACGGTTGAGATCCTGGGTGTCGGTGAGCCCCATGTTCTGCCAGGCATCCTCGTCGAGCGCATCAAGCAGGCCTTCGAGATCCTGGTCCAGATCCGCAAGCAGCTCGTCTTCGGTCACCGGCGGGCGCACTTGCGCCAGACCGAGGTTTTCCCAGATCGCATCGCGGTCAAGCTGATCCATGCTGGCCCGGCCGATCCGTTCCGGGATCTCCAGCCGCACATGGCCGGACCGGGTCAGCCCCGCCGTTTCGTCCCCGGCCACCGACAGCGTGACCCAGCCGGTGCTGGAACTGCCATTGCCGGTGATCTCGGTGTCGGGCGACGACCCGGTGTAGACCTGCCACTCCACCTGCCGCACGGCCTCGGACACCTCCCAGGGGAACAGGCACTGCCGCGACAGCGATGTGTCGATCACCTCTTCGGTCGGAGTGCCGTTGGTGTCGGTGCCTTCCACCGTGTCGAAGGGCTGGGAGGCATCGACAAAGATGTCGATCTGGCCCGACGGGAAGACATCCTGCGCATAGTCGTTCAGCGACCCCTTGATATGCGGGCGCAAGACCAGCCCAAGCAGCATGGTGGCGTTCGCAACCGGCGCCTCGCCGAACGGCAGGAAACCGGGACGCCAGTCCGTCGCGGCTGTCTTGCTGTCGTATTCGGTCACCAGATCCAGCGGGTGAGCCCCGGCCCGGCTGACCATGCAGGCGCCGATGGCGGCGTTGATCGCCCGCAGCGAATAATCCGTCTCGAACAACACCTCTTCGGTCAGGTCCGGGTCGTCCACCTCGACCTTCGCGCCCTTCGGCACCAGCACGCTCAGCGCATCTTCCGGCGTGCTCAGCTTCTTCAGCGTCACGGCGAGTTCGCTGCGGGCCGCATGGGCGGGCCGTCGGGTGATCTGCAGCAGATCCAGGAACTTGGTGTAGGTCAGATCCGGAACCCGGTTCAACTCGAACAGGATGGTCTCGGTCAGCCAGGCGTTCAGCTTGACCAGCGTCATGCCCGGATCGCTGTCGTTCAGATTGGTCCATTCGGGCGTATAGCGGGGGATCCGCTCGCGGGCTTCCTTCACCAGGTCATCGAAGGTGCGGCTGTCAAGGTTCGGGGCGTTCAGCGGCATGGGGCGCTCCTCAGGCAAGGCCTTCGTTGATGAAGAACGGGTAGACCAGATTTCCGGCGGCATTGTTGGCGCGGAGCCGGTAGTCCACTTCGATCAAAAGGGTATTGGGGGCATCGAGATGCGCGGTCGCCGCAACCGAGAGCACGTCAATGCGCGGCTCCCAGGTGGTCAGTGCCGCGCGGACCTCGGTCTCGATGATCGCGCGGGTGTTCGCGTTGTTGGGGGCAAAGACGTAGTCGTGGATGCCACAGCCGAAGGCGGGCTCCATGATGCGGGACTTGCGCGGCGTCGACAGGATGATCCAGATCGCCTCGGCAACCGCGCGTTCGCCCGAGACATAGCCCAGCCCGCCGCGACCGTTGACGCGGATCGGGAACTTCCAGCCCTGGCCCAGGAACTCTGCCATCGCTCAGCCCCCCACCAGGACGGTCGGAAAGGCGCTCAACACGGTGCCAACTGCGTTGCGCGTGTTCTGGCTGGTGGTGTCGCCGAAGCGCACGACCCCTTGGCCATTTGCAAAGACCGTGGAGGAGAACGTGGTCATCTCGCAGGCGCCCTTGATGGTGCCGCTGGAAATGCCGCCACCGGCGGTGCCGGCCTCGTCACCGCTGGAGGTTTGCACCACGCTGTTGGCCAAAAGCACTGCGGTGCCGCCCGCGGTGACCGGATTGCCCGCGGTGCCGGCCACCGGGCTGGCGTCGGCAAGCTGGGCAATATTGGGATAGGGGATCGGCACCGGACCGCCCGGCGTGGGCGTATTGCAGACATCGGGAAAGGCAAAGGCAATGCCGCTGGCGGTTGCGATGGGCTGGGCCATTGTCAGTCCTCCCTCACTTCGAGACGACGGTAGCTGTCAGGCGGCACCTGCTCCCACGGCCAGGAGATGCGCCAGACCGCCGAAACCGTCGCTGCATCGGGGCGGATCACCAGCGTGTCTAGGGTCATCGCGCCCAGATCCACCGGGCCCCAGAAGGCCTCGCGGTCGGGTCCGCAGCCGCAAAAGGCGAAATAACGCGCGGTGAGCGTCGGAAAGCTGTAGCTGAACCCGAAGGTTTTGCTGCCATCGACTGCCTGATGAAAGATCGCGACCGTGCCGGTACTGGTGTAGGTCCGACTGAACGCCGAGAAGCCCCCGCCCGTGCGCCGGTGGGCATTCCAGAAATGATCCAGATTGCCGCTCTCGCTGGCGGGATCGAAGTCCGGAAAGGCGGGGCGGGCCTCGTCCAGCCGCGTCGCGGCATCGCGGGGATGCCAGCCAAAGAGATTGACCTGCGTGTCCGGATCGCCGGCATTGTTGGCCCCTGCCGTGCGGGTCAGCCAGGTTTGCGCGCCGGAACCGGAGTCGATCTCGACCCGTCCGCCGATGTCGCCGCCGTGGTGGCCCAGAACAATCACGTCCCCGTGGTTTTTGCGCACGACAAGGTCGGATTCGCGCCGCACGCGGATCAGGTCGTCCGTGGGGTCGGTGTTGCCCTGATCGTCGACAATCACCACATCGTCGCCTTCCAGAATTGCCTCGCCCCCCGCGTCCGGGATCAGCGCGCCTGCCGACACGGTGAAGGACCGCTTGACGATGGCCGCCCCGGCGTCTTCGGTCGCCGTCGGGCCCGCCCCCCGCAAACCGCGGATGAACCTGGCCGAATAGCCCGTGTCGGTAGGAAAGAGTGTGTCCATGTCCATTACGGATTCAGCTGAATCGTCGCTCCCTTCAGTGTCAGTGTGCCGCTGCATTCGATGTCGCCGTTGCCGCTGACCTTGATCGCAAGGTTGCCCGGCGTCTCGATCTCGATCCCGTCGCTCTTCATCACCACCTTGTTGCCGTGGGCATCCTCAAGCGTGATCCCGTCGTCGCCGCCGCCGTCGAAAAAGGTCACCGAATGCCCCTCGCGGCTGACGATCCGGCGTTCGGTCGGCTCGGTGGAGGGGGGCGCCTGATCGCCGTTCCAGACGTAGCCCAGCACCACAGGATGGTTCAGCCCGCCCATCAGGAAGCCGACGACCGCGATGTCTCCCACCTCAGGCAAAAAGTGCACCCCGGCCTCGGCCCCCGCCATCGTCGCCGCGACCGGCGCCCAGACCGATTCCACGTCGCTGCCGAAATTCATGAAGGCCACGCGGATACGCCCGAGCCCTTCGGGATCGTCGACGTCCGTGACCTCGCCCAGAACCAGACCGTGCATGACATCACCCACGCAGCACCTCCTTCCGGGCCTCGAAGCTGGTTGTGTAGCCTGCGGCACCGAGCGTGTGGGTGGATTTGGTGATCCGGTAGAGACCCCCGAAACGCGGGCCGATCCCGGCAATTTCGACCACCTGTCCGGCGCGAAGCTCGGGGGCACCGACCGTCGCGGCCGAGGCCGTCACCAACTCGCGTGCGATTTCCTTGAGCCGCCCAATGGCCAGCCGCCGGGCATCGGCCTCGGTGCGCACGGTTTCGTCGGCGTCGATATACACAACCGCATCCCCGAGCGCGTCTTCCAACTCGCTGTCCGACTGCGGCCCCAGCACTTCGGGCGCCACGTCCAGATCGGCCCAGGTCGCCTCGGCCAGCACCCGACGCCCGTCCCCGGTGCGGGTGATATCGCTTGAGCGGACGACAACTTTCTGCACCTGCCCGCGTGTCGACAGCGTCGGGGTAAAACTGGCCAGGCTGCGGCCCCATTCCAGCAGCGCCACCGCGCTGTCCTGCGCCGGTTGGGTCATCCGCAGCACCGGCCCGGCATCGCCTTCCTCCAGCGCGATAGAAAGCCCGGCCTCGGTCGCGCGGCGGAACACCTCTTCGTAGAGCGTGCCGTTGACCGTTTCGGTCTTGGCGTCCTCCTCCTCAAGCCCCTGCGGGCGCTCGGTAGTGACCCCGGATTCGCGCAGCAGCGTTTCGGCAATCCCCAGCCGCGTGCCCTCGTAAGTGCCGTTGACGGTCACCCGTTGCAACTTGTGCAGGTCATTGAGCACCCGGATACGACAGGTCGGCGCGCCGCCGGCGGGAAAACTGGTCGAGATCGAGACCACCGTCCCTTTCATCACAGGGGTCAGATCCCCCGCGCCCAGATATCCCATCTTCAGGTCGACTTCCGCGCCCGGCTGGAAGTTCGGAAGGTCGTAGCGGCCGTCGGCGGACTTGCGCGGGCTTCCGCTCTCGTCCCAGGGCGAGGAATACTTCGGCAGCCGGGCGACTTCGTCCCAGTCCCCCAGCGCGAATTCGAAACTGTCGATATTCTCCAGATCGTCGGTGAAGGTCACTTCGAGCACATCACGGATCACCTCCTGGCCGATATTCTGGCCCTTCAGCGCGATCTGAAAGGCCGGGGCAAAGAAGGTGCGGTCCTGATAGATGGGGTCTGCGGTGGTTGTCATGGGCGGCTCAGACGGTCGGCGGCAGGGTCAACTGCATGCCGGGTTGAAGGTGTCGGACGTCGGAAAGACCGTTGGCTTCGGCGATCAGCCGCCATTTGGCGGGATCGTCATAGGCCTCGTAGGCGATCAGCGGCAGGGTCTCGCCCTCGCGGACGGTGCGGACGCGGGTGTGGTCGGCGGAGCGGAAGTTGATCAGGTCGACCTGCTCGGACAGCGTGAGGTACTCGCGCAATTGCAACGAGACCGTGGCGCGCAGGGGGATGCCATCGGCGTTGAACAGGGTGAAACGGCGCGCGCAACTCAGCACGATCGCGTCCATCGCCGCCGAGGGTTGCGCATTGTCGCCCAGGGCTACGCCGGGAAAATCGGTGCCCCAGGTCATCCGGACGATCGGCGGTGTGTGCAGGTTGCCGTCGATGGTGACGAGACGATGGAACTGGTCCACCTGCGGCTGGACCGAGTCCGCCCCGGCGCCGGTCCCGGCCTCGGTGCTGTCGAAGAACAACTCCAGCGTCAGGGCTTCGGACTCTCCGCGGACGAACTGGATGATCGGCTGGTCGATGCCCGGAATCGCCACATCCGAATATTGCGCCGATTTTGACAGGGCCAGTTCCGTCGGGTTGTACGGCACCATGATCGGGCTGCCATTTGGCTGCTTGTCGAGGGTCAGGCGCTGGAAAGTGAGCTGTACCATCAGAGCCCCCGGATTCCCGGTCGTTTCGGATGATCGACACGGGTGTCACGGTCGCGCGCGGTCTCGATCCGCCGTTTCTCTGCGATCCGCTCCATCACCGCCTCGGCGATGCGGTCAAGCACATCCGGCGCGAGCAGCGCCTCGGCGTCACTTACCCGAACCCGGCTTTCCACCGTGTTGACCCGGATATCCATTGGAACGATTGGCATATGTCCATCTCCTCAGAAAACCGCGTCAAGCACCATGTCGAGCGCCTTGCCCGGCGACATCATCAGCGTCAGCTTCTCGTGGGCGATCTCCAGCCGTTCGATCGAAAGCGCCGAGGACCCGGCGTTGAGCGAAGGCCCGGTCCATTTGATCGGCAGACCGCGCTCGAAGCTCCAGGACTTGATCGGCACACGCATCTCGTTGGCCAGCAGGATCATCCCGTTGCGCCGCTTTCCCTCGCCCTGCAGAAATTCCTCGTGCCAGAGGTAGATGTCCTCGGAAAAGCCCACGCCCCGGCTCAGCACGATGTTGGGAAAGGTGAACCGGTCGGGGAACTTGTGGACCCGGTCGTTCACCCCGCCGGCGCGGTATTCCACCAGGCCCATTTCGCTTTCCAGACCGCTGCACTCCGCAAATCCGCCAAGCACGAAGGGCGCCACCAGGGAAACCGCCGTCGAGACGAGCGAGCTGTCATCCACCAGCACGACGTAGAAGTTGAAGGCCGGCAACGGGTCGAGACGGGGCAATCCGGCCATGGCGCTACTCCCTGACTTCTATGGCATCCAGTGTCCGGCCCAGCCGGAACAGGATGAACTCGAACGGAATCGATGGGGCGACGCCGATCTCGACGATCATCCGCCCGGCATCTCTGTCCGCTTGCGGGTTGTTCTCGAAATCCGATTTCACGGTGAACGCCTCGCGCGGCGCGGCCCCTGCCAGTGCGCCCTGCCGCCAGAGGCCTTCGAGCAAGGTTCTGACGGTCAGCACCACGGCCTGCCTTGTGATCGCGTTGTTGGGCTCGAAGACCGCCCATTGCAGCGCGCGTTCCAGCGTCTTTTCGATCGCGTCGACCAGACGCCGCGAGGTGATATAGCGCCAGTCGGGGTTCGACGAGAGACTGCGGGTGCCCCAGAGACGTATGCCCCGGCCCGGGAAGGCGCGGATCGCATTCAGCCCGATGGGGTTGAGCAGCGCCTGCTCGGCATCACTGATGTCGAGCGCAACGCCCTCGACCTGACGCAGTTGCAGGTTTGCCGGGGCGCGATGAATGCCGGTCTCGTGCTCACCAAGGGCCAGGGCGCCGCAGACATGGCCACATGGCGGTTGCAGGGCTGTCCCCCCGGTCTCGCCTGCCGGAACCCGAAGCCACGGTCCGAAGAAGGCCCCGCGGGCACTGTCGCCCAGCTTGGCCCGCCAGCTGCGCAGGTCGTCCAGCTTCATTCCCGCGGACGGGGGATCGAGCACGGCCACGCGATAGGGTCCGACAATCGCAGGGCTCATCATGGCGGCCTGCACCGTGAGGATTTCGCTTTCGGTCAATTGCCGGGGATCGACCAGGGCTTCCAGCGCGAACTGGACTGGCGGGCCCGTGGTGAACTCCACCGCCTGCGCAAGGGTTTCCAGATCGGCGAAACCGGCCTTGGCAAACCGCAGCGTGACAAGGGCCAGCGGCAAGCCGTCGAGCAGGAAGGTTCCGTCAGCGGCTGTGGTCGCAACGCGCCCCTGCCCCGCGACCTCGACCCGCACGCCCGGCAGCGGCTGCGCGTCGCTGCCGGTGCCTGCGGACAGCACAAGCCCCGTCAGTCGTCCTGCGGCCGGCGCTTCCAGCACGCCGCAATCGATCTCGGGTGGCGGTGGCGGTGGCGAGACCGGTTCGGGGGCCGGTGGTTGCAGAACAAGGTCGGGTGCGGCGACCAGGGCAATCTCGTCGACCCGCGCCTGCGACACGGCCTGCGCCGCGCCACTGTGTGGCGGTGCCCCCAGTGCCCGCAGATAATCCTCGGCCGTCACCGTCGAAACCGCATCCCAACCGCCCGACAGCTGAACCGAGGTCAGCGCCGGCCAGGTGGCGGGATCGGTCCAGTCAGTGGCCGCGTCGGTATCAAAATCCGGCGCAAGGTCGAGGTTGCGGCATTCCTCGGCAATCACGCTCTCCAGAGCACGGCTGTGATCGGGATGGGGCCCGAGATTTTCGAAACGCTCCACCAGCCGGCCATCGACATAGATATCGACGCGGAACTCTACCGAGGCGATCCGGATGGCGGCCGTGGGGTCAAGCGCGGGGCCACCAGTGTCCAGCGCGTCGGGCGGCGTCTTCCACCAGACCATCTGCCGGGCGGCGTCGATCCGAGCGATCTCGGCGGTCGCGGTGATGGCTTGGCCAGCGATCTCCTGGTGCAATTCGAGGATCGAGTGCGGTTCCAGCCCGGCAAGGTTGAAAAGTTGGCTGGCCATGCCGTCCTCAAGCCGCCCCGGCTCGGTTTCGGCCGCGACCAGCGATTGGCGCAAGATCTCCACGCGAAGCCCGTTGCCCCAGGCGCCGGGGTCCGGGGTGCGTCGGCCGTAGGTCTGCACTTGGGCGTCAAACGCGGCCGCCCAGGCCTGCGCGCCGGGATTGCCGCTGCCCTGCAACGCGCGCGGGTTGATCCGCGGCCAGGGAAAGCTTGCCCGCGCCCGCCAGACGCGGTCCGGCACCTGGACGGTTGGATCGTCGGGCACGATCGCCGCCTCGGCAGCCTGCGCCCCTTGTCCGGTCACGCGGACGATATAGCACACCGTACCGCCGGTTTCGAAGAAGGCCCCGACCGCGCCCGCAAGGTGTCCGGGCACGAAGGGCGCCCCGAACAGATCCTCGAACTGCCGCCGGCTTTCGATCCGGACCGGCACGCCGAACGGGCCGCGCCGCGCATAGCCCAGAAAAACCGGCACATCACCGCGCTCCAGCGGCCCGGTGGCCCGCACGGGCTGAACCGGCTCGATGTAGATTCCGGGGGTCAGTGGCATGGTCATTGGCGCGTGCCCTTCCTCATACCAGACGAACGTCCTCGACGGCGATCTCGATGGCCTCCATCGCCGCCTCGTTGGCCGTCGCGTTCAGCGCCGGACCCTCGTATTTCGACAGCCAGCCCTCGGAGAATTCCCAGCGCAGCTGCGGCTGACGCGCCTCGTCCAGCAGGATGATGGCGCCGGCCTTGCGTTCGGTCACACCGTCGATCGTGGTCTTGCGCCACTCCCAGAGTTCGCGGTTCTGGGTGTAGCCACGCTTCAGCGTGATGTTGCCGTATTTCCGCAGGCCGGGGATCTTGCGCACCGTGGCGGTATCCGCGCCCTCGCGATACTCGATGATATCCTGTTCGAAACTCAGCCCCCCCACTTCGGTGAAACCAGCGACCGAAAGGCCGTCGATTTCCAGCAGGAAGTTGTACTGGGCATAGGGGTCGTTGCGTGGCATTGAACCGGGCTCCTTCCGTGGAATTGTTCAGGCAGGGCGCGACGTCAGGACGTCGCTTCCCGCGTCTTCTGACCGATACGGATGATGACGAATTCGGCCGGTTTCACGGCGGCGACCCCGACCTCGACGATGAGCCGACCATTGTCGATATCGGCCTGGGTCATGGTGATGTTGTAGCCGACGTTGACGAAGTAGGCTTCTTCCTCGGAGGTGCCCTCAAGGCCACCGTCGCGCCAGATGCCCGTCAGGAACCCCGAAATGGACTGCTTTACCGAGGCCCAGAGCGGCTCGGCGTTGGGCTCGAAGACCGCCCATTGCAGGCCGTTATCGAGCGACTGCTCGATGAACAGCAGCAACCGACGCACGTTGACGTATTTCCACTCGGGATCCGAACTCAGCGTCCGCGCGCCCCACAGCCGCAGCCCCCGGTTGGCGGTGCGAAAGTCGCGGAAGCAGTTGACGTGGATGGGGTTCAGGATGTCCTGCTCGCCCTTGGTCAGCGCTGTCTCGAACCCGAGAATACCGCGCACGACCTCGTTTGCCGGTGCCTTCCAGACACCCCGGTTGATGTCCGTTCGGGCATAGATGCCGGCCACATGGCCTGCCGGGGGGATCTTCAGGATATCGCCGGGATCGCCGAACCGGTCGGGGATGACCAGCCACGGATAGTAGATCGCGCCATAGGTGGTGTCGAAGTTCTGCCGGTGGCCGCGGGCATCCGCCAGCCTGTCGCCCACATCCGTCTCGACCACCGCAAATCGATAGCGCATCTTGGCGCAATGGTTCAGCAGCGCCTTTTGCAGCGAGATGTCGGTTTGACCGGGCACCGCAACGATCGAGATCGAGGATTCGTTCTCCAGCGCCTGAATGCCCGTGCGGTCGCCGGGATCGTCCGAGGCGGTGCCGATGAACGTGTTCGAATCGATCGAGGCATCGTCGTCGGTGCCGCCGACCATTGGCCAGATCACGGCCGCGACCGGTGTGGCGATCCGCCCGTCATCGGCGGTTGCAACATCGACGCCGGCATCGTCCACCGTGCGATCCGAAAGCCGGATCAGTTCGGACCCGCCTGCGTTGCCGGATTCCCGGCCCGCAATCGCCGCGCGATCGAACCGACCGACAATGGTCGGGGCATAGCGCGGATGGTCGGAATTCATCGAAAGATTTTCGAACAGCTCGCTTTCGGCGACCTTGCCGTTTTCGATCCGCTCTGCGATCAGGTGGAACTCCACCGACCGGACCACCGTACCCGGACCCACGCCGGTGCCAAGGCTGCCGGTGAGGACCACCTCGCCGCTGACCCGGTTGACAGAGGCCACCGTGGCCCGCTCGCCAGTGGAGAATTCCAGCACGCTGCCCTCGTAAAGCCCGAAGGCGCTGTCCAGCATCACCACCGTCTCGCCGGTGCCAGCGGCGGCGGCGGTGGCGGTCTCCACGAGGCTCGAACGCTCGGTGCGGACCTGCATGTCATTGCCCCAGGCGCCACGGAACCGGGCGTGGGCCTCGAACATCGGGACGCTCGCCGTGACCGTCACCCCGTCGCCGTGGCTTTCGGTCAGCGCACTGACGGGTACGGTCTCTGCCGCCGAAAGAACACGACGAAACGCGTTGCCGAGCCGCACGATGTCGCCTGCGGCAATGGAGGGTTGCGGGTCCACGTCGAGCGCCGCGGCGCCGGCAACCGAAGCCCCGTCGAGTTGCGTGGCCGCTCCGGCCGCCGCCGTCACAACATCGACGACCGTCGTCGCTGCCGGATGGGCAAACAGCAACGCCTGGTCGACGTCGGGTAGATCGAGCGTCGTCGCGATCACATACTCGGTCAGATCGGGGTTGCCGGTGTCGCTGACCCGCAGGATGTCCCCCGCAGCAATCCCGGTGGGATCGGTCAGGGCAAGCGCAGTGGCCCCGGCCACCATATCTCCGCTGACCGGGAAGTTGGCGCCGTCGGTAAATGTCTGAACCGTGACCGCATCGTCATCTGCCCCGGCCTGGGCGAAAGGCGCATTCACCAGCAGCCGTGTGCCGGTCGCCGGACCCGTTGCGGTCACAAGTTCGGTGCGGTCGTCGTCCGAGATCAGCAGCACCGTGCCAGCGGCGACATTGCTGGCATCCTCGATAGCAATGGTTCCAGCCCCCAACGCGGCAGCCCCGACCATCGTGGTCGACACCCCCTGGGTCAGGTCCGTGCCGTGCACCTGAACGCTGGCCGTGGTGGCGTTGGTTCCGACGATGCGATTGACATAGAGCCTTGCGCCGCCGTTGCCGAAGAACCCCTGGACCGCATAGGGCAGCATGTCGAGCCCGCTGGCCGGATCAGCCAGTGTGGCGTGGTCGATGAACCCGCCGAAGACCCGGTTGAAGGCGCCGAAGCTGGTCACCAGCGTGGGCGTATTTTCCGGCCCGCGCTGGGTGAAACCAACCATGCCTGCCGTGGATGTGCTGGCGCCCTCGATGGGCTTGTTCCCCGAGGAGACCTCCTCGATATAGACGCCGGGTGCAAGATATTCGGGCATCGGTTGCTCTCCTTCGGTCCTAGGTTGTGGTGACGCTCAAGATTGTTTCGTTGACGGGTTTGTTGAAATCGATGCGGATCGTTCGGTCGGTCACGTGAAGGCCGTCGGTTGCCCGCACGGTCACCTCTTCGGCGACAGGCAATGCGTCGAGCCGGAACCAGCCGCCCGCATCGGTGGTCGCGGTGGTTGCCGAAACCGGGGCGAGGATGGACACCGTCGCATTCGGCGCCGGCGTTTCCGAATCGTTGTCCCGCAGCACATAGCCTGCAAGCGCGACCGGCAGCGGGTCGAGGACTCCGCTGAAATCGACGGGCGCGCCGGGCAGAAGCGTCACCTGAACGCTGTCGCCGACAACCGTGATGCTGGTCTGGGTCGGGCGAAGGTCGGCGCCCGGAATGGTCCGGGTCTCCTCGAATGGTTCCCGACCGGGCACGGCGAATGTGACCCTCAGGCGCAGCGGATCGACCGCTTCGAAGGCAGGGGCGGCGCTTTGCGGATCAAGCTGGAACGAGAACCAGCCGCCGTCGCCGCGCCGGAAGACCGCCGGATAGGGCAGCCATCTGTCGGCCGCGCCCGGATCCTCGTAGTGCAATTCCGCCTCGAAGACCGGCAGTGCGAACCCCGTCACGCCCTGCGCCAACCGGCCGGTCGCCACGGCCTGACGGGTCATGGGCGGCGCATATGCCTTGAGCACCATCATCCGTCCTCCCGCTCTTTCAGGCCGGTGGCCACCACCTTCTCGCTGACCCGCGGTTGGCGTCGCGGCGGCAGCGCGCTGTCGACGGCCACGACTTCAACCAGCAAAGTCACCGACAGGCGGTAGGGGGTCGAAAACGCGCTCCAGACTTGCGACAGTTGTTCCATCGACAGAAGGTCGGGACGCACCCGCAACTCGGCCGAAGCGCCGCCAAAACTGTCGCCAATGCCCGCGCCGCCAAGAGCCGAGACAATCGGCGCATCGTGAAACAGCTGGATCACCCGCCCCAGAAGCAACTGGTTGTTCAACTCGTCGTCGTCCACTGGCGTCAGCAGGTAACGCAGTTGCAGTGGGAGGGGCGGCAGGCGGAAGGCGTCGGCCCGGCCCGGGTCAGGCAGCGGGCGTTGATTTCTCAGGTGTCGATCAATGTCGACATGGTAGAGATAAAGTGAGGCCAGCACGCTGGAATCGGAAATGTCGTTCGGGGGCGACAGAGAGATATTGGCGGCAGCGGAGGTGAGCGAAAAATCGACATCAGGAGCGGAGTCCAGCGCCGCGAATATCTGCTGGCGCAGTTCCTGACTGACATCGTGGACAATGCTGAAGCTTGACATGGACCCACCCAATTCTGACGGCGTGGGCCGATCGCGCTTCATGCACGAAAAAATCAGCGCACACTAAGAAATTATCAGAAACAGAGCGCACTATGTAATTATCAGAAAGCCATGTTGTGGCTTGCTGAAATATTCTTTCAAGGTATCACGTTGTGGCAAATCTCTCAACCGTTCATTGCGAAACCGGGGCCAATCATCTGCCCCTCGCAACGCCCCGGAGGTCACGCCGATCGAAGAGTTCAACGGGCCCTGATGATGTGACCGCCACTCCACGGAATCAATGTGCCAAGGTTGGGCTGCGATGATCCACCAGGAAGGCCAGTCATGTCGGAGACTTTCACTGTCGGGCTCGACCTCGCGAAGAATGTGTTTCAGGCACGGCGCAGATGGGCAAACGGTCCCTGCGGCGGCTTCTGCGCGTCGGCGGCAACAGCGTCCTCCAACAGCACGCACATTTTGCGACCCAGCCCGGCACATGGCTGGTCGGGATGCTGTCACGCAAGCTACCAATGCCGGTGAGGGTTGCACCGTCCGACAAAATGGCGCGGATCGTCTGCGCCAGGGTGGCCCGCTGTGGCGTTTGCCAGACACCGGCTCCAGACCAGCATGACCAAGTGATCGCCACCGGTCGCAAGAGCTATGGTTCGTGTTGCTCGACTGTATGCGCTGATTTCTGCGTTTTAGCAGGCTGTGCTATTCTCGCTGGCGTCTCAGAAGAGAGGAGCCCAGTGCATGTGGAATATAGAGCAATTTGTGGCGGACTGTCGAACCGCAGTGAATCGAGATGACACGCACAGATCGGTGGCGGAAGTGGTGGACCGCGCGATGCGCGATCCCGCAGGGGTGACGAGATCATTGGGAGAGCCCACAGAAAGTGGCATTTTTCCGATCTACAAGTCGAGTGATCTGACGATTGTAAATGTCGTCTGGAAACCTGGAATGACGCTGATGCCCCATAATCACGAAATGTGGGCCGTCATAGGCATCTACGGCGGTAGGGAGGACAACATTTTCTGGCGGCGCGTTGCTGATGATCCGGAGGGGCGCATCGAAGCGGCTGGGGCCCTCGCTCTGTCGACAGGCCAATGCACGCCGCTTGGCAAGGATCTCATTCACTCGGTGACGAACCCGATTCCAAAATTGACAGGCGCAATTCACGTCTATGGTGGAGACTTCTTTGAAGCGGAACGAAGCGAGTGGGATCCGGAGAGCTTGACCGAACACGCCTTCGACATGGACAAGGTCCGCGCCCTTTTCGAAGACTGATCCACGCGATGACGGCCAATGTTGAAAACGGCCGCAACATTTGTCCGTCGTCAGAGATTTTAGGACAGATGGCTGTTCTCGCCCTCGAGCACCTTCAGCCGGTGCATCTCGTCTGGCAGCAGATCATTGTTCTTCTTCAAATTGAATTTCGTCATCTGGCTGATCCCGGCTTCGCGGCAGATCTCTGCGACTGTCGTTCCTTGTGTGAGCGCCCGGTGAACCCGGCCTTTTGGGAGCAAGGCTCGCTGTGTGAGGCAGATCAGCGGGCAATCTGGTGCCCGGCAGAATCTGATGGTCATCAGAATATGGGCCAGAAGAAGGGGCCGCGGAACTCTCCGCAGGAATTCAAACGTCGCGTTGTAGGTCAGGCGTTGTCGGCTCCGTCGATAGCGGCTGTTGCCCGGCAATACGAATTGAACGCAAACATGGTGCATCTGAGGTGCAAGGACATGGTTGTTCTTCGACCTCGGATTGAGTTTCCGACCTGACCTGAGCCGGACAGATCGACCATGACCAGGGACGGCCTGAAAGAGTCCCTGATAGAAGCCGCCGACCCGGTGGGGGCGTTCCTGGATGAAATGACGATCCCTGCCCAGCCGCCGACGGCCGGCAGATCGTCAAAGAGTTCTCCAAGGTACATGAATACTGGGCCGAGGAAGAAGGCCGCACACTCTTCCAGATGAAAACCGTCGGCGGCATCATGATCGAGAAGGGCCTGGTCCGCGGCAAATACCAGGCCGGCCGGCCTGGCGCAGCCTGATCTGGTCGGAAAGCGCCCGCCCTCTGGTCGAGGATATGGGCTTTCACATGACCACGGCCCAAGCCTCGGCCGCCGATCCCGCGCCCGACTTCTGACCGCCCCGCGCCCTCTTTCAGGAGAGGGGATGAATCCCCTCGGGGGGCGCCAACGGGGTGAGATATTGCGACCGCCCTGTGTGTCCAGTCCCGCCGGCTGTCGCTTATCGTGATTCAGTAATTGGGGTTTCCTGTCGAACACTAACTGGTTCTGTTCGACGACCGAAGACATTCAGGACAACATTCGATCAGTCAAAAAGGTTGCCCGTATCCAATGGACATTCAGGCAGTGGACCGCCCCCCGATCCGCGACACCACTTGTCAGGCAAGGGCGTACAGAAGCGCAGTGTAAGGCGGCGAAACAAAACCTGAAGCAAAAAAGCGAGGCTGAACTCCGGTCAATTATGTTCTGAACGGTAGCCACTCCGACGCTTCGGCATTGGAAATCGGCAGCGCGAGCGTCAGGCTTGCGCCCGTTTCCGAGGGATTGATGCGCAGCGTCCCACCGTGGCGTACCGCGACAGACAAGGCGATTGCCAGCCCCAGCCCGCTTCCGTCCGACGGTTCGATCTGGGAAAACCGGCCAAAGACAGTCTTGGCCGCGTCCGGGGACAGGCCGCGACCATCGTCCTCAACCTTGACAATTGCCAATGCGCCTTCACGACCCGTCTGGACGGTAATCCGTGAAAGCCCGGCACCGCCGTGTTTCTGGGCGTTATCGATCAGGTTTTTCAACGCTTCCGACACGAAGAACCGGTCCGCACAAACCGGGAGCGACGTGCCGGCCGGTTTCAACTCAAACTCGATCCCCATGCCGAGAATGGCCGGTGCCAGATCCGCGCAGGTCCGCTCGACAAGGGCGCCGAAGTCGAAAACCTCGAGGGAATCCTCAGCATCACCATGCTGCAACCGGTCCAGAGAGAGAAGCTGTTCGGTCACCCGCGCTGCGGAATGAGCTGCGAGGACAAGCTCATCGAGCCGTTGTCGCCGCTCATCATCATTCATCGCATCGCGAGCGGCTTTGGCCATCGACTGCACGGCGGCGGTCGGGTTCCGCAACTGGTGCGCGGCATTGGAAATGAAGACCTGGTGATCCAAGATGTTTGCCTCGACCTTCTGAAACAGTCGGTTGAGCGTCTCCACAATTCCGCGGGTCTCGTCGGGAACGGCGCGCTTGATTGTACTGAGATCATTTGGAGAGCGCGCTGCAATGGCATCCTCCAGGTCGAGCAGTGGCCGCAACCCGAGCCTGACTCCGAACCAGACCACAAGCGCAAGCGTTGCCAGAAGCGCAACAATCAGCGCTGTGGCCCGCAGGGCAAGCTGGTAGGCAAAAGCATTTCGATCGGCAATGCGCTGCCAGACCGTCACTGTCGCATCGCCTTCGAGATTGCCTATGGTCTGGCGCTCGGTCAGTCGAAGAACGCGGACCGGCTCGCCGCGATAGGTCGCCTCGAAGAAGACCGGGCGATAGTTGTCCGCGTCCATTATCCCGCGGGTTGGCGGATAGGCGTATCCCGCGACGTAGATCCCGTCTGGGCCAGTGGCGTGATAGAAGACCTCTCCCCCGGAAGCATCCGTGATCAGATCCCGGGTTGAAGGCAGCAACGCATCGCCTTCGGAGATCGCCACATCGCGGGAAATCGCAAGGCCGGTCGAGAGCAGCGTCCGGTCGAACAACTCCGAGGCGGTGTCATGGGCCACGGTGTAGCGCCAATACACCAACAGGACAGCCATGAGCACAAGCGGCGTTAGGATCAGCGCGAAAAGCCGCTGCCGAAGGGAAAACGTGCCACGCATCATCCTTCAACGTCGAGCATGTAACCCAGACCGCGCGCGGTCTTGATGGACACGCCGTGCCCTGCCAGGCGACGTCGCAGACGGGAAACATGCGGTTCGATCGCTCGGTCGTCCACGTCAGCGCCAACCCCGTAAACGTGGTCTGTCAATTGCGATTTCGAAACCAGACGGCCGCGGCGCTCCAGCAGGCATTCGAATGTCGCCAGTTCCCGGCGCGGGATATCGAGTACTTCACCTTCTGCCATAACTTGCCGTGCCATGCGGTCGAATTCCAAACCTCCAACGCGCTCATGGGTGCCATAGTCCAGATTCCGACGTCGCGACAGGGCGCGGATCCGTGCCTCCAATTCATCCATTTCGAACGGTTTCACCAGATAGTCGTCAGCGCCCAGATCGAGCCCCGCCACGCGGTCGGACGTTTCGATGCGGGCAGTCAGCAGGATCACCGGCATCCCATCGCCACGGACCCGCAGGCCCCGGAGAACCTCCAGCCCACTCCGGCCCGGCAGATTGATGTCAAGCACGACAAGGTCGGCCCCTTGTTGCATCAGAAACGTGTCGGCGTCGTTTCCGTTGTGGATCACGTCCGCGGAATGGCCGCGGTCGCGTAGCCGGTAGGCTATGGCATTCGCCAACGCCTCGTTGTCTTCCACAATCACGATACGCATTTTTCCTCCCACAAGCTTGGCGCAAGCTTGGCCCCCCATTTTGACCCTATCGAACCGGGAATCAATTCCCGAGTCACAACTGAGCCCGGTGGTGAGAGGACCGCCGCCGTGGTTGACTGGTCAAATGGGAGGACACCAATGACCCAATTTACCTTTACGCGCCGCGTCGTTCTTGGAATGGTTGCAGCCGCCGGACTCTCCGCCCCGGCCGCTGCCGAAGTGGACTTTTCCGGCAAGACCATCGAATGGGTCATCCCCTTCTCGGAGACCGGCGGATCGGCCAAATGGGCCAACTTCTTCGGCCCGTTGCTGTCCGAGGAACTGCCGGGCAACCCGACCGTCGTCGTCAAATTCATGCCCGGCGCCGGATCGACCAAGGGCGCCAACTGGTTCCAGCGTGAAGAGCACAAGGACGGCACACTGTTGTTCGGCACCTCTGGCTCGACCCAGTTCCCCTATCTCCTGGGGGATCCGCGTGTACGCTACGAATACAAGGACTGGATCCCAGTCATGGCATCCGGCACCGGCGGCGTCGCCTATCTGAACGCCGAGGATGGTGCCAACTTCGACGGGACAGCCAATGCCCTCAAGGACACCAACTTCATCTTCGGATCACAGGGGGCCACGCGCCTGGATATCGTGCCGCTGCTGGCCTGGAAGATGCTTGGAATGAACGTAGAGCCCGTGTTCGGCATCAAGGGGCGCGGCGATGGCCGGCTGATGTTCGAGCGCGGCGAGGCCAATATCGACTACCAGACGTCCTCGGGCTATCTCGGCGGTTCGACGGCACTGGTCGAAGCGGGAACTGCTGTTCCGATGATGACCTGGGGAGCTCTGGACGAGGACGGTAACATCGTCCGCGACCCGACCTTCCCCGACATCGCCACCTTCAAGGAAGTCTGTGAGGCGACCGACGGATGCGAAACCAGCGGCGAGGCCTGGGACGCATGGAAGGCCTTCTTCGTTGCCGGCTTCCCGTCGCAGAAGATCGCCTTCCTGCCGGCCGGCACGCCGCAGGACGTCGTGGACACATATGTCGCCGCCTTCGAGGCCATTCGCAGCCTGCCCGAATTCAAGCAGATCGCGTCGCAGCAGGTCGGCGACTATCCGATGTTCGTCGGCACCGGCGCCTCCAAGGCTGCTCGTGAGGCGACCACTGTCTCCGAAGGCGCCAAGGCCTATGTCATCAACTGGCTGGCCGACGACTACGGCGTGACGCTCAAGTAAGCGACACGATCTTCGGGCGCCGTGCCGGTGACCGGCCGGCGCCCACTCCCCTTCCCCCCAGACGAAAGCAACTCCAATGGAGATTCTTGCGACGGCTCTGCCTGCGCTTGGCGAAGCGTGGGCCCTCATCCTGCAACCTATCGTTCTCGGCTATCTGGTCCTCGGCGTCGTCATGGGCCTGGCGGTCGGTGTGTTCCCCGGTCTTGGCGGTATTGCCGGCCTGTCGCTGCTCTTGCCCTTCATGTTCGGGATGGATCCGATCCTCGGGCTGGCGTTGATGATCGGCATGGTCGCCGTGGTACCCACATCTGACACATTCGCCTCGGTTCTCATGGGGATTCCCGGCTCCTCGGCCTCACAAGCCACGGTGCTGGACGGCTTCCCGATGGCCAAGAAGGGCGAGGCCGCGCGCGCGCTCTCTGCCGCTTTCTCTTCCTCGCTGTTTGGTGGGCTCGTCGGGGCGCTGTTCCTGACGGTCTTCATTCTTGTTGCTCGGCCCATCGTTCTTGCCTTCGGTCTGCCGGAAATGCTGATGGTCACTGTTCTGGGCCTTTCCATGGTAGCCGTGCTCGCCGGGCGTTTCGCACTCAAGGGGCTGGCGGCGGCAGGGCTTGGTCTGATGATTGGCACAATCGGTGAGGCTGATGCCGGCGGCAGCCTGCGCATGGCGAGTTACGACATTCCCTATCTGACCGATGGTCTTAAGCTTGTGATCGTCGGCTTGGGCGTCTTTGCTATCCCCGAAATCGTCTCCTTGCTGCGTCAGGACCGATCCATCGCCAAGGGTGCAGAACTGGGCGGTGGCTGGTTGGATGGAGTGCGCGACTGGTTCGCCAACATCTGGCTCTCGGTCCGCTGTTCCATCATCGGCGTTGTCGTCGGCATCATCCCAGGTCTCGGTGGCTCGGTGGTCGACTGGATCGCCTACGGCCACTCTGTCCAGACCACCAAAGACAAGTCCAACTTCGGCAAGGGCGAAGTGCGCGGCGTTATCGGGCCGGAAAGCTCGAACAACGCCAAGGAAGGCGGCGGGCTCGTACCGACTCTGCTTTTCGGTATCCCTGGTTCCGGCTCCATGGCGATCTTCATTGGCGCTGTTGCCCTGCTGGGATCCGGCGAGATCGAGGTTGGCCCGGCGATGCTCAAGGACAACCTCGACATCACCTATTCCATCGTCTGGCTGCTGGCTTTGGCGAATGTGGTGGGCACGATCCTGTGCATCGCGCTTTCGGGCGGAATTGCCCGGCTGACGACGATCCGCTTCACCTACCTCGCGCCGTTCCTGTTCATGCTGATCAGCTTCGCGGCATTCCAGTCGGGTCAGAATTTCGAGGATTTGCTCGCCCTGTTTGTCATTGGTCTTATCGGTATTTTTCTGCGCCGGTTCGACTGGTCGCGCCCGGCCTTCCTGATCGGTTTCGTGCTGTCGAACCCGGTGGAGCAATTCACCAACCAAGCGTTCCAGATCGCGTCCTTCCGGTTCCGCAAGAGCTTCGAAGAGGGCATCGACTACATTTTCAGCCCGATCGTGATCATCCTGATCATCATCACTGTGCTGTCGGTTGTTCTGGGCCTGCGTCAGGCGAAAAACATCATGGCGGAAGGCGATGTCCAATCCGGAACCAAGCGGGCACCGATGATCTTTCTGCTGATGATTGCCGGCTATCTTCTGGTCGCCTTGATCAACGCCAACATGATCCCCGACTACAACATGACCGACAAGATCATCCCGTTAGTCATCGGATGCTTCGCGCTTGGTTGCTGCCTTATCCTGTTGGTCCAGATGATCCGCCGCCCGGAAGGGGACGCCATCTTTGCGGACAAGGAAGTGGCCGGTGAGGATGCGGATGCACCTTATGGCCTGTGGTCCACGCTCGCCTGGTTTGGCTCGCTCATCGTCGGCACCTTTTTCGTCGGCTTCATATTTGCGCTGCTCGGGTTCCTGATCACCTTTCTGCGGGTCCGCGCGGGTGCCGGTTGGGGCAAGACCCTGATCCTGACCGCCTGTGGCATTGTCTTCATGTGCCTGATGGCCGGTGTCCTGAACCGCGATTTTCCGCCGGGGCTGCTGCAGCACTACGTCCCACTTCCCTGGCCACTGGGAGGGGAGTGAACCATGACACAGACTGGTATTCCCTATATCTTCATGCGCGGCGGCACGTCTCGCGGACCTTATTTCCGGCGCGAAGACCTGCCCGAAGACCGCGAGATGCTTGCAAAGGTGCTGATCGCAGCGGTCGGTTCCGGCCACGCGCTCAACATTGACGGGATCGGCGGCGGCGCGGCGGTGACGACCAAGGTCGCCATGCTGTCGAAATCCGAAGATGACTGGGCCGATATCGACTATTTCTTTGCCCAGGTATCGGTCGAGGAGCAAATGGTGGATTTCAAACCCACCTGCGGCAATATCCTCTCCGGTGTTGGGCCGGCCGCCATCGAGATGGGACTGGTCGATCCGGACGAAGATGTGACCGAGATCCGCATACGCGCAACCAATACCGGCGCGCGCGTGGTGGCAAGGGTGCGTACGCCCGGCAGACGCCTCTCCTACGAAGGCGATACCGAGATTGCCGGCGTGCCCGGTGTCTCTTCCCCCGTGCAGCTGACCTTCATGGGCGTCGTCGGCTCGGCAACCGGGGCCTTTCTGCCGACCGGAAACCTTTGCGACGAATTTGACGGTCTCGTAGTGACCTGCATGGATGTCGCCATGCCCGTGGTCCTGGCCCGTGCGGAAGATTTCGGGCTGACGGGATACGAGAGCGCCGAGGAACTTGACGAAAACCGCGAGTTCTTTGACCGGTTAGAGGCGGTCCGGCTGAAGGCCGGCGCCGCGATGGGCATGGGCGACGTGTCGAAATCTGTCACGCCGAAATTCGCCATTCTGTCTTCGGCGCGAAAGGGCGGCACCATCGCAGCACGATATTTCATGCCCACGAAGACCCACCCCACCATGGCGGTGACCGGGGCGCAATGTATCGCCTCCTGCGCGCTGACGCCCGGAACCGTGGCTGACGGGATGCTGGACCGCCCCACGGACAGCCCTGCAGATGTGAGCATCGAACATCCTTCCGGCACGATCGACGTGCTGGTCGATTTCGCAAGCGAAAGCGGGTTTACGTTGAACGCGGCTGGTCTTGTCCGGACCGCCCGCAAGCTGGCTGACGGCCAGGTCTATGTTCCCCGTTCGGTGTGGGCGGGACGGGAGGTGGACGCATGAACACCCGAAACATCCTCGTTGCCTTCAACGGCTCGACCAGCGCCGAGACCGCGTTGCGCTACGCCTCTCACATTGCGAGGGCCAATGACGCCCATGTGACCGCACTCGTCGCCCATTCCGGCCACGAGACGGTCGACAGCCATGCCGCCTGGGTGCCGGCGAAGGCGCGCGAAATCATCGCGGCGGCCAATGCCGAGATCATCGACGACATCCACAGGAAGTTCGAAGCCCTGTCCGGGGATCTCGGGCTGGGGGATCGGCTGCACTACATCGCCGCCGCTGGCCGTGTCGACGCGGTGATCTCCGAGACCGCGCGCGGTTTCGACCTGCTGATCGTCGGTCGCCCCTCGGATGGGGACGCCGATGAACATGTCGTACTGCATCCCGACCGGATCGCGCTGTTGAGCGGGCGCCCCGTCTTGGTCGTCCCGGCCGGCTATGACCACAAAGCGCGCCACACACGCGCCGCCGTGGCTTGGGACGGCAGTCGGGCCGCTGGCCGGGCATTGTTCGACGCGCTGCAACTTCTGGAAGACGACGGCGATGTGACCATTGTGACGATCGAGGGCACCGAAATGCCACGCCCCGTGCGCGAGGTCATCGACCATCTCAACCGCCACAACATCGTTGCCCATCACGAGGAACTTGAGCTCTCCCACGGCGTTGGGCGCACGATCCTCGCCTATGCAGAAGTTACGGACCCCTGTCTGCTGGTCATGGGTGCCTACGAGCATTCCAAGTTCCGCGAGGATTTCCTTGGCGGCGTCACAGAACGGGTTCTGAAAAACGTTCGCATTCCTGTTCTCCTGTCTCATTGAGGCCAAACATGTCAATCGTTTCAGAAACCGCCGGTCGCATCCGACAACTCTCGCGCGAACTGGAAATCATCCGCAGCGATCTAAGCGCCGCGCTGGCACAACCGGAGGCGTCCGGGGGCATATCCGATGTCGAGCGCGCGCGTCTGGTGGACTTGCACCGTCGGGTCACCAACGCGCTTTCGTCGCTGCATTGAGAGGCAAGGAACCAATGAAAGTTCATATCCTCGACGATTGGTTCGATACGCTGCGGGCCCTGCCCTGTTTCCGCAAACTGAACGGCCACGACGTCACTGTTTGGACAGATCATGTCGAGGATATCGACACCCTGGCTGCAAGGCTGTCCGGTGCCGAGGCTTTGGTGCTGTTTCGCGAGCGGACTAAGGTCACTCGCGCGCTGCTGGAGCGCCTGCCCCGTCTACGGCTGATCAGTCAGCGCAGCGTCTACCCGCATGTGGACGTCCCGGCCTGCACCGAAAACCGCGTACTGCTCTGCTCCAACATGCATGCCGGCACACCCTCCTATGCGGCGGCGGAGTTGACCTGGGCCTTGATCCTGGCGGCGATGCGCCAAATCCCGGCGCAGATGGCCTCGGTCAAGTCCGGGACATGGCAGATGGGCGTGGGAAAGACACTGCGCGGGCGGCGGATCGGGCTTTATGGCTACGGGCGTATTGCCCAGGCAGTTGCGCGATACGCGCAGGCCTTTGGAATGGAGGTCGTCTGGTGGGCCTCGGACGACGGTCGTGCCAGGGCGCACGCCAATGGAGAGACGATTGCAGAAAACCGTGAGGCGTTCTTCGCGACCTGTGACGTGGTCTCGGTGCACGTCCGACTGAAGCCCGAAACCCGGGGGATCATCACCGCTGTGGATTTCGCGGCAATGCGTTCCGATGCTGTCTTCGTCAACACCTCGCGCGCCGGGTTGATCGCGCCGGGTGCGCTGAAGAAAGCCCTCGACGAGGGGCGTCCGGGCACGGCTGCGATCGATGTGTTCGACAGCGAACCCCTGACTGATCCCAACGATCCGCTCCTCTCCCATTCCCGCCTGATCGCGACGCCGCATATCGGTTTTGTTACCGAGGACGAATTCGATCTGCAGTTCGCCGACATCTTCGACCAGGTCAACGCTTATGCCGAAAGCGCGCCAATCCACATGATCAACCCCGAGGTCTGGGATACTCAGCGGCGCTGATCCAGGCTCTCCGCGTTCCGCACCGCTTCGCGGAACGCGATCACGGCCGGTCTGTCGGCCTGCCCGATCCGGGTCAACAGACCGACCGGCCGCGCAATTCCCGGTGCCGGCAAATGACAATGGACAATACGATCCACGTATCCTTCGGTAATTGCCGATTGCGGAAGAATGCCGATCCCGCTCCCGGCCGAGACCAGTTCCAGCATCGTGCTGGTGCGCTGGACCTCATAGGTCCAGAAGTGGCCCAACCGTGCCCTTGCCATGGCGTCGTCAATGAGTATCCGGTTGCCGGTTCCCCGTGCTGGCAAGATCAGCGGCTGATGGGCAAGATCCTTCCAGCCGATCGTATCGGCTTCCCCCAAACCGTGGCCCGCCGGAACGGCCAGCACCATCGGTTCGTCGAACAGCGGTTCGAACGCGGCCCCAGGCTCTCCGACCGGAACCGAGCAGATTCCGAAATCTGCATCCCCCTGCGCAACAGCCTGGGCGACTTCGGTGGCTGTCATGTCGAGAAACCGGATCCGGGCGGCATTCCCGGCTTCCCGGAAGTAGCGGATTGCTTTCGGCAACAACCGCTCCACCACCGTCGGAATGATGGCGATGGTCACGACCGCATTGCGTTGGTGTTCCAGCGCCACGCTTTCATCGCGCAATGCCAAAGTGGTCTCGCGCACGTCGTCGAGGATGGCTTCCGCCCGCGCTTTCAGCCGCTTGGCCGCCAGCGTCGGCTTGACTGCCCGGGTTGTCCTCTCGAACAGCTCGGACCCGAGGGCTGTCTCCAGCTTCTGGATCCGACGCGTGATGGCCGATTGGGACAGGCCGAGGTCGGTGCTCGCCGTGTGGAAGGAGCCGCTCTCCAGAACCGCCAAAAAGGCTTCCAGATCGCCAAAATCAAAACTGATGCGCATAACGCAATAATCATCCTAAATCCGTCATTGGTCAAATTAAAACGCGCCTGCTACGCAGATCGCAGGAAGGGAAAAGACCATGAACAGCCAATATGACATTGCGGTGATCGGCGGCGGCAACGCGGCGCTTTGCGCAGCCATGACAGCGGCAGAGGCCGGCGCGCGAGTGCTGATCCTCGAAACCGCGCCAAAACCCTACCGGGGCGGCAACTCGCGCCACACGCGCAATTTCCGCTGCATGCATTCCGGTCCACTCGGGCCCTTGGTGGAGGACTACAGCGAGGAAGAGTATTTCTCCGATCTGCTCAAAGTGACCGGAGGCAAGACAGACGAACACCTCGCGCGCCTCGCCATCCGCACGTCCGAGGAATGCCTTCCTTGGATGGAGGCACACGGGGTGCGATTCCAGCCGTCGCTCTCCGGCACACTGTCCTTGGCGCGCACCAATGCCTTCTTCATGGGCGGTGGAAAGAGCCTTGTGAATGCCTATTACCGCGCCGCGGAACGTCTCGGCGTCGACGTGATCTACGATGCCAATGTCACCCATCTGGAACTTGAAGGGGACCGGATCACACACGTCGAGTACACCCATGACGGGCAGGATCACCAGATCGAGCCCAGGGCGGTGATTGTCGCCTCCGGCGGGTTCCAGGCCGATACGGATTGGCTTACGCGGGCCTGGGGCGATCCGGCGAGAAATTTCCTGATCCGCGGAACGCCCTACAACCGGGGTGCCGTGCTGGCAGACCTCTTGGCCCAGGGTGTGAGCCAGGTCGGCGACCCGACCCAGTGCCACGCCGTCGCAATCGATGGCCGGGCGCCCAAATTCGACGGCGGCATCGTCACCCGGCTTGACTGCGTGCCCTTCTCCATCGTCGTCAACAAGCACGCCGAACGATTCTATGACGAGGGCGAGGATGTCTGGCCGAAGCGCTACGCGATCTGGGGCCGGTTGGTCGCCAATCAGCCCGACCAGGTGGGATATGTGATCATCGACGCGAAATCCCTGGAACTCTTCATGCCTTCGGTCTTTCCACCGCTCAAGGCGGACACGCTGGAAGACCTGGCAGTCCAGATGGACCTGCCGCCGGACAAACTGCGCGCGACGGTTGAGAACTTCAACACCGCCTGCGGCGATACCTCCGCCTTCCATCCGACGGAACTGGACGGCGTGGCAACGCGCGGCATCGCACCGCCGAAAACCAACTGGGCCCGCCCGATCACCGAGCCGCCCTTCTATGGCTATTCGCTGCGCACCGGCGTGACCTTCACCTATCTCGGGCTGAAGGTCGACGAGAACGCCCAGTGCTCAACCGCCAATGGCCCGATCCGCAATCTCTGGGCCGCTGGAGAAACCATGGCGGGTTCAATCCTGGGCCAAGGCTATCTCGCCGGATTCGGCATGACCATCGGAACCGTCTTCGGACGCATTGCAGGACGGGAGGCCTCGAACCATGTCGCTTGATCTCATTCAGGAAGCCCGCCGTCAGGCGGAAGTCTGCAACGCTTGCCGCTATTGCGAGGGCTATTGCTCGGTCTTCCCGGCGTTGCACCAGGAGCGTTTCTTTTCCGACGGGAACCTCACCCAGCTCGCCAATCTTTGCCACAATTGCCGCGGCTGTTATTACGCCTGTCAATATACCGCGCCGCACGAGTTCGACCTGAACCTTCCCAAGGCCCTGGCAGAAGTCCGCCGGGAGAGTTGGGAGAACCATGCCTGGCCTGCCCCGGTCGCACGCTTGTTCCAGGCCAACGGCACGTTGATTGCCGCCGCCTGCGTTCTGGGCTTTGCACTGCTGTTCCTGGCCATTCGGGCGATTGGCTCGGCCGGGGGCGAGGGCTTCTACGCCGCTCTCTCACACAATGCAATGGTGGCCATTTTTGCTCCGGCCTTCCTTTTCCCGCTCGCAAGCCTTGCCATGAGCCTGCGCCGCTACTGGAACACGGTCGGCGGCGAACGTATCCGCCTGTCGCATTTTACAGCTGCATTCGGCATGGTCGCGAAGATGAAGGACCTTGCCGCAGGACATGGCGACGGCTGCAATTTCGAGGAAGAGGACCGCTTCTCTCAATCTCGACGGTATGCGCACCAGTTGGTGATGTACGGGTTCCTGCTCTGCTTCGCGGCTACGAGCGCGGGTACCGTCCTGCACTATGTCTTCGACCTGCACGCGCCCTACGGCCTCTTTTCGCTGCCGAAGCTCCTTGGGATCCCTGGTGGCCTGATGCTGGCTTGGGGCACCGCCTGGATGGCAAAGCTCAAGATTGCGGCGGATCGCCATGTCGGGGATCAATCCGCATGGGGTGGAGAGATGGGGTTCATCCTGCTGCTTTGCGTGGTCGCGGTCAGCGGGCTTGCGCTTTACGTCCTGGGCAGTACCGCGGTGATGCCACTCCTGCTCGCCCTACACCTCGGCGCCGTCCTGACTTTTTTCCTGCTCACACCCTTTACCAAGATGGCACACGGTTTCTATCGCCTTGCCGCCCTGGTCAGGGATGCACAGCGCGTGCAGGCGCGTGGCGCAACTGTCCCGAAGCGGGCCCAGCAGGCCAGCGCGAGATCATGATGAGGGTGAAACCGGATCGCGGTCAGGTGGTGCGTGCTACGACGTGCGGCGGTCAAAGTTGAAGGTTGAGATGCCGCGCCTTCGCCCGCTTGCGGCGACGCTCGCGATTGCGTGCCTGGGGGTCACCATCTTTTCCTTGGCCGGCCTGCCGCTGCCCTTTCTGCTTGGGCCGATGTTCGCGTGCCTTGGCTTCGCCCTGCTCGGCGCCAGGCTGCAAGGGCCCGGTGTCATCGGCACCATGTTCCGGACAGTTCTGGGAGTCGCCGCCGGATCGGCGATTTCACCCGATGTCGTGACCCAGATTCCGGACATGTTGCGTTCGCTTGCGCTGGTTCCCGTCTTCGTCGGGATCATCGCGCTGACGGCCTACCCGCTGCTGCATTCCCTCTTCGGCTACGACCGGGTGACGAGCTACTACGGCGCCATGCCCGGCGGCTTTCAGGATATGGTGGTCTACGGCGAAGAAGCCGAGGCCAACATGCGGGTGCTTTCGCTTATCCACGCGACACGGGTTCTGCTGTTGGTGAGTATTGCGCCGCTCGCGCTCAGCCAGATCTGGGGGGTAGACCTGTCTGCCCGCCCCGGCGTGCCGGCCGGTGACATTCCGGCTCGGGAAATCGCTCTGATGGTCGCTGCCGGACTTGGTGGCTGGCTGATCGCCAAACGCCTTGGCGTCTTCGGCGCCTCGATCATCGGACCCCTTGTGGTCACGGGGTGCCTTTCGCTTCTGGGTCTCATCACGCATCGCCCGCCTGCCGAGATGATCTGGGCGGCGCAATTCTTCATCGGTCTTGGTGTCGGCACGCGTTATGCGGGTGTGTCGCTGCTGGAACTACGCCGCACGATCCTCGCCGCGGTCACAAATGGCCTGCTGCTTGCGGCTGTCAGCGGCATCTTCATCGCAGGCGTTGCAAGGCTCGGGATTGCCCCGGGTCTGGATGCTTTTCTGGCATTCCTGCCGGGCGGACAAGGCGAGATGGTTGTGCTTTCAATCGTCGCGGGTGCCGACCTGACCTATGTCGTGCTCCATCACATCTTCCGCCTCGTTCTCGTGATAACCTGCGCGCCGGTGGTGATCAAACTATTCCGAAGACAATAGGACCCGCTGGCCCGGTCTTCCGGCGTCTCTTCCACGATCCGCAGCATCGCGGCCGCGCTCCAGCAGCGGCGACAGTAGCAACTGACGGCGACAGACGACCGTGGGTGGCCTTGGGTTGCATCCCCGATATCCAGGCCGTCAGAGCAGATTTTTTTAGCCCTTTCAAGCAGTTCTTCTCAGCCCGCTGGACCGCCCTCCCCCTTGTCGCCGACTTCGATAAGTGGCTGCACACCAGGCGCTGTTGGGTCTCGGCGCTGGAACGGTGAGACAATGTCAACGACCAATGGCGGGGAATTGATCCTTCTGCCGTTCTGACCTACGCCCCATTTTCTCGTCCGATTTGAAGTTGGGTCCGTCCCGACCTGCACTGCTCCCCAACCTTGGACCGCCGGAGGCTGGACTTTTCCGGCTGTCTCACGATGACGGGCTGGTGACGCCATCGGGATAATGCATGGCAATCGGGACTTTGTATCCGATCGCGCT
>NZ_JBFBVU010000125.1:0-269 GCF_040689105.1 Meridianimarinicoccus marinus
GCCCAATCAAATTGAATCGCGGTGGGATTAAACATATGCCTCGGTACTGCGTTGTTGATGGTAACCGATATGAGAGCTTTCACCAGTTCGGAACAAGCATATTGAAAAAATCAGTGAGTGAGATTATTGAACTGCGGAACGAGCACTTCATTGAAAAACATAAATCCACAGTCTGCGGCTACACCGTCGAAATGTTTTACAAATGCGACGAACCGAAAAAGCCTTAGGGCGATCATCCTCTCGTGTATTGAGATAGGATTGTGGTATTC
>NZ_JBFBVU010000126.1:0-268 GCF_040689105.1 Meridianimarinicoccus marinus
TTGTAAACAAAACCTGCATCAATACATTTAATTAAGTTGTTTACAGCCAAAGAATCAAGCATCCCACATAATTTACCATCATAAAGAGCTACAATTAAGCCCAAGTCATTTTTTTCAATATTTAAAATATCACCAACTTTTAAACTGGTAGTAATTGGTTGTACATTTTTTAAATCAGTATCAAATTGTAAATCCTTACAATTAATCTCGCCATTGCCTGAACCGATACCTTTTGTTGAATTTTGGATTTCACGAGTATAACTGTGAG
>NZ_JBFBVU010000127.1:0-266 GCF_040689105.1 Meridianimarinicoccus marinus
TGGAATACCACGGCGAGAAGCGCGGGGATTTGTATTTCACCAAAGAGATGCTGTTGGCTGTTGGGGATCGTTATGAGCCAGAGATTGCTGCCAACAAGCAAGCTGACGCCAAGTACCGCTGATCTGTCGCAAGAAAGTGTTTGAATCATGAGTGTTACGACTGGTCTCTTTTATGCCTTCTCGGCCGTGCTGCTGTTCGCAGCATTCCGAGTCATCACGGCGCGTAATCCGGTACATGCTGCCCTGTACCTCGTGTTGACCTTTTT
>NZ_JBFBVU010000128.1:0-265 GCF_040689105.1 Meridianimarinicoccus marinus
TACGTCATCATAACCTGATGATCTTCAATCGCTTGCTCAGATGACATCACTACGTCGTTAAGCCTTGGAGCAACATAACCTTCATCATCAGTGATCAGCTCCATAAGCAAGACGCCATCAAAGCAGCCAAAAGGTTCAGGTACCCTCACTCCAGCAGCTGCAAGTTTATACAAGGCATCAACCTCAGCACTTTGCCAGACTTTTTCCTGTTGGTCGCGACCAAAGCCAGAGCCTTTTTCCATCGCTCTAGCACGGCGGCTATTAC
>NZ_JBFBVU010000129.1:0-264 GCF_040689105.1 Meridianimarinicoccus marinus
GAAAAATCTCCATGCCGGTGTTTGACGGGATCCGTACCCAGATCAGCAATATCAATGGCCGGCTCAATGAGTCATTGCAGGGGATGGCATTGATCCAGGCGTTTCGCCAGGAAAAAGCGTTCGCAGAGAAGTTCGAGCAGGATAACCAGCGGTGGTTTGAATTTAGAACCAAGTCTATTGCTATCGATAGTTTGATGCTATTGCCACTAACACGTTTGGTTTCAATACTGACCGCTGCGGGGATTGTTGCATGGTTTGCCAATG
>NZ_JBFBVU010000130.1:0-262 GCF_040689105.1 Meridianimarinicoccus marinus
CTCGGCGTATCGCGGTCATTCTCCATCGGATCTGGGTCGATGGTACCGTATTCCAGCCGGATGCTGCGCCAACCACGGCCTGACAAGTTGTTACCCCACCTGTTGCCTGCTTGATCGCAGGCCTTCGAGGTCCCGCAGGGACGTGGTTCCGATGATGCCGTGGTCTGGACTGTCGCTGACATCAATCAAGCACGCCTATGAGATGGGCAGATCGGAAGTGCATCGAACCCGCATCATGTTGGCAGTCTCCGCGCTGACCACG
>NZ_JBFBVU010000014.1:0-102941 GCF_040689105.1 Meridianimarinicoccus marinus
CGAGAATATCTACGGAATTCAGTCTATTAGGATACAGTGCTGGCCGCAATCGGAAGGGTATATGGTGCCCGGGGGCGAACCCCCCAGTTTCAATGACGATGGGGCCTGTGCTGGTCTTTGGGACAAGAGCAGATGCACCTACGTTGCAGGCCGGAACGCGGGTGTTCAGAGTTTCAGAGAACGGACAGAGACCGGGGAATCCTGCCTTGGCCGCCATATTCGGTCCCTCTGTGCGCCGCTGCCCGGGAAATTCACGCCGCCTGGGTGCCGGGTTGGCGGGATCCTGTATATTGATCTACCGCGCGCCACAGATACGCCATTTTCCTTTGACCCGGACGCAGGTCTCGTCCGCCTGCAAGTTCAGGCCGCGCCAGCTGCGATGTTTGTAGGCGCGCCGGGCTACCTCTGGACCGAACTTGTGAACCCAGCGGTGCGCCGTCGCCCGGTCCACATCGATCGCTTGCCCAGCAAGCAGATCCCGGACATCGGCATAAGATAGAGGGAACCAACAGTACCAGCGGACGGCGAGAAGGATGATGTCACGTGGATATCGATGGCGCTTGAACGGATCACGATGAATGACAGGCCCCAGTGCTGCCGAAGGCCACGACACCATCGGAACTTGGGGCCAGCAACGCAACAGTCCCGTCTGTACTTCGCAATAGTGGCCAGCGTGCGGCCAAGGCAGACACACGCCATCCCGCCGCAAAGCCGCCAGTCGCGCGCCGAGACCCGTTCCGGCAACGTGGGGTGAGATGGCGATTTGGGAAGCCGTGATCTGGCGATCAAGCCATGTTTGGCTCTGCGGGTAGGCGTGGGCCCCTCCGGACGTCTTTCATGTCGTGGACGCGGATTGGCCTCGAGCGCGCCGCATGAGCATTCCGATCAGGGGTATGGTCCAGATCAGGATTGTGAAAGCCCCCAGAACCCCGGATACCGGTCGATCGAAAAATCCGACGATGCCGCCGTCCGCCTTGATGACGGTTGCCATGAAATTGTCCTCCAGCATCGGGCCGATGACGATGCCGAGGATCGTCGGGGCGATGGGAAATCCGTTCTCCTCCATCAGGAAGCCGATGATCCCCAGAACCAGCATGACCGCGATACCATAGACGCTGTTGGTGATGGCAAAGGATCCGACCATGCAGAACAACAGGATCACCGGCATCAGCAGTCGCGCCGGGGTCTGGACCACATACCTGGATCCGCGGATTGCGAAATATCCCAGAAACAGAAGCAGGAAATTGGCAATGAAGAAGGTCAGGAAAATGGCATAGGTCAGGCTGGCCTGGTCGATGAACACCATCGGGCCGGGGGTGATCCCCTTCATCAGCAGGACACCGATGGCGATGGCGGTCACGGAATCTCCGGGGATGCCGAAGACAAGTGCCGGGATCCAGACGCCGCCAAGCGCTGCGTTGTTGGACGCCCCGGCCGCGGCAAGGCCTTCGGTGTGACCGGTGCCGAATTTTTCCGGCGTGCGGGAGAATTTCTTGGCTATCGCATACGAAACCCAGGCCGCGATATCCGAACCGGCACCGGGCAGGATGCCGACAACCGTGCCGATCAGGCTGCCACGCACAAGGTTTCCCTTGTTGTCGCGCATCATCTTCCACTGGCCGCCATAGACCGTGGAGGTTGAATTCGGAATTGCGTTCTTCTCATGCCGCTTGGACATGGAGAACCTCAGGATTTCCGACATGGCGAACATGCCGATCATTGCCGGAATAAAGCTGACCCCGCCCATCAACTCGTAGGACCCGTAGGTGAAGCGCGGAAAGCCGCCGGTGACATCGATGCCGATGGTCGAGATGAAGAGGCCGATCAGCAGCGCCACCAGCCCCTTGATCGGCGAGCCGCGCGAGATGATGACCGAGCAGCTGAGGCCCAGGCAGGCCAGCCAGAAATATTCGACGGTACTGAACTGGAACGCGAACTCGGCCAGAAAAGGTGCCCCGGTGGCAAGGATGATCGCCCCCACCATGCCGCCGAAGACCGAACAGACAAGACCGATGCCAAGCGCCTTCTCGGCTTCGCCGCGCAGCGTGTACTGGTACGCGTCGTCCACATAGGCGGCCGAGGCGGGCGTGCCGGGAATGCGCAGCATCGCGCCGGGAATGTCGCCGGCAAAGATCGCCATAGTGACCGCGCTGACAATGGCGGCGATGGCCGGCAGCGGGTCCATGAAGAACGTGAGCGGGACCAGCAAGGCTGTGGCCATGGTCGCCGAAAGCCCCGGAATGGCGCCGACGAACAGGCCGAAGATCGACGAGGCAAGAATGACGCCCAGCACCGAGGGATCGGCGACCATGACGATGGCATTGGCGAAATTGTTCATGGGGATCCCCTTGCCTGCCTACCAGGCGACGGATTGCAGGATGCCCCAGGGCAGGGGCACCAGAAAGACCTTGCTGAACAGCGTGTGGATGGCCAGCGAGGCGATGACGGACACCAGGATCGCGGTCAGCACCTTGACCCGCAGGGACAAAAGGAAGGCCAGCAGCACCGTGATGCTGAGCACCGGAAACCCGATCACGTCGAGAAACGGAATGAAACTCGCCGTGCCCAGAAGCACGATACCGACCCGGATCAGCCGCCGCCGGTCGCCGATCCAGTCTCCCGGCTCGACCAGTTTCGACCGCGGCTGGCTGACGAGATCCTTGGCGATCAGGGTCAACGCGCAGCCGCCCAGGCCCAGGGCCACAATGGTCGGCAGCAGACCCGAGCCGACGGATTGCCCCGGTATCAAGGGAAAGGTGCTGGCTTGAATCAGGATGCCCGCCGAAAACACCAGCAGAAAGAAGCCCATCAGGCGGTCACTGATTTTCATGATTTCTCCCGTGGTCGTCGGGGCCGGTGCTCATGGTCTGCGCAACCACGGGCGTACCCCGGAACACTCCCGGTCGCGGGCCAGGCCCGACGTCCGAGGGCAAGGGGGCGCGCCCGAACCCCGAAGGCTCCGGGGCGCCCTGCCGGCTATTTCGCGAGGCCGGCCGCCTGCATCACCGAGCCGTTCGCGGCATCGGCATCCGCCATGAACTGGCCATAATCCGCACCGCCCAGCCAGACCATGCCAAAGCCACGATCCGCCATGAACGCCGCGAATTCGTCAGAGTTCCACGCCGTTTCCATCGCCGTTGAAAGCTTGGTGACGACATCGTCGGGCAGGCCAGCCGGGCCGACCACACCGCGCCATGACCCGACCAACAGCTCTACGCCGGTCTCGGATTTCACAGTTGGCAGGTCCGGTACACTGGCAAGCGGCTCCGCGCTCATCACCGCAAGCGACTTCACTTTTCCTGCGGAAATCAGCGAAACCGCTTCGGGATAGGAACACGCGACGATATCGACGCCGCCCGAAACCAGATCCTGAAGGCCGGCGGCCGAGCCCTTGGAGGGCACCCACGGCACAGCATTCGAGTCGAGACCCGATTCAACCACAAGGCCCGCCATCGCGAGGTGCCAGATCCCGCCCTGACCAGTGCCCGAGGATTTCATTTCACCCGGCGCGGCCTTGGCGGCCTCGAGAAACGCCGTGATCGAGTCAAATTCGGAATCCGCCCGAACGTGGAACGCCGCCGGATCGGCATTGAACAGCCCGATCGGCGTATAGGCGGTATAGTCCAACTCGGTCAGACCCGCGAAATGCATCATCGCGATCTCGACGGTTGCCGTGCCGATCGTGTAGCCGTCGGGCTTGGCAAGGGCGATGGCCGAATGGCCGACAACGCCGGATCCGCCGTCGCGGTTGACGACCGTCACGGGAACGCCGAGTTCCTTTTCCATCAGTCCAGCCAGCATGCGGCTGGTGGCATCGGTGCCGCCGCCCGCGCCCCAGGGAACGATCCAGGTGATCGGTCGTTCGGGGTATTCCGCCCGGGCATCATCGGCAAACATGACAGTTCCAGCCGCGAGTGCAGCCGCGCCGACGCCGAGGGTCAGTAGATAACGAAGCATGAATATCCTCCCTTACATGCATATGTGATTGACCGGCTGGCGCTCCTCTTCACAGCACCGGTCGTGAATAAAGCAACAATGCTCTTCATCATGCGAAAGCCCGTCGCCCATTCGCACGCGTGAGCAAGGACGACGGAACAGAATTCTTCGGATCTCTGTGATCCGATTGCGAGCACCCTGAAATAAAAGCCGATTGAAGTCGAGAAGAATGAAACGGTGTGGACGATGTTCTGGACTGTTGCGGCAGGCGCATTGCGATCTTTGGCCGGCCGCAGAGACACAAGCAGACCTTGACACCAGCCAGACGGCCTTCACGCGACCGTTGCTGCGGTGATTAGTAAGTTGCCTATACAGATAACCCTGAATTCCCGCTCGTTTTCTCCGAAATTCGACAAGATAAATTACAAATATTGACACATCATCAGGAGGTATCTATGAACCTCTGAACACCGGCGGGGGGACTCGAAGTCGCCGATGCTCGGATCCTTCAGGTGTTTGGATACGGGGGGCCTCTTTGAACTCCACAGGGCGCCCACCCTTCGGTGGACGCGAGCAACTCCCAAGACAGCACGTCGATCGGGGGTGCAATTGCATTGATCGACGGCAAGCGTCGGTCTGTATCAACTTCCGCTCCCTTGGCCAAAACCGGGCAAGGGACGACCGGAAACACAACGGCCATGGCGGCAAATGACAGGAAGAGAGAATGAGCGACTATATTTTGTCCAATGAAACGCGCGACAAGCTGAAGAAAGTGTCCACGGCTTCGGTTGCCACGGCTCTGTACAAGCGCGGCCTGCGCAACCAGTTCGTGCAAGGGGTTGTGCCGCTTGAGCGCAAGCCGGTGACAATGGTCGGCCAAGCCTACACATTGCGCTATATCCCGGCCCGCGAAGACCGTAACCCGCTCACCGTTTTCCGCGCGCGTGACCACAAGCAACGCGTGGCCGTGGAAACCTGCCCCGAAGGTCACGTGCTGGTGATGGATGCCCGCAAGGACAGCCGCGCGGCAACGGCAGGATCCATCCTGGTCACCCGCCTTGCCAAACGCGGCGTCGCCGGTGTCGTGTCGGACGGCGGTGTGCGTGATGCCCTGGGCATCGCCGCTTTGGGGATTCCGGCCTATTTCGCCTGCTCCTCGGCACCGACCAACCTGACGCTGCATGAGGCGGTCGATCTCAACGTGCCGATTTCCTGCGGTGACGCGCCGGTGTTTCCCGGCGATGTGATGCTGGGCGACGCCGACGGCGTGATGGTGATCCCTGCGCATCTGGCCGAGGAAATCGCCGAGGAATGCACCAACATGGAATCATACGAGGATTTCGTGCTGGAAGAAGTGAGCAGCGGCGCCGGGATCATCGGCCTCTACCCTGCAACAGACGAAGAAAGCCTTGTAAAATACGACGCATGGCGCAAACGGACGGGCCGATAACATGACATTCACTCCCCATGGCGATCATCTGATTGCTGGCCAACGGATCGGCTCCGAGACGCGGTTTTCTTCTGCACCTGCAACTGGCAGAGCCTTTGAATTCTCGGCCGGATCTCCCGAACTGGTGGCACAGGCTTGTGCCGCGGCCCATGCCGCATTCCCGGGTTTAGCCGCCACCACCCGCGAGCAGCGCGCGACGCTTCTGGACACCATTGCCGATGAGATCGACGCCCGCGGGGAACAGATCACCGAGATCGGATCTTCGGAAACCGGTCTGCCCGCCGCCCGCCTTCAAGGCGAGCGAGGCCGGACGACCGGTCAGTTGCGCCTGTTCGCGGCGCATGTTCGGGCCGGAGACTACCTCGATCGTCGCCATGACGCGGCCCTGCCTGACCGTCAGCCGCTGCCCCGCCCCGATCTGCGGATGATGCAGCGGCCGGTCGGTCCCGTGGCCGTCTTTGGTGCCTCCAACTTCCCGCTCGCCTTCTCGGTGGCCGGGGGCGATACCGCAGCGGCCCTGGCCGCCGGGTGCCCGGTCGTCGTCAAGGGACACGGTGCGCACCCCGGCACGAGTGAAGTCGTCGGCGATGCCATCGTCGCGGCGCTGGACAAGCTTGGCATGGATACGGGCCTGTTCAGCCTCGTTCAGGGCGGCAACCGCGCCGTGGGTGAAGCGCTTGTAACCGATCCGCGGATCAAGGCCGTCGGCTTTACCGGCAGCCTCGGCGGTGGCCGTGCGTTATACGATCTTTGCGCATCGCGCCCCGAGCCGATCCCCTTCTTCGGGGAATTGGGCAGCGTCAATCCAATGTTCATCCTGCCGCGGGCCGCGGCGTCCCGCGCGGCGGATCTGGGAGCCGGTTGGGCCGGAAGCCTGACCATGGGCGCGGGGCAGTTCTGCACCAATCCGGGCATCGCCATCGTGATCGACGGGCCGGATGCGGATGCTTTCGCGGAAGCCGCGACCGAAGGACTCGGGGCCGTTTCGGCCCAAACCATGCTGACCGATGGAATGGCCGATGCCTACCGCAATGGTGCCCGCCGAGTTTCGGAAGGCGCCGGCGTGAAATCTCTCCTGAGCACCGCTTGCGAAGGCCGAAGTGCTGCACCCTATCTGTTCGAGGTGTCGGCCAGCAACTGGTTGACCGACGAGGCGCTGTCGGAAGAAGTTTTCGGCCCGCTGGGATTGGTCATCCGTGTCACGGATGCGGCGCAGATGGCCCAGATCGCGGCAAGCTTCAAAGGCCAGTTGACGGCAACGATCCAGATGGATGACAGCGACATCGACCTGGCACGAGAGCTTCTGCCGACGCTGGAACGCATGGCAGGCCGGGTTCTGGCCAATGGCTTTCCGACAGGCGTCGAGGTCTGCGATTCTATGGTTCACGGCGGGCCGTACCCGGCCAGCACCAACTTTGGCGCCACCTCTGTCGGCACGCTGTCCATCCGCCGTTTCCTGCGGCCGGTGTGCTACCAGAACCTCCCTGAAGCGCTCCTCCCGGCCGATCTCGCGACCCTCTAGCGTCGTGCATATCGGCCCGACGGCCCGCTTTCGCATCTTGGAGTGGCGGCGGGCCATTGCTCGGTCATGGGCCGATGGCGCAGCGCGATTCCCGCGCGTGGCTCTGGCAGAAGGGCATTACTAATCTTGTCAGGTTGTTCAGGGGTCGGCGCTCACAAACACATATCAGCCCAATTCTGCTGCTAATCTGAACATATTCTGGATCGGATCGCCCGATTTAGAGGGTAAATGGCAAATTTCTACGTTGATTAGTAAAAATTAGGCTAGTAGAGTGAGACTCGCTTTCTGGAGAATCCCGCTGACTGGGCAGGCATCTTCCAAGGGCTTCGACTCGATAGATGAGGGAGGGTGGTATCAGTCGCAATTGAAGCATGGGCTTTCCGTGCTTCGAGAGGCGCGATGGGTCGACGAGGCGCAGTGGGTTCTAGGCAACCTGGATACGCCCAGTCTTTCCCCGGCGCGAAAACAAGGCCTGGAACCACGCTCAAGCCTTGAAGTCCCTCTAGGAAAAACCGTGAAACCGAACCGGCGAAACGCTCTGTTGTGACAGGGCAGCCGGTTCATTCAACTTGCCAGATTCGTCTGGATTTCGACATCTGTGAAGGAGGAACAGGTCTATGTTTCCCAATAGCCTGAAAAGCAAACTCGTGTTGGCACTCGGTGCCTGTATCATTGGATCTTCGGTTGCCGCTGCGGACTTCCCGACCCGTGACATTCGACTGATCGTTCCGTGGCCCGCAGGCGGCGGTGCCGATGCCATTTCGCGCAAGATCAGCAACATTGCCGAGCAAGAACTTCCGAAATCCATCTACGTGGAAAACATTGCCGGGGCCGTGACGGCGACCGGCCTGATCCAGATGACCAATTCGCGCCCCGATGGCCACACCGTTGGCGTGTTGACCTACGACAGTGTCATCACCCTGCCGCGCGGCCAGATGGTGCCCGGCTATTCGCTGGACAACATGACCCCCATCGCCCGCATCACCAGCGAAGCCGATGCGATCGTGGTCTCCAAGCACTCGGGCATCAACACTTTCGAAGAGCTGGTCGAGGCCGCCAAGGCCAATCCCGGCAAGGTGCGCGTCGGTGTGGCTCCGAAAGGCTCGGGCCCGTATCTGTCGGTCATCCAGTTGGAAGAACTGCTGGGCGTCGATTTCAACGTGATCACCTATGCCGGCTCGTCGAGCGCCGAAGCAGAAGCCCTGCTGTCGGGTGAACTTGATGCGGCGATCTCCAGCCTGGGCGATTTCAGCGGCATCATCACCTCGGGCGACGCCAAGGGTGTGGTCGAACTGAGCTCGGTGCAGAACAAGACCTACACCGATGTGCCGACCATCAAGTCCAAGGGCTTTGATCTGCAAACCGGCAGCTTCATCGTTCTGGCCGCGCCGAAGGACACGCCGGCAGACGCCGTCGCGACCCTGGAAACCACCTTCAAGACGGCCTACGACAGCGCCGAATTCCAGGATTGGCTGGCCCAGGTTGGCGTGACCGCCGACTGGCTTGGCGCGGACGAGGTTCAGGGCTGGATCGGTGAGCTTCAGAACAAGACCTTCACGCTCATGGACGAGCTGAACCTGTAATCAGTCAGACACCCATGCCCCCGGTTCCGGATCGGGGGCATCCCCCTGCGCGCGTGCCGTGCCCTGCGCGGAGCAGTGACGCGAACCGCCACCTCGACGGGCAGTCCCCCCGAAACAGGACGCGGCTGCACTCGCGCGGCTTTGCAAAAATTTTCCGGGCCTGACGCACTTACAGCCGCTTGGCGCTGACGACCCCACCACACCCAGCCTGGGAGAAGACGATGCTCTTAAACAGACACCTGTTATTTCTATATGTCACGCTTGCAGTGTCGATCGGATATCTGATCTCGGCACTCAGCCTTGGCGCCCCGATCGTCGAGAGCCGATTGACGCCCTCGTTCTTCCCCGTCGTGGTGGGAAGCGCCGCAATCATCTTTTCCTGCATTCTCATCCTTCAGAAGCTGCGCGCCGCTCCCGAGGCAGAACAAGCGGACGATGCGGGAACCTACACCCATCTGTGGGTTGTCGCGGCCATCTTTGTCTACATCGTTGCGTTCAAGCCTGTGGGATATTTCATCTCGTCGGGGCTCTTCGTCTTCGCGCTGATCTTGCTGTTCTCAAACTTCGAAAAGCTGCTCCAGAAAGCCGCCATGTCTGCGGCAATCGTCGTGGTCGGCTACATCGTGTTCCAGCAAATGTTCGGGGTTCGACTCCCGGCGCTGTGGGGATAAGTCATGGAATTCATTCTCCTGGTCATTAACAGCTTTCCCCTGCTGCTGGATCCGATCAACCTGACCTACGTGGTCCTGGGCTTCGTGATCGGCACCATCTTTGCAGCGATCCCCGGTCTGACAGCGACGCTGGCCATGGCCTTGCTGCTGCCCATGACCTACACGCTCAGCGTCGAAACTGCACTGATGGCCTGTGCCAGCATCTACATGGCCGGCATGTGCGGCGGCAGCATCACCGCCACCACCATCAACATTCCGGGCGCGCCGTCTTCGATGATGACAGCGCTGGACGGCTATCCCATGCAGAAACAGGGCAAAGGTGCCCTGGCGCTGGGACATGCGGCGCTCGGCTCCATGTTCGGCGGGGCGGTCGGGGCATTGCTCCTGATCGCGGTCGCACCTTTCGTGGCCGAGCTTTCCCTGCTGGTCAAAACGACGGGCAAATTCTCCTTGCTGGCCTTTGCCATTATCGTCGTGGTGATCGCACAGCGCGGACGCATCCCGCAGGCCGGGTTGGCCGCCTGTATCGGTCTCATGCTTGCCACCATCGGGCTGGATGCGATGGAGCCGATCACACGCTTTACCTATGGCTACAGCAACCTGACTGCCGGGATCGACCTGATGCCCGTCATCATCGGGACCTTCGCCATCGCCGAGGTGCTGACGCAGGCAAGCTCGACCCGCGATATCAGTGCGGCCACCGCGGCCGCCGAGAAGGTAAAGATCCGCCGCCGGGACTTTCTGCCGCCGCTGTCTGACATCCGCAAGATCGGCTTCGGCTGCTACTTCAAGTCCTGCCTGATCGGGTATTTCGTGGGCACGCTTCCCGGCGCCGGAGGCTCCATGGGGTCCTTCCTGGCCTATACCGAGGCGGTGCGGACCTCCTCCGAGCCGGAAACCTTCGGCAAGGGCAACCCCAAGGGCATCGCGGCGTCTGAAAGTGCCAACAATGCCGTCTGCGGCGGGGCCATGGTGCCGATGCTGACCTTCGGGATTCCCGGCGACCCGATCACTGCCATCATGCTCGGCGTTCTGGTCATCAACGGCATCCAGCCCGGACCGCAACTGATGAGCGACCAGGCCGGCCTGATCGCGCCGATGCTGGCGGCCCTGCTGTTCAGCGCCGTGATCCTCATCCCGTTGACGCTGTATGTCATCGGTCCGTACTTCATCAAGATCGTGTCGGTGCGCAAGGATGTGCTCTACGGGGTCATCACGCTTCTGGCCGTGGTCGGCAGCTATGTCTCGACCTTCTCGACCTTCCAGATGTTCATGGCTTTGGGGATGGGGGTTCTGGCCTTTTACCTGCGGCGCAACGGCTTCCCGGTGATTACCATGCTGCTGGGCTATATCCTGGGGCCCAACCTTGAGGAATTCCTGCGCCGCTCCCTGGCCTTGTCCAATGGCGATCCGACGACCTTCTTCACCAGCCCCGACAGCCTGTTCTTTGTCGTGCTGACCCTGATCTTCGTCTACTTCCTTGTGATCAAGAAGCCGGTGGCAAAACCGAAGGCGGTGAAGGCCGAATAACGAAGTCCCGTCCTGGCGCCGTTCCCCTGGGTCGCATGTTGCGCACCATGGGGACGGCCCTCAGGGCGGAGCGGTGTCATGGAACAGGTCCGCACCGGGTCGCGCAGGGCCAGTGCGGCAAGGCCTTTCCGATCGCCCTCTCGCGGCGTATCGGGTACATCAACGGCTTGGTTGGTGTAATCTGTCCGCCAACAGGAAATGGAGGAGCCCACGTTGTCAGAGACCCGTCGCCCCTTGTTAGCGGATCAGGTGTACGATCAATTGCTGGCGAAAATTCTTGAAGAAGAATTCCCGGTCAACAGCCGGTTGCCCCCCGAAGAGGTTCTGGCCCAGAATTTCGGGGTGTCCCGTCCGGTCGTGCGCGCGGCGCTTGCGCGTCTGCGCGACGACGAAATCATCCATTCCCGCCGAGGCTCGGGCAGTTATGTGCTGCGCCGTCCGGACCGGCAACTGATCAGCTTTGTCCCTCTGGAATCCGTCTCGGGCGTGCAGCGCTGTTATGAATTTCGCATCGATGTGGAAGGGGCGGCGGCGGCATGGGCGGCGCGACGACGGGATGACGAGGATATCGCCGCGATGGATCGCGCCTATCGGGTGATGGAACGAACCTATCAGGAAAACGCGCTTGGTGTCGAAGCCGACCTGATGCTGCACCTCGCCGTGGCGCGGGCCTCGAAGAACCCCTTCTTCGCGTCGGTTCTGGAATCCCTTGGCGAACAGATTGCCTACGGCGTGAAGCTGTCGCGCTCCTTGACGCTTCTGGATGTCCCGGTGCGGCAGGAACTGGTGCTGGCCGAACATCGCGCCATTCTGGAAGCCATTCGCCTTGAACAACCCGAGGTCGCGGCGGCCACCATGCGCCACCACATTACGGCGGCAAAAGACCGGATGTTTGTCGGCTCGTAAGCGCGCCGCCACCCCTTCGGAGAAACGCCGCCGCTCCATCTCGATTGCCCCTGACAGACCAGCGCGGCGGCGCGCGGGCCTGGCCTAGGGCATCTCGGTCCTCGTCGCCGGCTCTTTGGACCTGTCGCTGGCTGGATGCCGCTCCTTTGACAGCATTTATTGCAACAAGGGAGACTGACTATGGGACTGAAACGGACCGAAGAATTCCGCCAAGGCGCCGTGCGAATTGCATTGACCAGCGGGCTGACACGGCGTCAGGTTGCCGATGATCTGCGCATTGGGCTTTCGACCTTGAACAAATGGGTAAGGGCGCACGAAGACACGGATGTTGTGTCGTCCGAGGATCGTGAGCGCGCGCGCGAGAATGCATGGCTTCGAGGTCCTCCTCGTGAATGCCCGCTACGCCAAGAATGTGCGGGCCGCAAAACCGATATCATCGGCGCAACCGGCATGCGGATCATCCACGCAATCATTGCTGGCGCGCGTGATCCAAAGGTTCTTGCCGCGTTCCGGGATGTCCGCTGCAAGTCATCGATGGACACGATCAAAGCCGCATTGGTCGGCAATGACCGCGAGGAACATCTCTTTGATCTGACACAGACGCTGGAGCCATACGATTTCTACAAAGCGCAGATCGAGGCGTGCGACCGCAGGCTGGAGGCGGCGTTGGGGGCGCTGACCATCAAAGCAGACGATGATCTGGCCCCGCTGCCCAAGGCACGGATCAAGGGCAAGCAGCACAGTGCTCCGTCCCTTGATGCGCGCGCTGCGCTTTACGGAGTATTGGGCACGGACCTGACGCAGATCCACGGCCTCGGACCCCCTCTGGCACTCAAGCTGGTAGCGGAATGCGGCACAGACCTACGCGCCTGGAAGAGTGCCAAACACTTCACGTCGTGGCTGTGCCTGAGCCCCGGCAACAAAGTGTTGTCTTCACGGACACACCGATCGTCAAGCCGCGCAGCTGCCCTTCTGCGTTTGGCTGCTGTCACGATTGGCCGAAGCGACACGGCCTTGGGTGCGTTCTATCGACGTCCCTCGACGCGGATCGGCAAGCAAAAGGCGGTGACGGCCACGGCGCGCAAGGTCGCTGTCTTGTTCTACAACGCTTTGCGGCATGGCATGACTTGTGAGGATCAGGGGGCGGCGGCTTGCGACGAACGACATCGGCGACGCGTGCTCTCAAACCTCCAGCGCCGCTCCAAGACAATGGATTACGCATTGGCACCCATACCGGAGCCAGCGGCTGTTTCTTAGGAAGCGCCGGCCTTCTTCGCGGAAAGAGTGAGGGCATGAATGCCATCGGTCCGAACGAATGCCCGAACAATGAGGTTTGTCTTCGTTGAGGAACACCGCCACGACATCCCGGTGAACCGCTTGTGCGGGAGTATGGACGTCAGCCCGCGAGGCTACCGCGCCTGGCGCTCCCGTCCTGCCAGTTGGCGGCAACGCACCGACATGGTGTCACTGGCCCACATCCGCGACCGGTTCCGTCTTTCTCTGGGCAGCTACGGCAGGCCACGAATGACCGAAGAGCTGAAGAAAGTCGGCATCGATGTGGGTCATCGCCGGGTTGGGCGACTGATGCGTGAAAACGGGGTCACCGTTGAAAGAACGCACAAGTTCAAGGCAACAACCGACAGCGATCACACGTTCAACATCGCCCCGAACCTGCTGAACCGCGACTTCAATGCAACCGGGCCGAACCGGAAATGGGCAGGCGACATCAGCTGCATCCGGAGCCGAGAGGGGCGGTTTTCTCTGGCAGTCATCCAGGATCTGCATTCCCGCCGCGTGATCGGCTGGGCCGTCAGCAACTGCATGACGCGCGACCTGGAAATCCGGGCCTTGAACATGGCCATTGCCTTCAGGGCCCCGCCGAGGGGCTGCATCTTCCACAGAGATCGCGGCAGCCAATGCTGTTCGCATGACTATCAGAAGATCCTGCGCCTGCATGACGTCCGGGTCTCGATGAGCGGCAAAGGTAATTGCCATGACAATGCGTCTTTCGAAACGTTCTTCAAAACCATCAAGACCGATCTGATCTGGCGGCGGTCATGGGCAACAAGGCGGCAAGCTGAGATGGCAATCTTCGAATACGTTAACGGCTTCTACAATCCGCGCCGACAGCACTCAGCAATGGGCTGGAAAAGCCCCTTGGCCTTCGAGGCTCAGGCCGCGTAAATGAGAACCTGGAGCGGTACAATCCCGCGACAAGTCCAATGTCGACATGAAAGTGGCCGATAAGGTATCGCTTGAACCGCTGTCGTTTTGGCTTGTCGCCCTCGACATCCGGCAAGCGCGATATGCCCTGCCGCTTGAGGCACCGATGAAGCGCCGACCGCGTCAGATGCGGAATCGACGGCTGAAGGGCATAGAGGCAATCATCCGCGGCAGCAGCCTGTGCCGTCGGAATGCTACGATCATGGCCTCTTCCGTTTCCGAGAAGGGATCGCACCATCAAACCGTGGGATCAAACACCTAGGGCCGCTTGTTCCAGAAAGCCGCCGGGTCGGATTCGGAAAAGTCGCGCAGGCGTTGGATGTCCTCGATCGCGGCGTTGTTGCGGGACACTTTCACGCCGAATTCCTTCAGCTTTGAGAACGCCCGCGACAGGCTTTCGGGCTTGATGCCCAGACGCCCGGCGATCACGACCTTGTCGTAGGGCAGGGTGACAAGGCAACTGCCCTCCTCGCGCTCGCACAGTTCCAGCAGAAACTCGGCCACCCGCTGGGCACCGGTTTGCGCCTTGAGCTGTTCCAGCTGCGCCACCAGCGCGTGCAGATGAGTGAAGGTCGCGGCCAGCATGACGACGCCGGCCTCCGGATCACGGCGCACCATTTCGGTGACTGCTGCGGCGGGGATCTGCAACACCTCGGTATCGGTCACCGCCTCGGCCGAGACCGGGTAGGGCGTGCCGCGCAGGGCCACGGCCTCGCCAAAGCTCTGCCCCTTGGTGAAGACCGACACGATGGCCTCGCCGCCGTTCGGTGTGATCCGGTAGAGCTTGACCCAGCCATCAACGACAATATGGATCGACCGGGCTTTCTCATCCTGCTGAAACAGCGTCTGGTTGCGCTGGTAGCTGTGCCAATGGGACATGGACAGCAGCATGTCGGTCTGCTGTTCGGTAAAGCTTTTCAGCAACAGGGAGTTTCGGGCGATTTGCGTGCGCCGGTCGTCCGCCATGGGATCATCCCTCCGTCATCGTCGGCCGCAAGAGACAGCCCGGTTTCCGGGATTCACGTCGCATATTTGGCGGGGTCGGGTCCAGTTGAAAGCCAGCAACCGGGGCACTTGGCTTGACTATTGTCATGTAACCGGCGCCCGGATCGTTCCAGAGTCTGCCTGAAAATCCGAATGTGGGGGTGACATGGACTATCAGGCATTCTTCGCGGACCGGCTCGATTCGTTGCGGGACGAAGGCAATTACCGCGTGTTCATCGATCTGGAACGCCGTTGCGGGGAATTTCCCTCGGCGCAGCGCACCAAGGGGCTCCGGCGCGATGAGGTGACGATCTGGTGTTCCAACGACTATCTGGGCATGGGCCAGAATCCCAAGGTGGTCGCCGCCATGCATGACGCCATCGACCGCTGCGGTGCCGGGGCCGGCGGCACGCGCAACATATCCGGGACCACCCACGACCATGTGCTGCTGGAGGTCGAGCTGGCCGACCTGCATGGCAAGGAAGCGGCGCTGCTGTTCACCTCGGGCTATGTGTCGAACTGGGCCGCCCTTGGGACGCTGGCGTCGGAAATTCCCGGCTGCATCGTGTTTTCCGACGCGCTGAACCATGCATCGATGATCGAGGGCATCCGCCATTCGCGCGCCGAAAAGGTGATCTGGAAGCACAACGATCTGGTCGATCTGGAAGCCAAACTGGCGGCGGCAGATCCGTCCCGGCCCAAGCTGATCGCCTTCGAGAGCGTTTATTCCATGGATGGCGACATCGCCCCGATCAAGGAGATCTGCGACCTGGCCGACCGCTATGGCGCCATGACCTATCTGGACGAGGTGCACGCGGTGGGGCTGTACGGCCCGCGCGGCGGCGGCATTGCCGAACGCGAAGGGCTGATGGACCGCCTGACGGTGATCGAAGGCACGCTGGGCAAGGCGTTCGGCGTGGTCGGCGGCTATATCGCCGCCTCGGCCGAGCTGTGTGATTTCGTGCGCAGCTTTGCCAGCGGCTTCATCTTTACCACGGCCCTGCCGCCGGCGGTGGCGGCGGGGGCCGCGGCCTCGATCCGGCACCTGAAGGAATCCTCGGCTGAACGGGAGTTGCAACAACGCCGGGTGGCGGATTTACGCGCACGGCTGGATGCGATGGACATCCCGCATCTGGACAACCCAAGCCACATCATCCCTGTCATGGTGGGCGATCCGGTGAAGTGCAAGTTCATCTCGGACACCCTGCTGGACGAGTTCGGGATCTATATTCAGCCGATCAACTATCCCACGGTGCCACGGGGCACGGAGCGGTTGCGCATCACGCCATCGCCGGTGCACAGCGAAGCCGATCTCGACCATCTGGTCGGCGCGCTGGAAGAGTTGTGGCACCGCTGCCAGATGGCGCGGATGCCGATGGCGGCGCAATAGACGGCGTGTCGCGAGGGAAGGGCCGGGACCTGACATAAATCAATTACGGACCTTCGACCGGGCTCTACCCCTTGCCCTGCAACCACACTTGATCGGAGTTTGGCGCCGTGCTGGCCCAGCGTGATTTTCAGTCCACCACGACAGAATGGCCAAGCCGACGCTGGCTTGCGGTGGTGCTGTGCGCGGCGCTGGTGCTGGTTCAGGCAGGCTTTGCCTGCGCCCGCCCCACCGGAGAACTGACAGAAATCTGCAGCGATACCGGCGTCGCCATCGTGCGCATCGACATCGCCGGCAATGTCGTCGAGCAGGGTGGCCCACGGGCGCCGGGCTGCGACTCCTGCCGGTTCTGCGCGACCCTGGGGTCGGCGGATCTTGGGATGGCGGTGGCGCCGGACCGTCCCGATTTCCCGATCACCGCAGGCCCCCGTCCTGCAGCGTGTTCCCTTCATTGCACCACACCCGATCTGTGGCCCGAAACCCGTGGCCCGCCAAGCGATAGCAAGATGACCCTATGTTTGTTCCCCGTCCGAACCCCGGCCCCTGTTTTCGAAACCGGGAGGCCGTCATGGACGTGACCCGGACCCCTGGCCGCTGGTTGTCGGCCCTTGTCCTTGCCATTGGCCTTGTCCTTGCGGCGCTTGCCCCGGCTAGGGCTGACACGCTTGCCTCCTTCCTGGCGGATCTTGCTCCCGGCGACCTTTACGAAGGGGCCGACGGTTTCGGAGCGATCCGGGACGATGTGCCCGTCGCGCCGGTGCTGAAGGGCGGCGAGACCGTCGCCTGGGCCTTTCTGACCTCGGATTTCGTGGGTACCACCGGCTATTCCGGCAAACCCATCCATGTGGTTGCGGCCATCGACCCCGACGCGGTGCTGACCGGCGTGCAACTGGTCAAACACTCTGAACCCATCGTCCTGATCGGCATTCCCGACAGCAAGGTGAAGGCGCTGACCCAATCCTATGCCGGGCTGGACCTGAAGGCCGAAGCGGCCTCGGGCGGGTCATCGCATGACCTGGACATCATCTCGGGCGCGACGGTGACGATCATCGTGATCGACGATTCCATCGTGCGCGGCGGCATCAAGGTCGCGCGGCTGCTGGGGCTGGGCGGGCTGGCCGAGGAAGTCACCGGCCCCAAGCGCGCGCTGGACCCGGACATTACCGGCATCGATTCCTGGACCACCCTGTCGGGCGATGGATCGATCCGGCGCATGACGCTGGACGTGGGCCAGGTCAACGCGGCGTTTGCGGCCACCGGCGATGCGCGCGCCATCAAGCGCCCCGAAAAGGGCGCCGCCGAGGACACCTTCATCGACATGAACATGGCGCTGGTCTCGGTGCCGTCGATCGGTCGGTCGCTGCTGGGGGACAATGAATACAACAACCTGACCGGCTGGCTGGAGGAGGGCGAACACGCCATCCTGGTGCTGGGGCGCGGCACCTATTCCTTCAAGGGATCGGGCTATGTGCGCGGCGGCATCTTCGACCGGATCCAGCTGATCCAGGGCGACACCTCGGTGCGGTTCTTCGACAAACAGCATCGCCGTTTGGGCGATCTGGCCACGACGGATGCGCCCAGTTTCACCGAGATGGACCTCTTCAAGATCCCCGCCGACGCCGAGTTCGACCCGGCCGAGCCGTTCCGCCTGCAACTGCTGGTGCAACGGGCCGTGGGGGCGGTGGAAAAGACCTTTCTGACCTTCGATCTGGGCTACAAGCTGCCCGAACGGTTCCTGCTGCCGCAGAAGGCGGCCCCGGTGCTGGAAGTCGCCGGTGAAGAAGCCGCCGCCAAGGCCGCGCTGTGGAAACGGATCTGGCGGGACAAGGCCGTCGAGATTGGCATCCTTGGCGTCATGCTGGCGGTGCTGACCGCGACCTTCTTCTTCCAGTTCCAGGCGACGATGAACGCGCGCGTGTTCTACTGGTTCCGCATCGGCTATCTGACGATGACGCTGGTCTTCATCGGCTGGTACGCCAATGCGCAACTGTCGGTGGTCAACCTGATGGCGCTGGCCGGGCAGATGCGCGCCGGGTTCAGCTGGGATGCCTTCCTGATGGATCCGCTGGTCTTCATCCAGTGGTTCGCCGTCGCCGCCGCCCTGCTGTTCTGGGGCCGGGGCGCCTATTGCGGCTGGCTGTGCCCCTTCGGCGCGCTGCAAGAGCTGAGCAACCAGATCGCTCGCTATTTCAAGGTGCCGCAATGGGAATTGCCCTGGGGCCTGAACGAGCGGCTCTGGCCGATCAAATACATGATCTTCCTGGGGCTGTTCGGCGTCTCGCTGGCGTCGATCCCGATGGCCGAGCAACTGGCCGAGGTCGAGCCGTTCAAGACCGCGATCATCCTGAAATTCATGCGCGACTGGCCCTTCGTGGTCTTCGCCCTGCTGCTGCTGCTGGCCGGGCTGTTCGTCGAGCGGTTCTATTGCCGCTACATCTGCCCGCTGGGCGGCGCCCTGGCGATCCCGGCGCGGGTGCGCATGTTCAACTGGCTGCGCCGCTACAAGGAATGCGGCAGCCCGTGCCAGACCTGCGCCAACGAATGCCCGGTGCAGGCCATCCATCCGACCGGCGAAATCAACCCGAACGAGTGCATCAACTGCCTGCATTGCCAGGTTTTGTACCAGTCGGACAAGAAATGCCCCGTTGTCATCAAGAAGATGAAACGGCGCGCGAATGTTGGCACGCCGCTTGCCATGCCGCCGGCCGGCCATCCCAACGCAAAGAAGAACGAACCCAAAGGAGGGAAAGCCCATGTCTGAGAAAATGAAGCAACTGGCGATGACACGCCGGGGCATGCTGGGGGCCGCGGCCACCGGTGCCGCGCTGGCCACCACCGGTATCGGCGGCTCGGTCCTGACCGCGAAACCCGCCAAGGCCGCCGGCGGCAACGCCCATCTGGCACCCGGCGAGCTGGACGACTATTACGGCTTCTGGTCCTCGGGCCAGACCGGCGAGTTGCGCATTCTGGGCGTGCCGTCGATGCGCGAATTCATGCGCGTGCCGGTGTTCAACCGCTGCTCGGCCACCGGCTGGGGCCAGACCAACGAAAGCCTGAAGGTGCTGACCGAGGGGCTGACCGAGGACACCAAGGCCTATCTCGCCGCGCAGGGCAAGGTCACCTATGACAACGGCGACCTGCACCACCCGCACATGTCGTTCACCGATGGCACCTATGACGGCCGCTATCTGTTCATGAACGACAAGGCCAACACCCGCGTGGCGCGCGTGCGCTGCGACGTGATGAAATGCGACAAGATCATCGAGATCCCGAACGCGCATGACATCCACGGCATGCGCCCGCAGAAATACCCGCGCACCGGCTATGTCTTCGCCAACGGCGAGCACGAGGCGCCGCTGGTCAACGACGGCCAGATCCTCGACAATCCCGAGGAATATGTGAACATCTTCACCGCCATCGACGGTGACACGATGGAGATCGCCTGGCAGGTGATCGTGTCGGGCAACCTCGACAACACCGACTGCGACTATCAGGGAAAATACGCCTATTCGACCTCGTACAACTCGGAAATGGGCATGACCCTGGCCGAGATGACCGCCAACGAGATGGATCATGTGGTGGTCTTCAACCTGGCCGAGATCGAAGCCGGGGTTGCCGCTGGCGACTATCAGGAGTTGAACGGCGTCAAGGTTCTGGACGGCCGCAAGGGCCAGAACAAGAAGTACACCCGTTACATCCCGATCCCGAACTCGCCGCACGGCATCAACACCGCGCCGGACGGCAAGCACGTCTGTATCAACGGCAAGTTGTCGCCGACCGTGTCGGTGATGGATGTGACCAAGCTGGACGCGCTGTTCGAAGGTGACGCCGACCCGCGCTCGTGCATCGTGGCCGAGCCGCAGCTGGGCCTCGGGCCGCTTCACACCGCCTATGACGGTCAGGGCAACGCCTTCACCACTCTGTTCCTGGACAGCCAGGTCGTGAAGTGGAACATCGAGGACGCGATCAAGCTGTACGCCGGCGAAGACGTGGACCCGATCCGCGAAAAGATCGACGTGCACTATCAGCCGGGCCACAACTCGACCTCCATGGGCGAAACCAAGGATGCCGATGGCAAATGGCTGGTCTCGATGAACAAGTTCTCGAAGGACCGGTTCATCAACGTCGGCCCGCTGAAGCCCGAGAACGAACAGCTGATCGACATCTCGGATGGCAGCATGACGCTGAAGCACGACGGCCCGACCTTCGCCGAGCCGCATGACAGCATCATCGTGCGCCGCGACATCGTGAACCCGGCCACCAACTGGCAGCGCGACGATCCCATGTGGGAAGACGCCCGCAAGCAGGCGGAGGCCGATGGCGTCGATCTGGACTGGGGTCACGAGGAAATCATCCGCGATGGCAACAAGGTGCGGGTCTACATGTCGTCGGTAGCGCCGGAATTCTCGATGGAGAAATTCACGGTCAAACAGGGCGACGAGGTGACCATCTATGTGACCAACATGGATGACATCGACGATCTGACCCACGGCTTCTGCCTGGCCAACTTCGGGGTCGCCATGGAAGTCGGTCCGCAGGCCACCGCCTCGGTCACCTTCGTGGCCGAACGTCCTGGCGTGCACTGGTACTATTGCCAGTGGTTCTGCCACGCGCTCCACATGGAGATGCGCGGCCGGATGTTCGTCGAACCGCGGGCGAGCTGAGCCATGCGCGCGCTCTGGATTGCACTGGTCTGTCTTGCCACGCCGCTTTTCGCGGCCGAGTGGGATGTGCCGGTGCAGCCGGGCGCGATTGCCGAAACACTGAACCGGGCCGCCGAGGGCGACACGCTGCGCCTGCGGCCCGGCACCTACACCGAAACTGTGGTTCTGGACCGCCCCGTCCGTCTTGAGGGGCAGGCGGGCACCGTCATCGACGGGCAGGGGCAGGGCAGCGTCATCACCGTGACCGCGCCCGGCGTCTATGTCGGTGGCCTCAAGGTGGTAGGCTCCGGCTCCAGCCACGAAACCATCGATGCCGGGATCAAGCTGACCGAAGGCGCGGTGGGGGCCGAGATCCGCGACAACACGTTGATCGGCAATCTCTACGGCATCGACATTCACGGCGCGCGCGACGCCATGGTCGCGGGCAACCGGATCGTCGGGCGGCAAGATCGCCGCGTCAACGACCGGGGCAACGGCGTCTACGTCTGGAACGCGCCGGGGGCCGTGGTAGAGGGCAATGACATCCGGTTCGGCCGCGACGGCATCTTTGTCAATTCCTCGAAGAAGAACGCCTTTCGCAACAACCTGTTCCGCGACCTGCGCTTCGCGGTGCACTACATGTACGCCAACAACTCCGAAGTGACCGGCAACACCTCGATCGGCAATGATCTGGGCTATGCGGTGATGTTCTCGAAGCGTGTTAAGGTGGCCGACAACATCTCGATCGGCGACCGCGAGCATGGCGTGATGATGAACTACGCCAACAACAGCGAGATCACCGGCAACTACGTGCGCGGCACCAAGGAGAAATGCGCGTTTCTGTATAACTCCAACAAGAACATCTTCACCGGCAACCACTTCGAGGGCTGCGGCATCGGCATCCACTTCACCGCCGGATCGGACGGCAACCGCATCGTCGGAAACGCCTTCATCGGCAACCGGACGCAGGTCAAATACGTCTCGTCCCGCTGGGTGGAATGGTCCGAGGACGGACACGGTAACTTCTGGAGCGATCTGGCCGCCTATGATCTGAACGCCGACGGCATCGCAGATGTGCCCTTCCGTCCCAACGACAGCATGGATCATGTATTGTGGACGCAGCCAGCGGCAAAGCTGCTGCTGGGCTCGCCTGCGGTGCAACTGGTGCGCTGGTCGCAATCGGCCTTCCCGGCGCTGCTGCCCGGTGGCGTGATCGACAGTTATCCGTTGATGCAGCCGCCCGCGCTGACCACCAACGGCAAGGAGATTTCCCATGCCCCATGAGGTCCTGAAAATCGACGGCCTCACCAAGCTGCGCAGCGGCCGCCCGGTGCTGCGCGACGTGTCGCTGTCGGTGGCCGCCGGCGAGCGCGTGGCGCTGCTGGGCCACAACGGCGCTGGCAAAAGCACGTTGATCAAGATCGCGCTGGGGCTTCTGTCGCCGGATGGCGGGTCCGTGCGGGTTGCCGGGGCGGTACCGGGCAGCGGGCCCGCGCGACTGGCCACCGCCTTTCTGCCCGAAGCCGTCAGCTTTCACGGTGCCCTGACCGGGCGCGAGCAGTTGTCGCTGTTAGCCCGTCTGGCGGGCACCGGCACCGGCCCGGTGGCAGGTCTGCTGGAGCGGGTCGGGCTGGCGGATGCCGCCGACCGCCGTATCCGCACTTATTCCAAGGGGATGCGGCAACGGCTGGGGCTGGCGCAGGTGATGCTGGGCAAACCGGCGGTGGCGCTGCTGGACGAACCGACCAGCGGGCTGGACCCGATCTCGCGCCAGGATCTGTACGCGATCATCGACGAACTGGCGGCACAGGGGACGGCGGTGCTGATCGCCAGCCACGCGCTGACCGAGGTCGAGGCCCGCACCGACCGCATCGCCATCCTGCGGCAGGGCGAACTGGTGGCCAATGACACCCTGCGCAATCTGTCGCGCCGGGCCGGGCTGCCGACGCGGTTGCGGATCGTGGTGCGCGGCGGGCTGGCCGACCAGATGGCCGCCGAAACCGGCGGCACCCGCGTCAACGGCGCTTCGGTGGACGTGGAATGCGGCCCCGACACCAAGATGGAGGCGCTGCGGCGCTTTGCCAGCATGCCGGACCGGGTCGAGGACATCGAGATGACACCGCCGGGACTGGAAGACCTGTACCGTCACTTTGCGCAGGAGGGCAAACAATGACCGCGCGCGTTCTGGCCGTGGCCCGTAGCGAGATGACCATCCTGCTGCGCAATCGCTGGCTGTTCCTGGCCACGCTCATCATGGTGCTGTTCGCGCTGGCCCTGACCTTTGCGGGCAGTGCGCCGACCGGGTCGCTGGGCGCGGATCGTCTGCTGGTTTCGGTGGCCTCGATGACCACCCTGTCGGTGTATCTGGCACCGCTGCTGGCCCTGATGATGAGCTTCGATGCCATCGCCGGGGATTCCGAACGCGGCACGCTGGCGCTGCTGCTGTCCTATCCCGCTGGGCGCGGCGAGATCCTGCTGGGCAAATACCTTGCACAACTGGCGGCACTGGCCTTCGCGCTGACCGTGGGGTTCGGCCTTGCCGGGGCCGCGGCGGGTCTGACCGGCGGCACCTCGCCGGAAAGCCTTGCAGCCCTGTTGCGGCTGATCGGCACCTCGATCCTGCTGGGCGGCGTGTTCCTGGCCTTCGGGCATTTCCTGTCCGCACTTGCGGGCAGTCCCGCGGCGGCGGCGGGGGCGGCCGCGGCGCTGTGGCTGGTGTTCGTCGTGCTCTATGATCTGGGCCTGCTGGGCGCCGTGGTGCTGGACAGCGGCGGCGTCTTCACCACCACCTTCTTCCCGTGGGTGATGGTGGCCAACCCGGCGGATGCTTTCCGGCTGTGGAACGTTGCGGCTTCGGAGGGGGTGGCGATGACCACCGGGATGACCGGGGTGGCGGGCAGCCTGCCGGCCTGGGCCGCGCCGCTGTCCATCGTACTGTGGCTGGGGATCACCTTCGGTCTGGCCTGGGCCGCGTTCCGGAGGCTGGAGCCATGAGAGCCGCCCCGATCCTGGCCCTGCTGCTGCTGTTGCCCGCCTGCCGCGAGGAGGTGGCCGAAGCGCCGCCCCCGGTGGCGATGACCGACGCCGCGCTGAGCCATTTCTGCCAGATGAATATCGCCGAACATGGCGGCCCCAAGGGGCAAATTCATCTTGAGGGGATGCCCGGCCCGCTGTTCTTCGCGCAGGTGCGCGATCTGGTGGCCTATCTGAAAAGCCCCGAACGCGATGCAAGGGTCACCGCCGTCTATGTCAGCGACATGGGGCGTGCGGCCAGTTGGGCGTTGCCCGGCGAGAACAACTGGACCGATGCCAATGCCGCCTTCTTCGTGGTGGATGCCGGGGTTGCCGGTGGCATGGGTGCCCCCGAGATCGTGCCCTTCGCCGCGCGCGACGGCGCCGAAGCCTTCGTTGCGCAATACGGCGGCGAGATTCATTCCCTCGACGACATTCCCGACCACGCGGCCATCGGCCCGGTCGATCTTGACTCTGTTCTGGAGCACCCCTCATGACCCCCATTCTGTCCCGCCGCCGATTTCTGGCCGTTTCCGCCGTGGCCGTGGCCCTGCCCGCCGCCGCCGCCCCCGCTGGTGCCCATGCCACCTGGCAGGGGATTGCCCTGGGCGCTCCGGCGTCGATGCGTCTGGAAGGCGTGACGCAAGATCAGGCCCGCGCGATCTTTGCCGAGGTCGAGGCGGAGTTGTCTCGACTGGAAGGCATTTTCAGCCTGTATCGCCACGACAGCGCGCTGGCGCGGCTGAACCGCGACGGGATGCTGGCCGACCCGGCCGCCGACCTGTTGGAGGTGCTGAGCCTGAGCGCCAGCCTGAATCGCGCCACCGATGGGGCCTTCGATCCGACCGTGCAGTCGCTCTGGCAGGCGCTGGCCGAGGCGCAGGCCACCGGGCAGGGCAGAGATGCGGCTGCGCTGCACGCGGCTCGCGCCCGCACTGGATGGGCGCATCTGCGCTTTGATCCTGATGCGGTGTGTTTCACCCGTCCGGGCATGGCGCTGACCCTGAACGGGATCGCGCAGGGCTATATCACCGACCGGATTTCGGCGCTGCTGGCGGCACGCGGGTTCAGTGATACCGTGATCGACATGGGCGAGATCCGGGCGCGCGGCACCAAGGCCGGCGGTGCGCCCTGGACCGCCGGGATCGCGACGCCCGATGGCACAATCGTGCGCCGGATAACCCTTTCGGATCGCGCCCTTGCGACCTCGGCCCCGCTGGGAACGGTTCTGGACCCCGCGGGTCAGATCGGCCATATCATTGACCCACGTACAGGCGGTTCGGTGGAAGGCCGCACCCTGATATCGGTGAGCGCGCGCACTGCTGCGCTGGCCGATGGTCTCTCGACGGCATGCTGCCTTCTGGAGCCCGAACTGATCAAGGTTGTGATCGGAGGTTTTCCCGATACCATCCTTGAGACCCTGATCTGAAGCGAAAGGAATCGAAATGAAATCAGGACTATTCTCTCTGGTCGCCGCGCTGGCCACCGCTGTTGCCTTGCCCGTGATGGCGGACGGCGACCCGGAAGCCGGTGAAAAGGTGTTCAAGAAATGCAAAGCCTGCCACGCGGTTGGCGCGGACGCAAAAAACAAGGTCGGCCCGCAGCTGAACGGCATCGTCGGCAATGCCGCCGGTCAGGTCGAAGGCTTCAAGTACTCGGACAACCTGCTGGAACTGGCCGCGGAAGGCCTGACCTGGGACGAACCGACCCTGACCATCTATCTGGCGAAGCCCAAGGACCTGATCCCGAAAACCAAGATGTCTTTCGCGGGTCTGCGCAAGGACGAAGAGATTCAGAACGTCATCGCGTATCTGCAGACATTCGAATAACAATTTCCGAAGATCCGCACGATTCGCGGAATGGAATTGCGCAAGGTGCCCGGCTCAACAGCCGGGCACTTTTCGTTTCGGCGGATGTTTGCCGAGGCCTCAGCCGAGTTCGAAGGTGTTGCGCACGTCCTGCCAGGCCGAATCCAGGTGCCGGATCAGAGCCGCCTCGGCGGCATCGGGGTCGCGTTCCAGGATCGCCCGGTAGATGGCTTCATGGGCCGCGTAGTTCAGTTTGTTGCGCTCCGGCTGGCTCATCATCTTGTTCCAATGCGGCGACAGCCAGTCCACATACGCGGTGTGCAACGCCGGGAAGATCGGATTGCCGGGTACGCTGTAGAGCACGCCGTGAAAGGCCACATCAGTGGCGTAGAAGGCCCCGGAATCTTCGATGGCCGCCTTGTTGTCCGCCAGCGCCGATTTCAGGGCGGCAATATGGTCGCGCCCGGCCGAAGTGGCGGCGTCCCGCACCAACCCGCGCTCGATGAAGATACGGCTGAAGTAGAGCGACTCGACCCCCGATCTCTGCTGCATCATCATAGAGATGATGCCGCCCACCGAACTGAGCGCCGTGTCGAAACCAGGCCGCCGAACAATCGGGCGGTGGCGCGGGCGCGCTTCGACCAGCCCCTGGCTGGCCAGTGCTGCGACGGCTTCGCGGATTACGGTCCGGCTGGCCGAGAATTCTTCCATCAGTTTGCGTTCGGGTGGCAGCGCGGCCTTGTCGGGCAGTGCTCCGCTGAGAATCCGGCCCTGGATCTGCCGCACGATGGCATCGGCGGCGCGGCCGCCCGAAGGTCCGGGGGCGGGATCTTCCGATGGCGCAGGGCGGGTCTCGGCTGAGTAATTTGGTCTGTCCATACTCGGCAACCTACCCTGCTCTGGCGTAATCCTCAACAATTTCAGCACAAGCAGCGCGACATATCCGGGGCGTTTCCAGAAAATCCGCGCAGTATTCTCAGTTTGGTGCAATCACGGACTTGATTTGGTCGTACCAAAATGGCATGACGAACCGAACGGGCGCAGGACGACGCCGACGAGGGAGTGAAACATGGTCACCATCAGATCGCTGGACGCCCGCCGCTTTGCGGTGCCGCTGGACGAAGTTCTGTCGGATGCCAAGCATGGCGATCATTCGCACTTCGAGCTGATCACCGTGACCATCGGGTTTGACGATGGCAGCGAAGGCACCGGCTATACCTATACCGGGGGCCGGGGGGGCCGCGCGATCCTTGCCATGATCGAGCATGACCTGAAGCCCTTCCTGCTGGGCCGCGATGGCACTGATGTCGAGGCGCTCTACGATGCGATGCAATGGCATGTGCATTATGTGGCGCGCGGCGGCATCGCCTCCTTCGCGATCTCGGCGCTGGACATTGCTCTGTGGGACGCACGCGGCAAGCGGTCGGGCACGCCCCTGTGGCGGATGGCGGGCGGGGCGTCGAACCGCTGCAATTGCTACTTCGGCGGCATCGACCTGAACTTTCCCCTGCCCAAACTGCTGGACTCGATCCGCGGTTATCTGGCCCAGGGCGCCAATGGCGTGAAGATCAAGATCGGCCAGCCGACCCTGGCTGAAGACGTGGCGCGCGTTGCCGCCGTCCGCGATCTGATCGGACCAGACTGCGCCTTCATGGTCGATGCCAATTATTCCATGACCGTCGATCAGGCCATCGAGGCGGCGCGGGCCTTCGCGCCCTACAACCTGATGTGGTTCGAAGAGCCGACGATCCCCGACGACTATGCCGGGTTCGGGCGCATTGTCGAAGCCACGGGCATCCCGCTGGCCATGGGCGAGAACCTGCACACGATTCACGAGTTCGAATACGCTTTCGATCAGGCGCGGCTGTCCTTCGTGCAACCCGATGCCTCGAACTGCGGCGGCATCACCGGCTGGCTTCAGGTGGCAGACCTGTCGCGCCACCACGGCGTGCCGATCTGCAGCCACGGCATGCAGGAACTTCACATTTCACTGGTTTCGGCGCAGCCCAACGCGGGTTGGGTCGAGCTGCACTCCTTTCCCATCGATCGCTACACCACGCGCCCGGTTGTGCTGGAGGCCGCCCAGGGCGTCGCTCCTGACACGCCCGGCATCGGGGTCACCTTCGACTGGGACAAACTGAACGCCGCCGCCGATGGCGCGGCCTGAAAGGGACACCTACATGACCATCACGGCAGCCTTCTATCGCGGCGACAAGAAATTTGACGTCACCCAGATCGACTCCGAGGCCCCGTCTGCGGGCCAGGTGCAGATCGAGGTCGCCTATTGCGGCATCTGCGGCACCGACCTGCATGCCTATCTGGGCCACATGGACGCGCGCATCGGCTTCGAACGCATCCTCGGGCACGAGATGTCCGGCGTGGTCAAATCCGTCGGCGAGGGGGTTGAAGGCTGGGCCGAGGGCGACCGCATCGTGGTGCGGCCTCTGGACCATTGCGGCGACTGTCCGGCCTGCAACCGGGGCCATCAGCACATCTGCCACAATCTGAAGTTCATCGGTCTCGACAGCCAGGGCGCCATGCAACAGCTGTGGAACGTGCCGGCCCACACGCTGCACCGGCTGCCCGACGGGGTGTCGCTGCGCGATGCCGCACTGATCGAGCCGCTGGCCGTGGCCAGCCACGATGTGCGCATGGCCGAGGTCCAGCCGGGCGAGGACGTGCTGGTCATCGGCGGTGGTCCCATCGGCATGCTGGTGGCCATGGTGGCCCGTGCCGCGGGCGGCAAGGTCACGATTTCCGAGATCAACGAGAACCGACTGGCGCTGGCCTCCCGGTTGGGCTTCGACACCATCAATCCCCGGCAGGTGGATGCCGCTGCCGAGATCCTGAACAAGACCGGCGACAAGGGTGCCGATGTGATCTTCGAAGTGTCAGGCGTGCAGCCCGGCGTCGATCTGATGACCGCCGCCGCCGCCACGCGGGCGCGCATCGTCATGGTCGCCATCCATGCCACCAAGCCGCAGGTCGACCTGTTCCGCTTCTTCTGGCGCGAGATTCGGATGCTCGGCGCGCGCGTGTACGAGCCGCAGGACTATGACCAGGCCATCGCCTCGATCGCTGCCGGAGAGATCGACGCCGACGCGCTGATCACCGACATCCGTCCGCTGGATGAGATCGCTGAGGCCTTCGCGGCCCTGACTTCCAACCCCAACGCGATGAAATCGCTGCTGCAAATCAACGGGTGACGACATGAGTGATCTGAGCAATTTCGACCTGACGGGCAAAACCGCCCTTGTAACCGGCGCCAAGCGCGGCATCGGCAAGGGCATGGCGCTGGGGCTGGCGCGGGCCGGGGCCGATATCATCGGCGTGTCGGCCTCGCTGGAGACCGAAGGCTCGGACGTGGGCCGCGAGGTCGAGGGCCTGGGCCGCAGCTTCAAGGGCTATTCCTGCGACTTCTCGAACCGCAAGGCGGTGACCGAGTTTGCCGCCAAGGTGCAGTCGGAAAACCCGCCCATCGACATCCTGATCAACAACGCGGGCACCATCCTGCGCAAACCGGCGGCCGAGCATCCCGACGAATGGTGGGACGAGGTGATCGAGGTCAACCTGTCGGCGCAATTCGTCCTGAGCCGCGAGATCGGGCGCGGCATGGTGGAACGCGGATCGGGCAAGATCATCTTCACCGCGTCGCTGCTGACCTTCCAGGGCGGGATCACCGTGCCCGGATATGCCGCATCCAAGGGCGGCATCGGTCAGCTGACCATGGCGCTGGCCAACGAATGGGCCGGCAAGGGCGTCAACGTCAATGCCATCGCACCGGGCTATATCGCCACCGACAACACGCAGGCGCTGCAGGACGATCCGCAACGCTCGACCTCCATCCTGGAGCGGATCCCCGCCAGCCGCTGGGGCACGCCTGAGGATTTTGCCGGTCCCGCCGTATTCCTGGCATCCGAGGCCGCCAGCTATGTGAACGGCGCGATCCTGCTGGTCGATGGCGGCTGGATGGGACGGTAGCCGATTGTGGCTCCGCGCCGTGGAGGCGCGGGGACGCCGGGGCAGAAAGCCCTCGCGAAGACTGACGGGCGGCACAATGGAATTCAGAAGCGCAATGGGCCATGCTTTCATAGAGTAAAGTAAGTTTTATACTTGCAAACAAATGGGCGAATCTGCGATGGTCTGACCAGAGTTGGAAACACCAACGCAGAACGGCCTTTCAGGCGCGCTCCGCGGCGGGATCGCAACCGGGCAGACGCAAAGGGGGGGGGAAATGGTTGATAGCTTTGATCACATCGTCATCGGCGGCGGCTCTGCCGGATGCGTTGCGGCCTCGCGGCTGGTGGAAGACGGCGGTGCGCGGGTTCTGTTGCTGGAAGCCGGGCATCATCATCGCCATCCGCTGCTCGACATGCCGCCGGGCGTGTTCAAGCTGCTGAAGAACGGCTCGAAGTTCTTCAAGACCCACCAGTCGGTGCCGCAGGAGCATCTGAAAGGGCGCCGCGCCGACATCCCGCAGGGCAACGTTCTGGGCGGCGGATCCTCGGTCAACGGGCAGGCCTATGTGCGGGGCCGCCCCGCCGATTACGACGAATGGCACGAGATCCTGCGCGGCAACAACGATGCCATCGGCTGGGACTGGGATCAGGTGCTGCCGCATTTCAAGCGGCTGGAAGGCAACCAGAAATTCAACGACGATCTGCATGGTGCCGATGGCAAGCTGGTGGTTTCGGACCCCGGCTATATCGACGACATGGCGCGCTGGTTCGTGCAGGCGCTGCAAGCGCAGGGCGAGCCGTTCAACCCTGATTTCAACGGCAAGACGCAGCGCGGCGCGGGCTTCTTCCAGTTTACCTACAACAAGGGCCAGCGGGTGTCCGCGGCCTATGCTTTCATCGAGCCGTTGATGAAGGACCCGCGCCTGACCTTGCGTCTAGAGGCCCAGGTGCAGCGGATCCTGATCGAGAACAACCGCGCGGTCGGCGTCGTCTACACCGACAAGACCGGCACCCATGAGGTGCGCACCGAAGGCGAGATCGTGCTGTCGGCGGGCGCGCTGATGACCCCCAAGATCCTGATGCTGTCCGGGCTGGGCCCCGCCGATCATCTGGCCGAACACGGGATCGACGTGGTGCAGGACCTGCCCGGCGTCGGGCAGAACCTGAAGGATCACCCGGATGTGTCGGTGGTTGCGCGGGCAAACGGACCCTACGGTTACTGGAAGCAGGACCGGGGCTGGAACATGATCCGCAACGGGTTGGAGTTCAAGCTGTTCGGACGGGGCCGCATCACCACCACCGGCCTTGAAGCCGCCTGCTTCGTCAATCCCACCGATCCCGAAGCGCCGCCGACGCACGAGGCTTATTGCATCCCGGTTCTCTACCTGGACGACGAGACCCTGAAGAAGGTTGGCGACGGCTACGGCGTGTCGATCCAGATGGTGCTGCTGAAGCCGCATTCGGTGGGCGAGGTGCGTCTGGCTTCAGCCAACCCGGCGGACATGCCGCTTGTGAACCCGAATTTCCTGAAGGATCCAAGGGACATGGAGGCGATGCGGGTCGGTCTGCGCTATTTCCACAAGACCCTGCAAACCCGCCCTCTGGCCGACAAGGTGGCCGAGATCGTGGCGCCGCTGGACCTGTCGGACGAGGGGTTGACCGAGCACTGCAAGCGCATGGTCAAGACCAACTACCACCCGGTGGGCACCGCCAAGATGGGCGCCGATGGCGACCCGATGGCGGTGCTGGACGCAAGGATGCGCGTGCGCGGCATCACCGGCCTGCGCGTTTGCGACATGTCGGCGGTTCCCGAGATCCCCGCCGGAAACACCAATGCCCCGGCAATGATGCTGGGCGACCGCTGTGCCGATCTTGTGATGGGCGTGCTGTGATGCGCCCCGCACCCGTCCCCGGCCCCCAACGACTGCAACACGAGGTGAGAACCCGCCATGCCTGACCTTGGAACGCTCCTGCGGGAGAAGAACATCATTTTCGTGACGCTGGGTCTGTGTCTGGTGTTCTACCTGATCAGCCCGCGCTTTCTGAGCCTCGACAACATGTCGGCCATTTCGCGGCAGATCGTGCCCATCGGGCTGATCGCCCTTGGTCAGTTCTTTGTCGTGGTCTCGGGCAACATCGACCTGTCGATGGGCATGGGCTCGGTCCTGTTTGCCATCGTGCTGGGGGTGTTCTTCGGCATCACCGGCGGCGTCGGGGTCGGCATCGTGGCGGTGATCGTGGCGTCGCTGGCGCTGGGATATTTCAACGGCACACTGGTGGCGAAGCTGAAGCTGCCCGCCTTCATCGTCACCCTGTCGACGCTGTTCATGGCGCAGGGCCTGTCGGGCCTGATCATTCCGCGCGGCCAGCAGATCTTCCTGATGGGCGGCTTCTTCAAGTTCATCGGCGCCGAGAAATTCATGGGCCTGTACTGGTCGTTCCTGTTTCTCGTCGCGCTCTTCGTGCTGGCCTATGTGGTCTACAACCACACCCGCTGGGGCGCCTATGTCATCGCCATCGGCAACAGCGAGGAAAACGCGCGGCTGGCCGGGATCAACGTGGATCGGGTCAAGACCGGCATCTTCATGTTCTCGGCCCTGTGCAGCGGCTTTGCCGGCATCATCCTGTCGTCGCGCATGGGCTTCGTTCAGCCCGGTCTGGATGGCAACGGCCTGCTGCTGGACGGCATCGCGGCCATCATCATCGGCGGCACGCTGATCCTTGGCGGGCGCGGCACCATCGGCGGTGCCTTCTGGGGCGTGCTGTTCATCGGCGTCATCAACAACGCGCTCAACCTGCTGAACGTCGAGGACGTCTGGCACCAGGTCTTCAAGGGCGCGGTGATCCTGGCCGCGCTCGGCGCGAACTATGTGCTCTGGCAGTCCCGGCAGGCCGAGGCCCATTGACCGAAACCACCACCGAGAAACCGGTGCAACCGGACTCATTCATGGATCAACACGGAGGATACCCCATGAAACGTACGATCAACCTTACCGCCTCGCTGGCGCTGGCCACCGGACTGGGTGCTGGCGCGGCTTTTGCCGCCGGCGACACGCTGGATGTCGTTTTCATCAATGACGGCCATGTCGCCCCCTATCATGTCGCCTGGCTGAGCGGCTTCGAGGACGCCCTGAAAGCCTATGACGAAGCTTTCCCGGACGTGAAGATTTCCGGCCGCTGGCTGTCCGCCGAAGGCTCGCTGGAGAAGATGATCCAGCAAACCGAAGTCACCATCAACGAAAAGCCCGACGTGATGTTCGTCAACGCCATCAACGTCGATGCGTTCGAACCGCTGGTGGCCAAGGCGCAGGCCGAGGGCATCACCTGGATCGCCGTGCACTCGCCGATGGACAGCGCCGATTACAGCTTCACGCTGGGCGATGTGGTCAACGGCACCAACCAGGGCATGGCCATGTGCGCCCTGTCGGGCGGTGAGCCGTTCAAGGTCGGCGTCATGTTGGGCCAGGCCGGCAACCCCTCGGGCGAAGCGCGCCGCGAAGGCATCCTGAAAGGCATCGCCACCTGTGACAACGTCGAGGTCGTGGCCGAACAGCCCGCCGACTGGGACACCGTGAAGGCCCAGTCCATCGCCGAAAACTGGATGACCCAGTTCCCGGACCTGAACGCGATCTCGGGCGTGACCGATGCCTATATGTACCCGTCGATCGCCATTGCCACCAACAACGGCAACACCGACATCCAGTTCTACGGCTATGACGGCGACATTCCGATCATCCAGCAGATGCAGGGCGGTCAGGTGATGGCCGATATCCTTCTGTCGGGCACCCGCGAGGGCTGGAACTTCGTGCAGATGGCCTATCGCATCCACCAGGGCGAAACCCCGGACAAGGTCTATGACTTCTTCACGCCGCTGGTCCTGACCGAGGAAAACCACGCCAAGGCGCTGGCCAACGGCTTCCCGGAAGACGTGCAGGTCTACTACGTGCCGCAGGCGCTGGAAGTGGCCCAGAAGGGTTATCTGGAATTCGGCCCCGACTCCGTCAAGTGATCTGAAAAGACCGCCGGCGCCCTTGCGGCGCCGGCACCCAACCTTTGGGAAAATCAATGATGACAAGCACCGCCCCCCTCAGCGCCGGCGCGCCGCGCAAGTCGCTGGACTCGCTCACGCTGCGCTATCTCGTTCTCGTCGGCCTGATCGTCATCGCGTCGGTCGGGTTCTCGATCGCCAACGACAATTTCTTCTCGCTGGCCAACATCGGTATCCTGCTGCGGTCGATCGCGGTGCTGTTCCTGCTGTCCATGGGCATGACTTTCATCATGCTGACCGGCGGCATCGACCTGAGCGTCGGCTCCAACGTCGCGTTTTCCGGAGGCGTCGGGGTCATCACCCTGACCGCCACGGGCAGCGCACCGCTGGGATTCATCGCCGCCCTGCTGGCCGGTATGCTGATCGGGTTCGTCAACGGCGTCTTCATCGGGCGATTGAAGCTGTCGGCCTTCATGGTGACGCTGGCCACCTTCGCGCTGGCGCGCGGGCTGGCACTGGTCATCTACGACGCGAATTCGATCAATGTCTCGAACCCGGTCTTCCTGTGGCTGGGCGGGGTCAGCTGGGGCAATATGCCGGTGGTGATCCCCTTCGTGGGGCTGGTCTTCGCCGGGCTGTCGGTGCTGCTGTACCGCACCTCGTTCGGGCGCGATGTCTATGCCGCCGGGGCCAACGTCAAAACCGCCTTCGTGCTGGGCCGACGACCCGAACGCACCCTGGTGTGGATCTATGTCCTGTCGGGCTTTCTGGCGGGCCTGTCGGCGATAATCACTGTGGGCCGGGTGTCCTCGGGCCAGCCCTGGGCCGGTCTCTACCTTGAATTCGACGCCATCACGGCGGTGATCCTGGGCGGCACCTCGCTGTTCGGCGGGCGCGGCAAGCTGTTGGGCACCATCCTGGGTGTGCTGCTGTATGGCATCATCATCAACGGTCTCGTCCTGACCGGCACCAACCCGTATCTGCAGAGCCTGATCAAGGGCATGATCCTTCTGGGCGTGGTGCTGCTGGACACCTACACACAGCGGGGGAAAACCGCATGAGCAAGCGGCTCGACATGAAGGGGATCGGCAAAAGCTTCTTTGCCACCCGTGCGCTGGACAACGTCAACTTTTCATGTGTTTCCGGTGAGGTGCACGCGCTGGTCGGCCTGAACGGGGCCGGGAAATCGACGCTGATGAAGGTCTTGGGCGGGATCTATTCCGCCGACGAAGGCGGGATCGAGGTCAATGGCAGCAAGGTCAGCATCGACACCCCCGCCGATGCCGAAGCCGCCGGGATCTCGATGATCCATCAGGAGTTGTCGCTGATCAGCGAGCTGACCGTGGCCGGCAACATCTTTCTGGGACGCGAACTGAAGCGCGGCAACACGCCGTTCCTGGACAAGCGCGAGATGGCGCGGCGGGTGCGCGAACAGCTGGACCGCTTCGGCCTTGATCTGGATCCCAACCGCCCGGTGCGCGAGTTGAACTCGGGCGAGAAGCAGATTGTCGAGATCATCCGTTCGCTAATGTCCGACAGCTGGCTCATCGTCATGGACGAACCTACTTCGGCCCTGTCCGAAGAAGACAAGGACCGGCTGTTCGAATTCATCCGCCGGATGAAGGCCGAAGGCATCGCCATCGTCTATATCTCGCATCACATGCCCGAGATCTTCGCCATCGCCGAGCATGTGACGGTGATGCGCGACGGCAAGATCGTCCTGTCGGATCGCACCGACGACACCACAGAGGACGCGGTCATCCATTCGATGACCGGGCGCGAGCTGGAGGCCTTCGAAAAGCCGCACAAGCAGATTTCGGGCGAACCGCTGCTGTCGGTGCAGAACCTGTCGAAGCCGGGGGTCTACAAGGATGTGTCGCTGGACGTGCGTCCGGGCGAGATCGTGGTGCTGACCGGCCTGCGCGGCTGCGGCGCGCCAGAGCTGGCCAAGGCGGTGTTCGGGCTGGACCCGGATTGCAATGGCACGATCAAATACCAGGGCCAGACCGTGGAACCGGGCCGTGGGCCTGCGGTGGCCGTGCGCGAAGGCATGGGGCTGGTGACCGAGAACCGCGACAAGAACGGCATCCTGCCGCCGCTGTCGGTGCGCGACAACATCGCCTTGCCCTATATCGACAAGGCCGTGCGCGGCGGCATTCTGGACGGCGCGCATATCGAGAAGGTCGTGACCAAGGCCATCGCCGACACCTCGACCAAGACGTCCTCTCCCGACCAGGAGATTCGCTTCCTGTCCGGGGGCAACAAGCAGAAGATATGCTTCTCGCGCTGGCTGGACGAGGATCTCAAGCTGTTGATCCTGCTGGAACCGACGCGTGGCATCGACGTGCATGCCAAGGCTGACATCTACCGGATCATCGAGGATCTGGCCGAGCGCGGCGTCGGCATCCTGATCCTGTCCTACGAGATCGACGAAGTGGTGATGCTCGCAGACCGGGTCATCACCATGTACCACGGCAAGAGCGTGTCGGAGTATTCCTATCCGGGGTTCGACAAGGATCGGATGCTGGCGGATATGTCTGGGGCGCAGCAGGCCGGATGATCCGGCGTTCGGGCGCGGGCCACTGTGGCGCGCGCCCTTTCACTGCCCGGCAGCGCTGACGCCGGTCGGTCCCTTAAAGACCGAATTCCGCAATCAGCTTTGCGTTGTCCCGACCGATCTCGGGGGCGGCGCGCGTGGACCGGCCGCGTTCGCCGTTGATGCGGATCGGGGCGCGGATCAGGCGCATTTCCGCACCCATCGCATCGCGGACCTTTTGCACCATGTCCAGATGCGTGAAAGCCGGGTTCGACAGCAGTTCGGGCCAGTCGTGAACCTGCGCGACCCAGATGCCATGCGGCTCCAGCAGCGACAGCCAATGGGCGGTCGGCGCTTGCGCCAGATGCGCAGCGAGGATGCTCTTGATTTCATCACGCTTGCGGAACCAAGACCGGGTGTCATCGGCAAAGGGCAGAAGCGCGTCCAGGTCCAGCACTTCGGCCAACTGCCGGATCGGCATCATCGCCACGGCAAGAAAGCCGTCCTGCGTCGGATACACCCCGTAGGGCGCGGGCAGGGCCGGATGCGCCGAGCGGAAGCTGGAGCGCTGCGGCGGGCGGCCGCCGTCGTTCATATGGGTGGCCAGAACCTCGAACTGCAGGTCCAGCATCGCTTCCAGCAAGCTGGTTTCCACATGCGCGCCCCTGCCGGTACGGCCTTGCCCGACCAGCGCCGCCAGCACCCCCTGTGCCAGCGCCGCGCCTGCCATCATGTCGGCCACCGCCAGCCCGAAGGGCACCGGGCCGTCATCGGCGCTGCCGTTCAGCCACATCACCCCGGACCGGGCCTGCGCCAGCAGATCCTGACCGGGCTTGTCGCGCCACGGGCTGTCGGGGCCATAGCCCGAGACCGACCCGTAGACGAGGCCGGGGTTCTGTGCGCTCAGCGTGGCATAGTCGAAGCCCAGCCGTTCGATCACGCCGGGACGGAAATTCTGCAACACCACGTCCGCCTGGCCGATCAGCGTCTTCAGCCGGGCGCAATCGGTGGGGTCTTTCAGATCCAGCGCAAGACTTTCCTTACCCCGGTTGATGGCGTGAAACACGGTGGATTCGCCGTCGATCACCGTGTCCGAGAAATACAGGTTGCGGGTCAGGTCGCCGCCATCGGGGCGTTCGATCTTGATGACCCGCGCGCCCATGTCCTGCAACCGCAGCGACGCATAGGGACCGGCCAGAAACTGGCTGAGATCGACGACAAGAAGCCCGTCGAGTGGCTGGTGGCCCTGCGTCATTGACGTCTCCTTCCGCGCCGGTCAGCCGAGGCCTAGTTCGTTCAGGATCGTCTCGGTGTCTGCCCCCAGCGCCGGAGCGCCGCGCGCCGAGGCTGGCCGCTGGCCGTCAAAGCGCATCGGCGATTTCACCATCACCGTCTCGGATCCTGCCGCGTTGCGGATGGTTTGCAGGATGTCGAGCGCGGCAAAGCCGGCGCTGTCGGCCAGCGCCGGCCAGTCGAGGATCTCGGCGCACCAGACATCGGTAGGTTCCAGCACCGCCAGCCAGTCTGCCGTGGTCTTCTCGGCGATGCGTGCCTGCAACAGCGGCTTGATTTCATTGGCGCGCTTCAGGGCCTCGGACTGGTCGAAGGCGCGCAGGGCGGGCAGATCGAACAGCTCGGCCAGGCGCGCCAGCGGGGTCATGGCCACGGCCAGATGCCCGTCCCTTGTGGCATAGATGCCGTAGGGGGCGGCGCCATAGACATTGGCGTTCGAGATCTCGCTGCGCGCGGGCTGGCGTTTGTCGCCGTTGAAAAAGCAGGTGAGCTGTTCGAACTGAAGGTCCATGCCGGAACTCATCAGGTCCACTTCCAGCAGGCCACCCTTGCCGGTCCGACCCCGGCGCAGCAGCGCCGCAAGGATGCCCTGCACGAGGTTCTGCGCGGTGGCAATGTCCAGCAGCGCGAAGCCCACCGGCACCGGTCCATCGGCGGCATTGCCCTGCAGCCAAGTGATGCCGCTGAGCGATTGCGCCAGCAGATCCTGGCCGGGCTTTTCGCGCCACGGCCCCGAGGTGCCATAACCACTGACTGCGGCATAGACGAGCCCCGGGTTCAGCCCGGCGACCACCTCATGGCCCAGCCCGATGCGCTCCATCACGCCGGGGCGGAAATTGTGGATCATCACGTCGGCTGTGGCGATCAGCGCCTTCACCCGCTCCAGATCTTCCGGGTTCTTCAGGTCGGCGGCAAAGCTGCGCTTGTTGCGGTTGATGGAGTGAAACAGCAGGCTGTCGCCATCCAGCCATTGATCGTTGACCGCCAGCGAGCGGCACAGGTCGCCGCCCTTGGGACGTTCGACCTTGATGACGTCGGCACCCAGATCGGCCAGCCGCATCGCCGCGTATGGCCCGGCAAGGAACTGCGCGAAATCCAGCACGCGAACCCCGTCCAGGGGCAGATCGGCGGGGGTCTTGGATGAAGCGGTCATGAGCATATCCGAAAGCTACTTTGTTATTTGAAAGTAGCTTGCAGGGGCCAAAAATGTCAAGGGAACCGTCTGGAAAACGGTCGGAAAATTCAGGTGCATCAGGAAAGGGCAGGCTATTCTGCGGCGCGCCGAGACAATGGCACGCCGCCCAGCGACTGGGTCAGTTCGTCACCGGCGACGCGCAGTTCCGTCAGCGCCTCCTCGGGGGTCATCGGCGGGTTCGACTGGTCGATGAAGCCAATGGTCAGTGCCGCCACCACGCCAAGCTTGTCAAACACCGGCACGCAGAGGTTCTGCACCCCTTCGACGATTTCGGATGGCCAGTCCTCGTATCCCTTGCGGAAAATGACGTCGAAACGCTCCTTCAGGCCGGCCCGGTCTTCCGGCGAGAGGCGCCCGATATAGCGGCGCTGCGTGTCCTTGCCTGAAAACGCCAGGATCACGTTGCCGGTCGATGTCTTGATCGCGGGAAATATCGCCCCGGTCCGCACCGAATAGCTGGCCGGGCGCGGGCTGCGCACCGAGGCCAGAACCAGCACGTTGGAGCGGTTGACGATGCCCAGATGACAGGACTGCTCGGTCCGGTCGGCGATGCGTTCCAGCAGGGGAATGGCATTGCGCACAAGCCGCTCGGTCGGCTCGTGCCGATGCGACAGTTCGAACAGCCGCATGGTCAGCGCGTAGCGCCCGGTGTCGGGGTTCTGTTCCACATAGCCGCGATCGGCCAGATAGACGACGACGCGATACAACTCGCCCATGGTGCGGCCAAGGGTTTCGACGATCTCGTTCATCGTCATGCCTTGCGCGGAATCGGCCAGCACCTCCAGCACATCCAGCGCCTTTTCGACGGCGGGCACTGCCGATTTTTCCTTGGTGTCCGGGGTGGCGGCGGATTTGGCGATCTTGCTGGGCATGCGTCTCCCGGAGGATGTCATCCCCCGCTGTCTTTCGGTGTGTCACGGTCGATCTTGGCAAAGCACAGTGACATGAGTTCGTTGTCATAGGAAAGCCCCGATTGCACGGTGCTGTCCATGGCATTGCGCACGGCGGATTTCACCGCTTGGGTGGCCACAGTGGAATGCGCGGCGATCCGGTTGGCGATCTCCATCGCGGTATCCACTTCCTGGCCGGGGTCTACCAGCCATTCGATCATTCCCATGTCGTGGGCCTGTTGCGCCGAGAAACGGTCGCCGGTCAGCAGGTAGCGCATGGCATTGCCATAGCCGCACAGGCGCTCCATGTGCTGGGCTGCCCCGCCGGCGCCGTTCCAGCCCAGCGTGACCTCGGGCGCGGCGAAGGTGGCGCTGGTGGCCGCGACACGCAGATCGCAGGCCAGGGCGATTTCCAGTCCGCCGCCCAAAGCCCAGCCCTTGACCGCCGCGATCAACGGTTTGCGCACCGCGCGGATCGGCGGGATATAGTCATAGCGGTTCCGCCAGGCCCAGAAATCCTCGTATTCCTGCAGGGCCGTGATGTCGGACCCGGCACAGAAGGCGCGCTCGCCCGCCCCCCGGAAGATCGCGACCCTGATCTCGGGATCGGTGTTCACCGCCTCGCAGCACGCGCCGATCTGGCGATACATCTGCGGGGTCAGCGCGTTGTGCTTGGCGGGGCGGTCCAGAATGATCTGGCCAATGGCCCCGTGTTTTTCCAGTCGGACACATCCATCAGACGTCATGCGGGGATCTCCTTCAGTTCATGGACAGGTTGGGCAGCCACAGCGATATGCCGGGCATGAAGGTCAGCACCAACAGCATGGCGAACAGCAGCGCATAGAACGGCAGGGCCGCCTTGATGAAATCGGCGATCGACACGCCGGTGATGGCACAGGTGGTGAACATCAGCGTGCCCAGCGGCGGCGTCACCCCGGCGATGGTCAGGTTCAGTACCATGACGATGCCGAAATGCACCGGGTCGATGCCGACCGTGGCGATCACCGGCACAAGGATCGGCGTCAGCAGGATCAGCGCGGCCGAGCCTTCGATGAACATGCCGACGATCACCAGCAGCAGGTTGATCATCAAAAGCAGCAGGATCGGGTTTTCGGTCAGCGCCAACATCGCCTGGGTGACCGCCGTGGGGATCTGTTCCCACGTCATGTAGTAGCCAAAGCCGTTGGCGGCACAGATCACCAGCAGCACGATGGCCGTGGCCTGTGTCGTCTGTTGCAGGATCGGCCAGAGGTCGCGCAGCTTCAACTCGCGATAGATCACGCCGACGATGGCGGCGAACATCACGGCCATGCCCCCGGCCTCGGTCGGGGTGAAAAAGCCAAAGCGGATGCCGATGACGATGCCGAAGGGCACCATCAGGGCCAGGGCCGCACCGCGCAGGGTGACAAGACGGTCGGACCAGGGCATCCGGGCATCCAGCGCCGGTTTCAGGCGCAACCGGCGAGCCATCACCGCCACCAACGCCATCATCGCCGCGCACAGCAGGATGCCGGGCACAATCCCGGCCAGGAACAGCCGCCCGATCGACACATCGCCCATGAAGCCATAGAGGATCAGGCCGATTCCCGGTGGAATGATGACACTGATGATCGAGGACGACGCCGTTACCACCGAGGAAAACGCGCGGTCATAACCGCGCCGCGACATCTCGGGCACCAGAACCTTGGCCTGCATCGCCGCATCGGCATTGGCCGAGCCGGACACCCCGCCCAGCAGCGTCGACAGCAGCACGTTGACCTGCGCCAGCCCGCCGACCCAATGGCCGGTCATCGCCTCGGCAAAGGCCATCATCCGGCGGGTGATGCCGGCATAGTTCATCACCACCCCGGTCATCACGAACAGCGGCACCGCGAGCAGCGGAAAGGAATGGGTGACCGAGACCATGCGCTGGATGAACAGCTCGGGCGGCATGGCCCCCGAGAACAGGAAAAAGGACACCCCAGCCGCTCCGATGGCATAGGCCACGGGCACGCCAAGGGCGATGGTGGCCAGCAGGATGATGACAGGCAGAAGATCCATCACAGCACCTCGACCGCGTCGTCATCACGCGGCGGCACCAGATCGGGCAGCACGAGGCGCAGCAGGGCGGTGACGGTCAGCAGGCTGAAGCCGATCAGCGGCGCCATGTAGACATAGGAAAACGGGATGTCCATGACTGGTGACATGCGCGACGCGCCCTTGCCCATCATGACATAGCTCAGCCAGGCCGCGTAGCCGACGAAGGCCAGCACCACCAGATCCGCCAGAATGCGTGCGATCCGTTGCAGCCGGCCCGGCAGCTTGTCCACCAGCAGGGTAACGCGGATGTGCTGATCGCGGCGCCCGGCGGCCATGGCGCCGATGAACACCACCCAGGTGAACAGGATCCCCGACAACTCGGTGGTCCAGACCGCCGGGCGGGCGGTGACATAGCGTGTCAGCACGCCCCACAGCACCGCTCCCAGCAGCACGGCCATGGCCGTGTTGGTGACCAGGGTTTCGGCGAAATCGATGGCTTTCCTGATCCGCAGCATTGCGTGACCTCTTTGCACAGGATCGGCCCGGCCCTTATCGGCCGGACCGGATCGCGGGTTGCCTCAGTTGTCCAGGATCGCACGAACCTGGTCGTACAGGCCCGGCGACCAGTCGGGGAACTTGGTGTAGGTCACGGCCGTCTTCTCCTGGAAGGCGGGAATGTCGACATCGCGGTTGAAGGTGACGCCTTCGGCCTCAAGCTTGGCGATCCATTCCTCTTCCGAGTTCAGCATCAGGTCGGTCATGAAGACCCCCGCAGCCACGGCTTCCTCGACCAGCACGGTCTGGATGTCCTCGGGCAGGTTGGCGAAATACTCGGCATTGATCACCAGCCCGGTGAACCCCTTGAAATGTCCGGTCAGCGAGATGACCTTCTTCACCTCGTGCAGCTTGGCACCATAGATCGACGGCAGCGGCGCCTCGGCACCCTCGACGACGCCTGCGGACAGACCCGAATAGACCTCGGCCCAGGCCAGCTGGGTCGGCCGTGCGCCCATGGCGTCGAAGGTTTCGACCCACATGATGTTGGGCGGGGTGCGGAAGGTCATGCCGGCGATGTCGCCGGGCGTGCTGATCGGCCTGTCCGAGATCAGGTGCCGCGAGCCGAACAGCCAGTTCAAGGCCAGAAGCTCGATCTGGCTTTCGTCGCGCAGACGATCCTTCATGTCGGCATAAAGATCCGAATCGATGATCTTGGTGAAATCGCGCGGGTCGGCCATCAGGTAGGGCCCGCCCAGCACACCGAAATCGGCCACGAAGTCCGACAGATAGCCGGGGTCCGAGATCGTCATGATCGGCGCGCCGGCGCGCATCTGTTCGTAGACTTCCGAATTGGTGCCAAGCTGCGCGTTGGGAAAGATGGTGATCTCGACCTGCCCGTCGGTGCGCTCGGCCACCTTCGAGACGAATTGCTCCATCGCCTGCTGGATAGGCTCCTTGTCCGACGTCACATGGCCGAGGCGAATTTCATAGTCCGCCGCCTGCGCCGGGGCCAGGGCGGCCAGCCCGGCCAGGGCGGCAGCGGCGATTGCGCGGCGAATGATGGGGGTGGTTCCGGTCATGGCGTCCTCCTGCGATTGACCAAATCTGTCCGGGGAAATTCAGCCCCGGTGCCGGGTCCAATGCGCGGATCCGGGCAACGCCGACAGCAGTAACATTCTACTTGCAAATGTCAAAGCAGTTTTTATATTCGCAAATGCAGCGCAGAGAAGACTTGGAGGATGCGATGATGCTTGCCGGAATGACGTGGGACCATGCCCGCGCCTATGATTGCCTCGTGGCGGCCTCGGAGCGCTTCGCGGCCGAACGCGGCACGGCGATCAGCTGGAAGAAGCGCAGCCTGCAGGCCTTTGCCGATGAACCCATCGAACAGATTGCCCGCGCCTATGATCTGGTGATTCTCGACCACCCGCATGTGGGGCAGATCTCGGCCTCGGGCTGTTTGCTGGAGCTTCCGGATTTTCCCGATCCGGCAGCGACCTCGCTGGGCGGGTCGGTGGAAAGCTACATCTGGAACAGCAAGACGTGGTCCTATCCCATCGACGCGGCCTGCCAGATGGCGGTCGTGCGCGCCGATCTGGGCGGTGCCTTCCCGGCCCATTGGGAAGATGTGCTGGAGGATGCCGGGCGATTCAGCCTCGTCACGCCCTTGCTGCCGGTGGATGCATTCGACCTGATGCTGTCGATGCTGGCCTCGCGCGGCGAGGCGGATCTGCCAGTGTCGCCGCAGGCCTTCTGCAGCGAGGCCAACGGGCTGTTCAACCTGAAGGTTCTGAAGGCGCTGTTCCGCATGGGACCGTCCGAGGCCACAGACTGGAACCCGATCAGGGTGCTGGAGCTTCTGTCCACCAGCAACGACTTCGCCGGCTCCCCGGCGCTGTTCGGCTATATCAACTACGCCCGGCCGGGATTCCGTCCGCATCAGTTGACCTACCACAACCTGCCCGGATTTCGCGGCCATGGCATGCCGCGAGGCATTCTGGGTGGCGCGGGCATTGGGGTGTCGGCCTTCTGCGCGCATCCCGAAGAGGCGATCGCCTTTGCGCAATGGGTCACCTCCGAACCCATCCAGTCCAGCGTCTATATCGAGAACGAAGGCCAGCCCGCACATCTGGGCACGTGGAACCGGTTGCGGCACACGCCGCGCTATGCCGGGTTCCTCGATGGCGCCTATGACACCATCACCCATGCCTGGACCCGCCCGCGCGACGACTGGTTCCTGCATTTCGTTGATGACATCTGCGAGATCTTCCCCGCCTTCTTCCTGAAGGATCGGGCCGAAGAGGACATGCTTGCCGATATCAACGCGCTTTACCGCAAACACATTGGCCAGGAGGCCCAGCCATGAAGAACATCGTCATTACCGGGGGCAACAAGGGGTTGGGAATCGAACAGGTCCGCCGCTTTCTTGAGGCCGGATGCCGGGTACATGTGGTGTCCCGCTCGCGCGGGGATCTGGATCAGGTGGACGGCGATGTGGTCTTTCATCAGGCCGATCTGGCGAACTGGTCCGACACCGGGTGGCTGGACGCGATCCATGTCGATTGCGGCCATATCGACGGGCTGGTGAATAACGCCGGGATGCATCTGAAAAAGCCCATGTGGGAGGTCGCGCCGGACGAGCTGGACACGGTGCTGAACATCAACGTGAAGGCCATGTTCGCGGCCTGTGGCCGTCTGGTGGCGCTGCAAAAGGACCGCGGCGGGGCGATCGTCAACATCTCCTCCATGGGCGGGCTGATGGCGCTGCAAACAGCCGCCGCCTATGTCACCGCCAAGACCGCGGTGCTGGGCATCACCCGGTCGCTGGCCGTGGATGCGGCGCCCTTCGGCTTTCGCTGCAACGCGGTCTGTCCCGGCTTTATCGAAACCGACATGACGCGGGCCATCCTTGCCAAGGACCCCGCGCGCCGCGCCAAGATCGAAGGCCGCATTCCGTCCGGCAAGTTCGGCAGCGCCCGCAACGTGGCCGAGGCGGTGCATTTCCTGATCTCGCCCGCGTCGACCTATATCAACGGCGTCGCCCTGCCGGTCGACGACGGCTTTTCCATCGGCTTCTGAGGAGGCATCCCATGACCTATCTTGCCAGCAAACTGACGGCCGCGCAGGCCGTGACCTCGGTCGAAATGGAGCTTCCGGCAGAGGTGCCCGAAGGGCATGTGCGCCTGAAATTGGCCACCGCCAGCCTCTGCGGCACCGATCTGCACTACTTCAAGCATTTCGCCAACGCCGGTTTCCAGTTGCAGAACGCGCTGACCCTGGGCCACGAGGCCTGCGCCACGGTGGTCGATGCCAATGGCGCCGATCTGGCGCCGGGCCAGCTGGTGGCGCTGAACCCGATCATCTTCTGCGGCGAATGCAAGAACTGCGGCAAGGGCCTTGTGAACCTCTGCACCGCCAAGAAGTTCCCCGGCTCGGGCACCACGGTCCCGCATCTGGACGGGTTCTTCCGCGAGTATTTCGACTTTCCGGCCTTCTGCTGCCACGCCGTGCCCGACGACACCGATCCCGACCACCTGACCTTTGCCGAGCCGCTGTCGTGTTCGATGCACGCGGTCAACAAGGGTGATGTTGGTGCAGGCACGACGGTCTGCGTCACCGGCTGCGGGCCGATGGGCCTGCTGGCCGTGGTCGCAGCGGCCTCGAAAGGGGCGCAAGTCGCGGTGACCGATGTGCGCGCCGAGGTCGTGGCGCTTGCCTGCGAGATCGGCGCATCCAAGGGCTATGTCGCGGGCACCGATGACATCGGCGCACTGGCGGCCACCTTTGACGTTGTGATCGAGGCCAGCGGCAACCCGCACGCCTTCAACCAGGCGCTGGATCTGGTCAAGCGGCAAGGCAAGGTGGTGATCCTGTCGAACATCCAGCCGTCGCAAACGCCGATCCATCTGCACAAGATCATGCTGAAAGAGATCCAGGTCGTCGGCTCGTTCCAGTTCAACAAGGAGTTCGCCGAAGCGGTGGAGCTGGTAACCTCGAAACAGGCCGATTTCGACAAGCTGATCGCGGCGCGCTTTGCGCTGTCGCAAACCGCCGAGGCGCTGCAATACATGGCCGACGGCAAAGCCTTCGGAAAGATCCTTCTGAAGCCCGACGCCTGAGCCCGCTTGGCTCAAGGTGCACCAACGCCGGTCCCAGAAGGGCCGGCGTTGGGCGTTTATTCGGTTGTGTTGCGGTCAGCCGGACCTGTCGGGCAGGTCAACACCGAACCAGACGAAATCCGCATCACTGTCGTTGATCCAGCCGTGCTGCGCGCCGGGTGGAAACACCACCAGAGTGCCCGGCGCAAAGTCCAGCGCGCCGGTTGGCCGCTGCGCATCGTCAAAAAGCGTCAGCCGCCCCGTGCCCGAGAGCACCAGCAGCGCGTAGAGGTTGGGCCCGGCATGGGCCGGAACCTCCTTGCCCGGCGGCACCACGCCGCGCGCGAAGGTCACGCCTGCGTCGGGCAGATCTGCCAGCACGCCGTAGGAGAAATTCATCCCCTCAACCCGCGCCATTTCGACCGCGGGTTGCTTTTCGGGCGCCAGCACCCGGCCCGCGTCCGCGTTCAGAACATAGGTTTCACCAGACATGGCGGCTCCTTTCGTCGTGTACGGATGCGGGCAGGGCGGCCGGATCAGTACTTCATATAGACCGTGCGTTTCTGCAGGAAGCAGTCCAGCCCGTGCACGCCATCTTCGCCGCCCAGACCCGACAGCTTGTGGCCGTTGTGGTAGCCTTGGATGTAGCCGATGATCCCCTGGTTCATGAAGATGGTGCCGGTTTCCATGCGCTGGATCGCGTCCATCTGGATCGCCTGATCGCGGGTCCACAGATAGGCCGACAGACCGTCGCGGCGGGCGTTGGTGATCGCCAGCGCCTCTTCGAAGCCGTCTATCTTCACGATGGGCAGCACCGGGCCGAAGGTTTCCTCGGCCACGCAGGGGGTATCGGCCCTGGCGTTGACCAGAACGGTGGGCGCGTACCAATGGCCGGACTCGAAGGCTTCGCCCTGGGGCCGGTTGCCACCAAGCGCGATCTCGGCGCCGCCGGCGACCGAAGCCGCCACCAGTTTCTCGGTCCGGTCGCGGGCGCCAGCGGTGGTCAGCGGGCCCATGCCGCCGTTGGTCATCGGATCGCCGGGCTGCACGCGGGCGGCGTGGGCCAGAACCTTCTCGGTGAATTCATCGGCGACGCTGTCTTCCACCAGCACCGCCTCGGCGCAGATGCAGACCTGCCCGCAGTTGGCATAGCGTGCTGTTACCGCCGCCTCTGCCGCCGCGTCGATATCGGCATCCTTCAACACCACGAAAGGCGCATTGCCGCCCAGTTCCAGCACCAGCGCGGCTAGGTTCTCGGACGCCGATTTCGCAATCGCCTGCCCGCCGGGGGTGGAGCCGGTCATCGACACCAACCGCGTCATGGGCGAGGTCACCAGCTTTGACGGCATCTCGATCCCGGTGCCCGACAGCATGTTGACCACGCCCTTGGGCAGCCCGGCCTTCAGCACCAGCTTGCAGAACTCGGACGCGGTGACCGGGGTGGCCTCGTTGGGTTTGAGGATCATCGTGTTGCCGGTGACCAGCGCCGGCCCCAGCTTGCGCCCGATTAGCGCCAGAGGGTAGTTGTAGGCGCACAACCCGATGGTGACGCCGTAAGGCACGCGGTAGATGAAAAGCTGTTCGTTGGGCCGGTCCGCCGGGAAAATGTCACCGCGCAACCGCCGCGCGGCCTCGGCGGCATAGGACATGTATCGGACGGTGTCATCGACCTCGGCCGCGGCCGCGGCCAGCGACTTGCCCTGTTCCAGCACCAGAAGGCGCGCGAAATGGGCTTTCTCGGCCTTCAGCGCATCACAGATCTTGTAGAGGTACTCGGCCCGCGTCTGCGCCGGCAGCAGCGCCCAGGACTGCTGTGCCCGGTACGAGCTTTCCAGCGCCGCCTGCGCATCCTCGGCGGTGCAATCGGGCATCTCGGCCCAGACCTCGCCGGTGGCGGGGTTTTCCACCGAAAAGCGTGCGCCGGAAGAACTGTCGATCCATTGGTTGCCGATGAAACAGCGATAGGTTTCCATGATGGCCTCCTGTGCCGGAAATGGGATGGGATCAGCCGGTGACGGCGACCCCGTGAATGCGGGCCGCGCGGGCGGCCTCGACGGATTTGCGCTGGCGGATGGCCGACAGGCGATCCACCGCCACCGCCGCCAGCAGAACCGACCCCCGCACGATGTCATAGATGTAGGGCGAGGCGTTCATCAGGTTCAGCCCGTTGTCGATCAGCACCAGGAACACCGCCCCGATGACCGAGCCTGTCACCGTGCCCGACCCGCCGGTCAGCTTGGTGCCGCCAAGGATGACGGCGGCGATCACCGTGAACTCGATCCCGATGCCGATGCCCGATTGCAGTCCGCCGACCCGTGCCAGCAGGATCAACGCGGCAATGCCGGTGACGAAGCCCGACAGCGCGTAGACTGCCACCGTGACCTTGCTGACCGGCAAGGTGGATTCCCGCGCCGAGCGTGCCGAATTTCCGATGGCGCGGGTAAACACCCCGAACCGGGTGCTGGTCAGCGCATAGACGCCCAGCACGAAGATCGCCCCGAGGATCAGGATCGGCACCGGCACGCCCATCAGTTTGCCGTTGCCCAGAAACCCCATCTCGCGCGGGACCGGGATGTTCTGCGCGCCGGTCAAGTGGATCGCGGCGCCGCGATAGATGGAATAGGTGGCCAGCGTGGTGATCAGCGGCGAGATCCGGAATTTCACCACCAGCAGCCCGTTCAGCGCCCCCAGTCCGGTCGCGCAGATCATCGCCGCGGTGAAGGCCAGCACATAGCTTTCGGTGTCGATCATCAACTGCGCGAACAGGGCCGATGTGAAGAACAGGATCGCGCCCACCGAGATGTCGATGCCGGCGGTCAGGATGATGAAGGTCATGCCGATGGCCATGATCGCGGTGACCGAGGCCTGCACAAGGATCGACTGGACGTTCGAAAGCGTCAGGAACACCGGCGACACGGTGGTCAGCAGCCCGGCCAGCAGCAGGGTGGCCACGGCAATGGCCATCCATTTCTGGCGGTGAAACAGGGTGCGCAGGGTGTCAGTCATGGCCGGGGGCTCCGTCTGCGGCGCTGGCGGCCAGCGAGATGATCCGAACCGAGTCGTACTCGGCGCGCTGGAATTCTCCGACGATGTGGCCCTTGCGCATGACCAGCATCCGATGGGTCGTGTGCAGAAGCTCCGGCAGATCGGACGATACGATGATGATGGCTTTGCCGGCGCGGGCCAGATCGGCAATCGTGGCGTGGATGTCGAACTTGGCGCCGATGTCGACGCCCTTGGTGGGTTCGTCGAAGATCAGGATGTCCGGCGTCATGGACAGCCAGCGGCCCAGCAGTACCTTCTGCTGGTTGCCGCCCGACAGGTCGCTGACGTGGTTTTCGATGCTGGGCACCGAGATGTTGCGGGCGGAAACCTCATCGCGCGCACGATCCCGTTCACCGCGAAAGCCGAAGCCCTTCAGCGAGCGGCGCACGAAATTCAGGATCGTGGCGGCCGACAGGTTTTCCCGCACCGGGCGGTTCAGGAACAGCCCGTTGCTGCGCCGATCCTCGGGCACATAGCACACGCCTGCGGCCTTCATCGTTGCCACGGTGATCGGCGTCACCGGTTTGCCATGAACCTGGACACGACCATTGGCAGGGCGCAGGCCGAACAGGGCCTCGGCCATCTCGGTGCGCCCGGCGCCCATCAGTCCCGAGATGCCAAGGATTTCGCCGTGATGCACCGCGAAATTCACGTCCCTAAAATCGACCGCTGTCAGCCCTTCGACCCGCAGCGCCACATCGGTGCTGGCCGGGGCCAGATCGACGCGCGAGTCCTCCAGCGTGCGGCCCACCATCATTTCTTCCAGCTTTCGCTGCGGCACCTCGGCCAGTGCACCGCCGCCCACCTGCTGGCCGTCTCGCAGCACGATATACTTGTCGCAGACGCGATAGATCTCTTCCATGAAGTGCGAGATGAAGATGATCGCCACACCGCGCGCCTTCAGCTTGTCGATGATGGCAAACAGCTTCTCGCGCTCGATCGCGGTGAGCGAGGTCGTGGGTTCGTCAAGGATCAGCACCCGGTCGGCTTGCAACAGCGCCTTGGCGATCTCGACCACCTGCTGTTGCCCCGCGCCCAGCGAATCCACCGTCGCCTGCGTGTCGATCTCGATGCCCAGAAAGGCCAGTTGTGCGCGGGCGATCTGATCGGCACGGGCCCAGTCCACGCGCGCCGGGCGGCCGGGCAGATCGGTAATGCACATGTTTTCGGCCACGGTCAGGGCGCCGAACAGCGACAACTCCTGATGCACGGCGGAAATGCCATGCTCGCGGCCCTCGATATGCGGCACCGCCTGGCCATCGACCAGAATCTCGCCCTGGGTGGGCTGCAACAGGCCGCACAGCATGTTCTTGGTGGTGGATTTCCCGGCACCGTTTTCGCCCACCAGCCCGATGGTTTCGCCGGGATAGATGTCGAAGGACACGTCGTTGACCACGGTCTTGCCGGCAAACGCCTTGGACAGGTGACGGACCGAGAGAACCGGATGGGTGGTGGCGCCAGTGTCCAGCATCATGCCTCTCTCTGCCCCGAGAACTTCATCGCCAGCCAGGTGCCGAAGAAGATCAGGATGCCCTGAATGATAAGCTGGTCATAGAAGGGGATGCCCACGAGGTTCAGCCCGTTGGTCAGGATCGCCAGCAGCAGCACGCCCAGCACCGTGCGTTCGACCGAGCCTTCACCGCCGGTCATCGAGGTGCCGCCCAGCACCACCGCGCCGATGATGATCAACAGAAGCGTGTCGCCGACGCCCGGAATGGCGTTGCCCAGATTGGCGATCGAGATGAACCCGGCCACGCCGCCCAGAACGCCCGAGACCAGATAGACCGTGAATTCGGTGAACGGCACGTTGATGCCGGTATAGCGCGCCGCATCGGGGTTCGATCCCACCAGCATGACATGCCGGCCCCAGGTGGTCATGCCCAGCCCGATCACCGATACGATCACCAGCACCAGCCCGACAATTGTGACCGCCGGGATGCCAAACCACGACAGGAACCCGAAATCCATCACCCAGAAGGGGGTGCCCTTCACCGCGATCCCCGCGCTCAGCACGAAGGCGATGCCACGGGCGATCAATTGGGTTGCCATGGTGGTGATGAACGGGGTCAGACGGAGGTATCCGATCAGCACCCCGTTGACGGCACCGAACACGGCGCCCACCACGATGGCCGCCAGAACGCCCAGCGGTACGCTGCCGGTTTTCGCCATCACCAGCCCCGAAATCACGGCGCTGGCGCTGATCACCGTCGAGATCGACAGGTCGATGCCGCCGATCAGGAACACGAAGGTCATGCCGATGGCCGCGATCAGGACAACGGCGTTGGCGCCCAGCATCGCCTCGATATTGCCCGAGGTCATGAAATACGGAGACAGCAGCGAAAACGCGACCGCCAGCGCCCCGATGATCGGGATCGCGGGATATGTTTTCAGCGATGCCACGGTGGTTTTCAGCATATGTCGGTCCGGATCCCAGATGACAGGGACGCGGGCGCGCCGGGTTCCGGCGCGCCCGCTGGGAAAGTCGGGGGGTTACTTGGCACCCCAGATCGTTGCCTTGTTCGCCTCGGCCGTCTCGGTGGTGTAGAAATCGCCGGGGATCACGTTGATGCGCTCGACCGTCTTGCCGTCCAGAATGTCGGCCACCAGTTCCACTGCCTTGCGGCCGGTGGCCTCGGTTCCCATCACGACGAACCCGTCGGCCACGCCCTTGACCACCGCCTGGTAGCCATCGTTGGAGCCATTGACCCCGGTCACGACCACATGACCCGGCTCGCCCACGGGCACGATCTTGCCCAAATCTGCCAACACGGTTTCAACGCCCGGAATATGGGTGTCGGTGGCAGCGAAGACAGCGTCGATGTCGGGATTGGCCTGGAAGGCGTTCTGGGTGCCCGCCAGTGCGCGGGCGCTGTCCCAATCGGTCGGCACTTCAAGAATCGTGACGTTCTGCAGGCTGGAAATACCTTCGCGGAACCCTTTGGAGCGGTCGATGCCGTTCTGGTCGTTCAGCGCGCCGATCAGCTCGACAATAGTGATTTCGCCGTCCACATCGGCCAGCGCCTTGGCGGTGTATTCGCCCGCAAGGCGGCCATCCCAGATCGAATCCGGGCCAACGAACGCCTGCACGACGCGGCTGTCGGGCAGGTCGCGGTCATAGGCCACAACCGGGATATTGGCCTTCTTGGCGGCCATCAGGGCGCGTTCGATGGTGTTCTGATCCACGGCGCAGACAAGGATCGCATCGACCTCCTGCGTGATCAGCGACTGGATCTGTGCGTTCTGCTGCTGGGCATCGCCATCGGCGACGACCTCGACAATCTCGAACCCGCGCGCGGCGGCCTCGGCCTTGATGCCGTCGTTCACTGCCACGCGGCTTTCGAACAGCTGATCGACCGACAGGCCGATCTTGATGTCGTCCGCCCATGCGGCGGTGGTTGCAAGCACTGTTGTCGTGGCCAGCGCGCCAAGTAGTTTCTTCATGTCAAGATACCTCCCCTTGAAAGAACCGGCCCGGCGCCCGACCGCTTTATCACGGCGAATGCACAGGCCTGACGGTCCGGGTTGCTGCCTGAACCGCCGTACGATTTTATATAGGCAAATAGGTTCTGTATACGCAAGTAATATTTGGACGGACCATAAAGAGCTGCAGCGAGCCGGATAAACAGTCAAGATACGCAAGTCAACTGGAACTCGGCCAACCCCTAAAGCCTGTTTGGACGGACCAAAATAGCATACACGGATTCTCTGGAAACGCAATCGGGAGATTATTCAGGGTCAGAACAGCAAAAGGCCCGGCAGGGGGTGCCGGGCCTTTGCAATGATTTTGGATCAGTTCGGGGCGCGGATCAGCGCAGATCTTCGGGCAGAAGTGCCGCCGGCAGGTTCTGGTAGCAGACCGGACGCAGGAAGCGGCGGATCGACAGGGTGCCGACCGACGTGGCACCGAAGTTGGTGGAGGCGGGATATGGGCCGCCGTGCACCATGCTGTCCGAAACCTCGACCCCGGTGGGGAAGCCGTTGGCCAGCACCCGTCCGGCCTTGCGCTCCAGCACCGGAATGAAGGTGGCGGCGACATCCGTGTCGGCGGCGTCCACATGCAGGGTGCAGGTCAATTGGCCTTGCAGCGCCTCGGCGACGGCGCGCATCTGATCGGCGTCCTCGACGGTCACCACCAGCCCCAGCGGACCGAAGACCTCTTCCGCCAGAACCTCGTTGTCCAGCCAGGTCTTTGCGTCGGTGACGAACAGGTAGGGCGCGGCGGTGCGGGCCTCGCAACTGGTGGTCAGGACTTCGCGGACCCCGGCCGTGGCCGCGACCCGGCGCTGGCCGGCGCGATAGGCGTCGGCGATGCCATCGGTCAGCATGGTCTGCGGCGCGGTGGCGTTCAGGGCCTCGGTCGCGGTGGCGATGAAGGCATCGGCCTGGGGTCCCGCGCGCAGCACGGCGATGCCGGGGTTTGTGCAAAATTGTCCGGCGCCCATGGTCAGCGATCCCGCCCAGCCCTTGGCGATCTCGTCGCCGCGGGCCGACAGGGCCGCGTCGAAGATGAACATCGGGTTGACCGACCCCAACTCGCCGAAGAAGGGGATCGGCTCGGGGCGGCTGGCACAGAGGTCGAACAGCGCGCGGCCGCCGCCCAACGAGCCGGTGAAGCCCACGGCCTTGATGTTGGGATGCTGCACCAGCGCCGCGCCGACCTGGCGGTTGCCGCCCTGGATCAGGCTGAACACCCCCGGATGCATGTCGCATTTCTGGATCGCGGCATGTATGGCCTCGGCCACGATCTCGCCGGTGCCGGGATGGGCGCTGTGCCCCTTGACGACCACCGGGCAGCCGGCGGCCAGCGCGGCGGCGGTGTCGCCGCCTGCGGTCGAGAACGCCAGCGGGAAATTCGAGGCGCCGAAGACCGCGACCGGGCCGATGGGGCGCTGCATCATAAACAGCTCGGGGCGGGGCAGGGGCGCGCGATCGGGCAGGGCCGCGTCATGGCGGCGATCCAGGTAGTCGCCCTTCAGGATGTGCTCGGCGAACAGCCGAAGCTGGCCGGTGGTGCGCCCGCGCTCGCCCTGAAGCCGCGCTTCGGGCAGGCCGGTTTCGGCGCTGCCGATGGCGGTGATGTCGTCGGCGCGCGCTTCAATCTCGTCGGCGATGGCGTTCAGGAACGCGGCGCGGCTTTCGCGGCTGGAATTGCCATAGCTGGCAAAGGCCGCTTCGGCGGCCTGCGCCGCGGCATCCACGTCCGACACCCGGCCAACCGAAAAGTCAAACGACGGTCCCGTGGCGGGCTCGGACGGGAAGCGATTGTCTCCGGCGACCCAGGTGCCTGCAATCAGGTGATTTCCGTGTGGGTGAAACATTGTCTGGCCTCTGTCTTGTGTAAGCAGTGGAGTGCGATGATCTGAAGGTTGGATACGTGGGGCCCGGCTGCTGGCGCAACCGGATTTCCCGCCGGGACGGGCGGGGGTCGTCAGGCAGTCGTGTTCTCGGGGGATGTCGCGCGGTTTTCCGCCACCAGCGCCAGCAAGGCATCCTTCGTGCGTGTGATGTGCCAGGTCAGCATCGCGCAGGCGCCGTCGATATCGCGTGCCTGCGCCAGGGCCAGCAGGTCGCGATGCTCCTTCTTGGCGGGTTCGCGCTGCTGCATGACGCTCAGGTGCATCCGGACGTAGCGGTCGGAATGCAGGCTGACCCCTTGCAGAACCTCATTGGTCAGGCGCCGGTCGGCGGCGGCATACAGGGCCGAATGGTACAGATGGTTCAGCGACCCCCATTTGCCCACGTCATCGGCATCATAGGAAGATTCCATCGCCACCAGAATCTCGTCGCAGCGGGCGAAATCCGTGGCGGTCATGGCCGGGATGGCGCGGCGGAACAGATCGACTTCCAACAGCATGCGCAGGTCGAAGATCTCGGCGATTTCGCGCAGGGAATGCTTGGTCACGGTGGCGCCGCGATTGTTGGTGAATTGCACCAGCCCCTCGGCATCCAGCCGCTTCAGCGCCTCGCGGATCGGCATGCGCGACACGTCGTATTCCTCGGCCAGGTTTTCCTGCCGGATGGTTTCGCCTTCGGCCAGCTCGCCGCTGAGGATACGTTCGCGCAGATCGTCCGCGATGATGTCCGGAAGGGTGCTTTTCTTGACAGCACGCGTGCCTGCCATTTGGGGCCTCTTGGAGAACTGTTTTCCGTATTTTGGATACACTAGGAATTTTCCCCAATTTTATCAAGCGGGAAACGACGCCGGAGTCTGGAGATTGGGATGGAACCGACGACAAGTATGTTGTATCCCGGATACAGAAATCACTGCGGAGACCCGGATGGAGCCGAAAACCAAACTGACCCTGGACCAGGTGCGCGGTCTTGCGACCGACGTATTGACACACAGCGGCTATGACGCGGCCCATGCCGGGGCCATTGCCGGGATGCTTCATCGCTGCCAGCTGGACGATTGCCAGTCGCACGGTCTGTTCCGGCTGTTCATGTGCGCGGCCACCATGCGCGATGGCAAGATCGACGGCGCGGCGGCACCGCGGATCGCGCCGTCGGACACTGCCATCGTGCGCGCCGACGCGCGGGGCGGCATGTCTTTGCTGGCGGTGCAGGCCGGGATGCCGCTGCTGATCGAAAAGGCGCGGGTCCACGGCATGGCGGCGCTGACGGTGAACAACTGCTTCCATTTCTCGGCGCTCTGGCCCGAGGTCGAGGATCTGGCGGGCGCCGGTCTGGCCGGCCTGTCGATGGTGCCCAGCCATGCCTGGGTGGCCCCGGCCGGCGGGCGGCGTGGGACATTGGGGACCAATCCGCTGGCCTTCAGCTGGCCGCGGCAGGGCAAGACGCCCTTCACCTTCGACTTTGCCACCAGCGGCTTCGCGCGCGGCGAGATCGAGCTGTACAAGCGGGCCGGAAAGCAACTGCCCGAAGGGGTGGCCATCGACCGCGACGGCAACCCGACCCGCGACCCGCAGGCGGCGCTGGACGGGGCGATGCTGACCTTCGGCGGGCACAAGGGATCGGCGCTGTCGATCATGATCGAGTTGATGGCCGGCCCGCTGATCGACGATCTGACCAGCAAGGAGAGCCAGGCCGCCGCAGGCGCCGATGGCACCGCGCCCTATCACGGGCAGATCATCCTTGCTTTCGATCCCGACCAATTTTCGGGCGGGAAGGCCGACGCCAATGATGCCCGCGCCGAACGTCTGTTTGCCGATATCGTCGACCAGGGCGCGCGGCTGCCGTCGCAGCGCCGCTATGCCGCCCGCGCCCGCAATCTTGCGCGGGGCTATGTGGAAATTTCCGAAGGGCTGCACCGCGACCTACAGACCCTGCTGGAGTGAGCGCCCGCACCCCGGCCCGCGTCTGGCGGGCCGGGGTGCGGGGCGGGTCACACGCCCCAGGTGTCGCTCAACCGATAGCCGCCGGGCCAGGGGTCGTCGGGATCCAGCATGTGCTGGTGGATGCCGGTGATCCAGCCGCGGCCGCTGATCTCGGGCACGATGGCCGGACGCCCGCCCACGTTGGTCTGCGCCGCCACCCGCCCGGTGAAGCGCGAGCCGATGATCGAGATCGCCTCGAACTCCTGATCCGCCGTCATCTCGCCCTTGGCCAGCATCAGTGCCATGCGCGCCGAAACCGCGGTACCGGTGGGCGATCGGTCGACCTTGCCGGGCTGGATCGTCACGGCCGAACCGCCCCGCAGGCCGGTGGCGGTCTGTTCCAGCGGCCCGCAGAAGGCGCAGAACGAGATATGCGCCCAATCGGGGTTTTCAGGATGCGAGAAGCCCAGTTGCTCGTTCGCCGCCGCCAGGATGCGGGTGCCCGTTTGCGCGATCTCGCGGGCGTTGGCTTCGGTGATCTCCAGCCCCAGATCGACGGCCTGCACCACTACGAAGCTGTCGCCGCCATAGGCGGTGTCTACGGTTAGCCGTCCCAGCCCCGGCACCTCCAGCGCCGCGCCGATCTGCCCGGCGAAACTGGGCACGTTCTGCACGAAGATCCGCTCGGCCTTGCCATTGCGACATTCGGCGCGCACCCGCACCAGCCCGCCCGGCGCTTCCAGTGTCAGCCGGGTTTCGGGTTCGGTCATCGGCAGGATGCCGCCGTCCAGCAGCACCGTCGACACGCAGATCGAGTTCGAGCCGGACATCGGCGGGGTGTATTCCGGCTCCATGATGATGAAGCCCATGTCGGCCTCGGGGTTCTTCGGCGGGACCAGCAGGTTGACATGGCGGAACACACCGCCACGCGGTTCGTTCAGCACGAAGTTGCGCAGGGTTTCGTCGCGGGCGATGAAATCGCGCTGTGCCCAAAGCGTGTCACCGGGTGGCGGCGCGACGCCGCCGACGATCACGTCGCCGACCTCGCCCTCGGCATGGGCCGAAATCACGTGGATGGTCTTGCTGCTGCGCATGGGGCCGGACCTCAGGAATAGCTGGCGACAGGATCGCCAAGCGCGTCGAAGAGCGGGGTGATGCCCAGACCCGGACGGTCGGCGGCGGTCATCCGGCCATTGACCCGCTCGGGCGCGCCCGAGGCTATGTCCACGGTCCCGTAGCTGTTGAAATCGGTGGCCGAGAAGGTGAACTCCGCCGGGGTGGCGCGCGCCAGATGGGCGATGGTGGCGGTGGTGATGTCGCCGCCCCAGGTGTCCTCGATGGTCATCGGGATGCCATGGGCGACGCAAAGATCGCGCATCAGCCGGGCGCGGCTCAACCCGCCGACCTTGCTGATCTTCAGGTTGATGACATCCATCGCATCCTCGGCAATGCCGCGCACCAGCGTGTTGGGCGTGTCGATGACCTCGTCCATCACGAAGGGCAGGGCGGTGCGGCGGCGGATCGAGACGCATTCCTCGTAGGTCAGGCAGGGTTGTTCGACATAGACATCCAGCCCGGCGATGGCCCCGACAACGCGGGCCGCCTCGTGCCGGGTCCAGCCGGTGTTGGCATCGGCGACCAGCAGATCGCTGGGTTTCAGCACGGCGCGGGTGGCGTGGATACGCTCGATATCGTCATTGGCGTCGCCGCCGACCTTGAGCTGAAACTTGGTATAGCCCTCGGCGGCATAGCCTTCGATCTTGCGCGCCATGGTGTCGGGGTCTTCCTGGCTGATGGCGCGGTACAGCACCACATCTTCCTGCGCCGCGCCGCCCAGCAGTACGTACAGCGGCAGGCCGGTGGCCTTGCCCAGCAGATCCCAGCAGGCAATATCCACCGGCGCCTTGGCATAGGGATGGCCACGCAGGGCAGCATCCATGGTGCGGTTGATCTGCCCGATGTTCAGCGGGTCCTGCCCGATCAGATGCGGGGCCAGTTCCGCCAGCCCGGCGCGGACGCCGAGCGCGAAGGACGGCAGATAGGCCGAGCCCAGCGGACAGCATTCGGCATAACCCGAGAGGCCCTCGTCGATCTGGATCTCCAGCACGGTGCTGTCGAAGACCTCGACGAAATTGCCGTTCGACCAGTTGTAGCGGCCTTCCTTCAGGGGCAGGTCCACCTGGTAGACGTTAAGCTTGGTGATCTTCACGGGAGCGTTCCTTTCAGAAGCGGGCGGCGGAATAGGGGTGCGGGGGCAGCGGCGGCGGCGCGCCGCGCATCAGGGCGGCCAGAAGTTCGGCAGTTCCGGCGGATTGGGTCAGGCCGAGATGGCCGTGACCGAAGGCATAGAACACGCCCGGCGCGCGTGGCGAGGCGTCGATCACTGGCAGGCTGTCGGGCATTGAGGGGCGAAAGCCCATCCATTGGGTTCCGCCCTCGGTGCGCAGTCCCGGCAGGAAGGCCTCGGCCTTGCGCAGCAGGATTTCGGAGCGGCGATAGTTCGGCGGCAGCTTCAGTCCGCCCAGTTCCACCGCACCACCGACCCGCACGCCGCCGTTGATCCGCGTGACCACGAAGCCATGGGACGCGAAGGTCAGATGGGTGCGCAGATCGAAGGCCCCCGGCGGCAGGGTGGTGTTGTAGCCGCGCTCGGTTTCCAGCGGGAAGCGGTCGCCCAGGGTGCGCGCCAGGTGATGCGACCAGGCCCCGGCAGCGACCACCACCTGCGCCGCGACGAGGGGGCCGGTGTCGGTCTGAACCTTCACCCCGTCGGGACCGGGCTGAAGGGCGCGCACCTCGGCCTGGGTGATCGCGCCGCCGCGCTGGCGCAGGGTCGCGGCCAGATGTTCGGCCCAGGTTTTCGGATCGACGGTGTTGAGCCAGTCCGGGGTAAAGGCCGCATGGGTGAACCTTGGGTGAAGCCCCGGCTGGATCTCGGCAATGGCCTCGGGGCTGTCGAGCAGATCGAAGGCGATGCCGTGACGGCGGCGCAACTCCCATCCCGCGCGACTGGCCTCGAACGCGCGCGCGCCTTCATACAGCTGCAACTGGCCGTCGCGCTGCATCAGCGGCTCGCCCTGAACATCGGCGATCTGGCGGTCCAGTGCGGCGCGGGAGTGGGTCATCAGGCGGGCCTGGGCCGCCAGCGCGGCCTCATAGCGGTTACGCCAACTGGCCCGCCAGAACCGCAGCATCCACGGCGCGATGCGCAGCGCGTAGGCGGGCGGGATCGACAGGGGTCCTTGCGGATCGATCAGCCATTTCGGGGCCTTGCGCATGATGCCGGGTGTGGCCAGTGGCACGATGTCGGTGAAGGCGAAGGCCCCGGCGCTGGCCGCCGACGCCCCCGCCGCGACACCGGCGCGGTCCAGCACCCGCACCCTGCGGCCATGCCGGGTCAGTTCCAGCGCGGTCGAGATGCCGATGATACCGGCACCGATGACAATGACATCCTGGGGGGCGGTCATGGGGGTCATGTCAGGGTCTCACAGTCCAACGAGGATCGAGGGCAGCCATGTCGCCAGCCGGGGGAACAGCAGCAGGGCCAGCAGCACCAGCCCCTGCGCCGCCACGAAAGGCAACACGCCGCGATACATATCCCCATATGTCATGTCCTTGGGCGCAATCGACCGCAAATAGAAGATCGACGGCGCCATCGGCGGGGTCAGATAGGAGGTCTGGATGACCACCAGCACCAGCATCGCGAACCAGATCGGGTCAATGCCGGCGCTGCGCACCAATGGTGCAAAGATCGGCACGAAGATCAGCACGATGGACACCCAGTCCAGCACGAAGCCCGCGAAGAACACCACCAGCAGCAGGAAGGCGATCAGCCCGGCGTTGCCATAGCCGATCAGCTCCACCGTATCGCGCACCAGCCCGCTGCCGCCGGTCACCGCGAAGATGCTGGTGAACATGGTGCCGCCCGCCACGATCAGCATGATCATCGAGGTGATGCGCAGGGTAACGCCAAGAGCCTCGCGCAGCATGGTCAGGTTCAGTTCCCGGAACATCAGAGTCAGCACCAGTGTTCCGGCGGCGCCCACTGCGGCGGCCTCGGTGGCCGAGGCGGCCCCGGCCAGAAGCGAGCCCAGAACCATGCCGATCAGCAGCAGCGGCGGCAGCAGGGCGGTGGCGGTGATCCACAGTTTGCGGCCCATGGGCATGGCGCGCTCTTCAGGGGGCAGCGACGGGGCATCCTGCGGGCGGCGAAGGCTGCGCATCAGCACATAGCCCACGAAGAAGGCGACCATCAGTGCGCCGGGCAGCAGCGAGGCGGCAAACAGCTGGCCGATGGAAAGCTGCGCAATGGAGGCATAGACCACCACGATGACCGAGGGCGGGATGATCGTGCCCAGGGAACCGCCGGCGCAGATGGTGCCCGCGATCAGGTCATTGCGATAGCCGACCCGACGCATCGCCGGGATGGCCATCAGGCCGACGACGATCTCGACCGCGCCGACCACGCCCGAGGCGGCGGCAAAGATCGCGCACATGGCAATGGTGGCCAGCGCCAGACCGCCGGGCATTCCGCCCAGCCACAATTGCAGCGCGTGGAACAACCGCCGGGCAATGCCCGAGCGTTCCAGCACCGCGCCCATGAAGATGAACAGCGGGATCGCCGCCAGCACGAAGTTCGATGCCGTGTGCAGCAGCGGGCCGTAAAGTTGCAGGAACAGAAGGTCGCCGAAGACCGAGTACCCGAAGATGACCGAAACGATCATCATCGAAAACGCCACCGGGATCCCGGCAAAGACCAGCACGAACAGCGTGGCAAACATCAACAGGGGGATCATGGATCAGGACTCCGGTCCGGCAGTGGCGTCCGGTCCCGCATCGGGAAGCGTCTCGCCGGGGCGTTTTTCGCCGTGTGCATATTTCAGGGCTTCGGCAAGGAATTGCAGGCAGAAGGCCAGCAGCCCGATGGCGATCACCGTGTAGAAGGGCCACATGAGCGGCGCCCAGGGGCTGACGTTCTCGACCTCGCCGGTCCGGAAGGCTTTCCACGCCTTGCCTGCCGCCACCCAGGTCAGCGCCCCGGTGATCGGCACCATCACGAAGGCATAGACCGCCGCGTTCAGGATCTGCTGCGCCCGCAGGGGCAGCTTCTGCGACAGGAAGTCGATGCGCACATGGGCTTCCTTGCGCAGCGAATAGGCCGCGCCCAGAAACACGATGGAGCCGTTCAGCATGTAGGAAATGTCGAAAGCCCAGAGCGTGGGCGCGTTGAATGCATAGCGGGCGATGACCTCGTAGAGCATCGAGGCGATCATGGCGAGAATGGTCAACTGACCGAGGATCCCCAGCCCGTTGGCCAGTCGTTCTACGGCGTCTTGGAATCTTTGCATGGCAGCCTCCGGGAGAGATGCGCAGGCCGGCGGGAGTGGACCGGCCTGCGCGGGGGAAAGGGGCTTACTGGGCGCTGTCGCGCACCAGGTAGACCGAGTTCTCGGCCCAGTTCGACTGGTAGGCCAGGTAGCTGTCCAGAACCTCCTGCGTGCGGGGGTTTCCGGCCTCGGCCTGCTCAGCGGCGCGGGCGCGGGCCCAGTTGCGACCCGCTTCGCGGATCTTCTCGGACTCGGCGCGGTCCATCAGCACCATCTCGACCTTGGTATCGCGGTAGTCGGCCATGGCCTTGATGTCGGCATTCCCGAAGTGGGTATAGCCTTCATAGGTGGTCAGCTTGGCGGCAGCGGTGATCAGGGCCTGCAGGTCGGCGGGGAGCGCGTCCCAGGTCTCCTGCTTGACGAACACCTCCCACAGGAACGACGGCTGGTGCACGCCGGGCAGGATCAGGAATGGCGCGACCTCGTGGAAGCCTTCCGAGAAGTTGGCGCCGGGGGTGGACCATTCCACCGCATCCACACCCTTGCGTTGCAGCAGGGTGTAGATCTCGTTGCCGGGGACCACGGTGGGGATGGCGCCGAAGTCTTCCTGCATGACCGCCGCGAAGGCGCCCGAGGTGCGGTACTTGACGCCCTTCAGGGCCTCGACCGTGTCGATCTTCACGTTGGAATGGGCCATGATTTCCGAGGTGCCGATGCCGACCACAAGGCTGTGCAGCCCCATGTCCTCGCGCCGGAAGTCCTGCAGCAGTTCCTCACCGCCGCCTTCATAGACCCAGTGCAGGGTCGCCTCGGGGGACATGCCGCCTGGGAAGCTGGCGAAGATCGCGTTGGTCGGATCCTGGTTGACCAGGTAGGAGGGCGTCGAATGGCCGGCCTCGACAATACCGTCCTGCACGGATTCATAGGCCTTGAAGGCGGGCACGATGACACCCGCGCCGAAAGGTTCGATCTCGACCCGGCCCTGCGTCAGGGTTTCGACGTTGCCGGCGAAGCGTTCCATGAAGTTCTGGTAGAGGAACGAGCCTTCGCCCACGGCGGCGGTCATCTTCCATTCGACCTCGGCCGCGAAGGCGCTGCCGGTCATGGCAAGGGTGATCCCCGCCGCTGCAAATGTGGACATCCTGTTCATGTTCAGACCTTTTTGAGTTGGAACCATGGTGGGGGAGGTGGTGTCAGCCGTTTCCGGCGGACACCGTCGGTATGCCGTTTCGGAACGGATCTTCCGGATCGAAGACCAGCGTGCTTTCGGCCATGATGAAGGCCTGTCCGGTCAGGGTGGGGATCACGCCGCCGGTCGGGCCGGGCTGATACGACAGCCGGTAGGTCGAGCCGATGACGCTTTGCTGGGTGATCTCCGCGCCCGGAGCGAGGCGGCCATCGGCGGCCAGGCAGGCCAGGCGTGCCGAACTGCCGGTGCCGCAGGGCGAGCGGTCATAGGCATCGTCTGGGCACAGCACGAAGTTGCGGCTGTGGACGTCCGATCCCGGCACCTCGTCCTGAAAGATCACGTGGTCGATGGGTGTCTCCGGCCCGCCGCCGACACCCTGCGCATGGGCCGCCGTGCGAATGGCGACGGCCAGATCGGTCAGCGCGCGAATGTTGTCGGGGCGTACCGGCAGCGGGCTGGGCTCGACGATGAAGAACCAGTTGCCGCCATAGGCCACATCGCCGGTCACGATGCCGACCTCGGGCACCACGACCTGCGCGGCCTTTTTCACACGTCGGCTTTCGATGTTGGTGACCTGCACCGTGTGCGCGTCGATCAGGGTCACGGTGACCACCCCGGCGGGGGTTTCGATGCGATGGGTGCCGGGGGCGATCCGGCCCAGATGGGCCAGCGTCACCGTCAGCCCGATGGTGCCATGGCCGCACATGCCCAGCACCGCATCGGCATCGAAATAGATCACGCCGGTGACGCATTCGGGATCGGTGGGCGGCACCAGCAGGGCGCCGACCATGGCCGGCTGACCGCGCGGTTCGCGCATCACCCCGTTGCAGAAGGCGGTGTGATCGCGGGCCAGCCGCCGCGCCCGTTCGGCCAGCGGCCCGGTGCCAAGATCCGGGCCGCCATCGAGGATCACCCGCGTCGGCTCACCCCCTGTATGGCTGTCGACTACATGCATTCGGCGATGATCCCGCCCTGAGTGGACCAATCGGCGAACCAGGTCCGGAACAGGTGATATTGCTGCTCGCAATAGTTGCGCTGCGCATCGGTCAGCGCGTCGGTCTCGTTGAAATGCAGGCGATAGTCGTCCTCGCCGTTCAGAACCAGCATGTGCTTGTAGTAGAGGATCAGGTCCGGGCCCTCGTCGAAGGTGGACAGCACGTGGATCGCTTCGGACAACTCCAGCGCGCGCTGGCGCGCCTCGGCGTGGCCTTCGGCGGCTTTCTTGGACAGGCGCGCCAGCAACAGCGCCTCTTTCGGCAGGGCGCAGCCGATCCCGGTGATCGAGCCGGTGGCGCCGCAGTTGACGAAGCCGTGGTAGACCTCGGTATCGACGCCGACCATCAGGGTCACCTGATCGTCCTGGCTGGTGATGTGTTCCGCCGCGTAGCGCAGGTCGGCCTTGCCGCCGAATTCCTTGAAGCCGATCAGGTTCTTGTGCTCGGCCCGCAGCGAGAAGAACAGCTCGGCGCGGGTGGCGAACCCGTAGTAGGGGCTGTTGTAGATCACCGCCGGCACGTCCGGAGCCGCATCGAGGATGGCCTTGAAGTGGAACCGCTGTGCCGTGGCCGAGGTGCCGCGCGACAGCACGCGGGGGATCACCATCAGGCCAGCCGCACCGACGCTCTGGGCATGGGCGGCATGGGCGGCGGCGGACTTGGTGTTGACCGCGCCGGTGCCGACCACCACCGGAAGACCGGCGTCGACCAGGCGGGCGACGCCCTCCATGCGCTGTTCGTCGGTCAGCAGCGGCCAGTCGCCCATGGATCCGCAATAGACCACAGCCGACATGCCCGCGTCGATCATCTCGCGGCCTTTCTTCACAAGGGCGTCGAAGTTCGGGGTGCGGTCGTCGTTGCAGGGGGTCATCAGGGCCGGCATCGTGCCGGTGAAAATATTCGAGGACATCTTGGGCTCCGTTCACTTGAAGGTCAGTCCGCCCAGGGGGCGGCGTCAGAGAGGAAAAGGACTCATCGCACGTTGGCGAGGAATTTTCGGGTCTGTTCCGATTGGGCGTCGCCGAAGATCTGCGCGGGCGGCCCGATCTCTTCCATCACGCCCTTGTGGAAGAAGGCCACCCGGTCGGACACGTCGCGGGCAAAGCCCATCTCGTGGGTGACGCAGATCATCGTCATGCCCTCCTCAGCCAGCAGGCGCATGGTGTCCAGCACCTCGCCCACAAGTTCGGGGTCCAGCGCCGAGGTGGCCTCGTCGAACAGCATGTAGGTCGGCTCCATCGCCAGCGCGCGGGCAATCGCCAGACGCTGCTGCTGGCCGCCGGACAGGGCACTGGGATAGACATCCAGCTTGTCGCCCAGACCGACGTGGTTGAGCTGACGGAATGCGATCTCGCGGGCCTGGTCCCGTGGCAGCTTCTTGACGATCTTCAGGGCCAGTTCGACGTTCTGCTGTGCGGTCAGATGCGGAAAGCTGTTCCACTGCTGAAACACCATGCCCAGCTTCTGGCGCAGCTTGTTGATGTCGGTGCCTTTGGCATGCACATCGGTGCCGTCGACGGTGACGCTGCCGCCCTGGATCGGTTCCAGCCCGTTGATGCAGTACAGCAGCGTGGACTTGCCGGAGCCGGAAGCACCGATGACGGACAGCACCTCGCCCTTTTCCACGTCCAGGTTGATCCCCTTGAGAACGTGCAGAGAGCCGAAATACTTGTGAAGGTCGCGGATGGAGATCATTGGGCCCACCTGTTTTCAAGATGCGTGGCGTAACGGGACAGCGGATAGGACAATGCGAAATAGAACGCGCCCGCGACGGTCAGGATCAGGAAGGGTTCCTGGGTCCGGGTAATGAGGATCTGGCTGGCTTTCAGCAGCTCGACATAGCCCAGCACCGAGACCAGCGCGCTGTCCTTCATCACGCCAAGCGCAACCCCGACCCACGAGGGGAAGACGGCGCGCCCGCCGATGGGCAGCACCACGTGGCGCAGGTCCTGCCAGTAGGTCATGCCAAGGCTGCGGGCGGCGCGGCGCATGGGCTGACCCACCGCTTCGATCCCGCCGCGGGCGACATTGGCGACCAGTGCGGCTGTGTAAATCGTCAGGATCACCAGCCCCGAGGCGAAGGGATCCAGGTTCAGCCCCACGATGGGCGCGAAGTTGTAGAACAGCACCAGCTGGATGATCAGCGGCACCGACCGGAAGATGTCGAGCACCGGGGCGATGGTCAGCGTGGCGATCCAGCGGCCCTCGTAGAGGATCCAGCCGAAGATCGCCCCCAGAACCGTGCCGATCGAGATCGACAGCACCGAGATCCAGAGCGTGCGCAGTGCCGCTTCGCCCAGAAACAGAAGGTCGTAGGGAGTGAAGCCGCTGAAGAAGGATTGCGTGGTTTCCATCCTGACCTCTCAGTACCGGAACAGCCGGGTGGCCAGCAGGCGCGAGGCCAGCAGGATCACCTTGACGATGACGTAGTAGATCACGGCGGTGACGGCGAAATATTCGAAGATGCGGAAGGTGCGGCTGGCGAAGAACTGGGTCTCGCCGCTGAGCTCGCGGAAGCCCACCAGCATACCCAGCGAGGACATCAGCACGGCCCAGACCATCTGGTTGGTGATCGGGTGATAGACGATGCGGAAGACCTGCGGGATGATCACCCGCGTATAGGTCTGCCAGGGCGTCATGCCGAGGCTGCGGGCGGCGCGGACCTGGGTGTCGGGTACGGCCTGAAAGCCGCCGCGGAAGTTTTCCGCCAGATAGCCCGCGCAGTTGAAGGTCAGCCCGGTCAGCACGATCAGATAGGGCGACAGGTGCAGGCCGAAGGCGCCCAGCCCGAAGCCGAAGAAGAACAGCTGGAACAGCGCCGGGGTGTTGCGGGCCAGTTCGACCCATGACGTCGCGACCCAGCGCGCCGGACCCGTCATGTGCAGCCGGATCAGTGCCATGCACAGGCCAATGAGGATGCCCAGGATCATCGCCAGAACCGCGACCTGCAGGGTCAGCAAGGCCGCCTCCAGCAGATCCGGCAGGCTCTTCATCACGGGCCGCCAGTGGAAATTGTAGTCGAACATGGGGGATGTGCTCCGGACCCCTGCCGGACTGTGCCGACAGGGAAGGTTTCACGGAAGGCTCAGTACATCACGCCGGGAATGCGCAGCTCGGGTGCCTCGCCCCCGACGTAGTTGCCCCAGAGCTCCTGGTAGCGGCCGCTGCGTACCTGGTGGGTGATGAACAGGTTGAGATAGTTCAGCCAGGTCACATCCTCGCGCTTGCCCACGACCGAGGTGTAATCGGTGGTCCAGGGCATCCGCGGGCCGGGGTCGATGGTGTCATACTGCTGGGTGATCGGCAGTACGGCGGTGTTGGTGGTGATGCCGATGTCAGCCTTGCCCTGTGCGACGGCCAGGAACACTTCGTTCTCGGACTGGTAGCCCTGATAGTTGCCTTCCTCGCCCCATTCGGCGGCGATCTTCAGCCACTCCTGCTCGGGGACGGTGCCGACGGCGGCGGCGACGCGCTTGCCGCGAATGTCCTCGAAGCTTTCGATGCCGCTGTCTTTGTTCACGACGCCCTGCGCGTAATAGATGGCATAGGGAATGGTAAAGCCGACGGTGCGGGCGCGCGCCAGGCTGTCGGAGGTGGCCCCGAACACCACGTCGGCGCGCCCGGTCACGATCACCGGCAGACGCTCGGCCCAGGTCACCGGCAGAATCTCGGCCTCGACCTCAAGCGCTGCGGCAAGATCGTTGCAATAGTCCACGTCGTATCCGGCGGGCTGGTTCCTGGAATCGCGGTAGCCGATCGGCGGAAAGTCCAGAACCACCCCGCAGCGCAGCGTGCCCCGATCGACCACATCATCCAGGGTATCCGCGAAGGTCGGTGCCATCGACACCAGCGAGAGCGCCGCTGCGGCGGCCATTGTTTTTAGCATTTTTGCCTCCATTGTTGGTGGTTGATTCGATACGGGATAATGTATCCAAAATCCATACAAATTTTGGAATCCGCACGGAATCCGCGGTTTTGCCGTAAAACCGAGCGGAGCCTGCACGAATATTGGGCAGATCTGGCGTATACGCCTTCCGCCCCAGCCAAGACTGACCTTCTGGAAGGCGGTCGACCCGGTGGGTGGGTCGGCAGTGCCACGGGCAGGAAAATCCAGATCCGGGGCCGCGCCCGTGCCAAAGGGTTTGACAGGTCCGGAAAGCCTCCATAACCTACCACATGGTAGATAGCGGAGGAGATACCATGAAACACCTTACCAAGATCGCGGTGCTCGCGGCAGCCGGGGCAGCTTTTGCAGCGCCGCTCGCGGCAGACAACCACGGCTGGAAACCGGACCGTCCGATCAACATCATCGTGCCGTGGTCGGCCGGGGGATCGACCGATCAGGTGACCCGTGTGGTCGCGCCCATTCTTGAGGAGGCGCTGGGAACCGAGATCGTGGTGGTCAACCAGCCGGGCGCATCAGGCTCGACCGGGACACAGGCCGCGCTGGATGCGCCGCGTGACGGCTATACCTGGACTGCGAACGCCATTGCCAACAACGCCACCTATTCTGTAACCGGGCTGATCGAGAACACCTCGATCGACGACTACGAGATCTACCTGCATGTGGCCAATGTGCCGCTGGTCAGCGTCAACGCCGATGCGCCCTACAAGGATTTCCCGGAACTTCTTGCAGCCATGGCCAGCGGGTCGGTCACCGTGGGCACGGCCGGGGTGAACTCCTCGGGCGGCATGGCCCTTGCAGCGATCAAGGAAAGCGCCGAGGGCGATCTGTCAGGGGCGCGCATGATTGCCTATGACGGCGGCAACCCTGCCGTTATCGCGGCAGCCAGCGGCGAAGTCGTGGCCACCACCCAGCTTGCGGTGGAACAGACCGAGATGATCCGCGCCGGTCGCCTGCGCCCGCTGGCGGTCCTGTCGGACACCCCGCTTGTGGTGGAAGGCATCGACCCGGTTCCGCCGATCACCGAGTTCATGCCCGACTTCGAAGTCGCCGCCGACTATTTCGGGGTCTTCATCCCGAAGGGCGCTCCGCAAGAGGTCTATGACACCGTCAACCAGGTCTGGCAGGACAAGGTGATGACCAGCGAAGCCCTGCAAAGCTATGCCACCGACCGCGGCGCGGTCTTTGCGCCCAGCTACGGCAAGGAAGCCTATGACCGGGCCATGCCGGTGGTGATCGCCGAGGCCTGCGCCCGCGTCACCCGTGGCGAGGCCGTTGTCGATCCGTCCGAGATCGGCATCACCTGCCCCGCGGAATAACCGCCCCCTCCGGGCGGGGCCGCATGGCCTCGCCCGGACTGCAGGCTTTCGGGCGCAAGCCCCGCAAAACGACAGGTGACTTCGATGCGAATGGCCCAGGCGGACCGCCTTACGGCAGTGCTTCTTCTTGTGCTTGGACTGGCCCTTCTGGTCGGCGGCTATACCATGGATCGGCTGGAAATCCGGCAGATCCACCCGGCGTCCATCCCCGGTCTGGTGCCGATGATCCTGGGCGTCCTGCTGTCGATCTGCGCCATCCTGCTGTACCGGACATCCTATGCCGACGTGGAACGCAATGCGGCGCTGGTGTTTACCGGCGGCTCGTGGGGACGGCTGGCGACCACGGCCGTGATCTGCACCCTCTATGCGCTGGGGCTGGTGGGCTGGCTGCCGTATTTCTGGGCCACCTTCATCTTTACACTGTGCTTCACACTGGCGTTTTCCTTCCCCCTCGGCGGCGACCGCCGGGCACAAGCGATCTCGGTCGCGGCGGGGCTGGTGCTGGCCTTCGGCGTGGCCCTGGGATCCGCGCTGCTGTTTGAAAAGCTGTTCCTGGTGCGCTTGCCATGAGCGGGTTGGGCGATCTGATCACCGGGCTGGGCACCCTGCTGACCCCCGGTATGCTGTTTCACGCGGCCTGGGCGACGCTTCTGGGTATTGTCGTCGGTTCGCTTCCCGGTCTGACGGCGACCATGGGTGTGGCCCTGATGACCACGCTGACCTATTCGCTGGATTCAACCACCGCCATCTTCGTGCTGATCTGCATGTATGTCGGCGCGATCTACGGCGGCTCGCGCAGCGCCATCCTGCTGAACATTCCCGGCACCCCGGCCAGCGCGGCAACCTCGCTGGACGGCTATCCTTTGGCCAAGGCGGGCCGGGCGGGATATGCCATGGGGCTGGCCACCGCCGGTTCGGCCCTTGGCACCGTCGCCGGGGTCATCATGCTGGTGCTGATCGCGCCGCCGCTGGCCGAGGCCGCGCTGAACTTTGGCAGTTTCGAGTTTTTCTGGCTGGCGGTTTTCGGCATCCTGATCTCGGGCCAGCTGACCGCCGACACCACGCCGCTGAAAGGCTATATCGCCGGGATTCTGGGGCTGGCCGTGGCGATGATCGGCTCGGAAGGCATCCATGCGCATGTGCGGTTCAACATGGGGCTGTCCGACCTGAACGCCGGCATCGCCCTGATCCCGGCCATGGTCGGCGCCTTCGGCTTTGCCGAGGTGCTGACCGCCATGTGGAACCGGGCCGGAGAGCTTGCCGTCAAGAAGGATGCCAGCGACCGCACGATCCCGCATATGCGCGAAATCTGGCGCCACAAGTTCACCATCGCGCGGTCAGGCATCATCGGCACCATCGTCGGCATCATCCCCGGTGTGGGCGAGGATATCGGCGCCTGGGCCAGCTATGCGGCCGCGCGCAAAGCCTCAAAGGAAAAGGAAAAATTCGGCCACGGCAGTCACGAGGGGCTGATCGCGGCGGAAACCGGGAACTCGGCCGTCGTGCCCGGATCGCTGATCCCCGCCATCACGCTGGCGGTGCCGGGATCGGCCAGTTCGGCGGTTCTGATCGCGGCGCTGTTCATCCATGGCATCCGGCCCGGACCGCTGATCATGATCGAACAGCCGCAGTTCGTCGGCCTGATCAGCGCCATGGTCCTGATCGCGACGGTCTTCATGGCCTTTTACGGGCTGACCCTGACCAAGGCCTTCGTGCAGGTGCTGCGGGTGCCCTACAGCCGGTTGATGCCGGTGGTCTTCGTTCTGTGCGTGATCGGCACCTTCGCCCTGAGCCAGCGCATGTTCGACATCTGGATCATGGTCGCCTTCGGCCTGATCGGCTTTGTCCTGCGGCAGATGAAATACCCGATGGCGCCGCTGGTGCTGGGGATCATCCTGGGCGATCTGCTGGACAAGAGCCTGCGGCGGGGCCTGACGCTCAGCGACGGCGACCTTGCGCCGTTCTTCACGCGGCCGGTGTCGGCGATCTTCGTGGCGCTGATCGTGGCCTCCATTGCCATGAACATCCCCCTGGTGCGCCGTCTGGCGCTGGCCCCCTTCCGCTGGATCGGAGCGCGGCTGAATGCTTGATTTCACCCTGTGCAACGAATTGCTGGCAGGCGAAGGCAAGTCGCTGGGCGAACAGGCGCATATCGCGGCACAGCTGGGTTTTTGCGGGCTTGAACTGGATCCGGCGACGCTGGGCGAGACCCCGCATGCCCTTTCCGATGCGCGGATCGCGCGGATCCGGGGCGAGATCGAGGCCGAGGGCGTGCGTGTCACCGGGTTGCACTGGCTGCTCAGCAGCTACGCCGGTGCCTCGATCACCGATCCCGCCGGGCAGGACCGCGCCCGTGACATCCTGTTGGGGATGGTCGATCTGTGCGCGGGGCTCGGCGGCACGGTGCTGGTCCACGGTTCGCCAAAGCAGCGGCTGCGGCCCGAGGGCCTGGACGATGCCGCGCTGATCTCGCATCTGGCCGAATTCTTCGCCCCCATTGCCGCCGCGGCCGAGCGCCGGGGCGTGACCTATTGCATCGAGCCGCTGTCGCGGGCCGAGGACCGGACGATCAACACCGTGGGGCAGGGGGTGGACCTTGTCTGCGCCATCGGCAGCGCCGCCTTTCGGACCATGATCGACATCAGCGCCGCCGGCCAGACCGAAGCCCCGGTGGCCGACCTGATCCGGCACTGGGTGCCCAGCGGCATGATCGGCCACATTCACGCCAATGACACCAATCGCGGCGCGCCGGGCATGGGCGACGACCCGTTCCCCCAGATCGTCGCCGCCCTGGTCGAGACCGGCTGGGACCGGCCCATCGGGGTCGAACCCTTCCGCACCCTGATCGACGCCAGTGTGACCGCCGCGACCGGCATCGCCACCCTGAAAGCCTGTGAAAGGGCCGCTGCATGACCCAACTCGCAATTCTCTCGGCCTTGTGGTCCGAACGTCCGGTGACGATGCGCCTGCCGTTCCAGTTCGGCAGCACCGAGGTGCGCGAAACCGCCGAAGCCCTTTGTCGGGTCGAGATCGAGGTGAACGGCGCCCGCGCAACCGGCCGGTCGGCGCAACTGATGGTGCCGCGCTGGTTCAACAAGCGCGCGGACCTGAGCAATGCCGACACCATCGACGAATTGCGCAAGGTCGTGGCGGCGGCGGTGGCGGCGGCTCCGGGGCAGGGCGGCACCGCCCTGATGGTCACCCGCAGCCTGCGGGCCAAGGTTGCCCGCGCCCTGCCGGATGCGCCACCGCTGGCCCAGGGCTTTGGCCCGTCGCTGGTCGAGATGGCGGTGATCGACGCGCTGTGCCGGGCGCTTGACCTGCCGTTCTGGCAGGCGGCGCGCGACGATGCCTTCGGTCTGGCCCAGGGCTGCCCTGCGGATCTGACCGCCGAACAGCTCCGCCAATCACTGTCCAACATCACCGCGCCAACGGCCCTTGTCCTGCGCCACACCATCGGCTTCGACGCCCCCTTGCGGCAGTCGGAAAAAGCGGCGGATGCGCCCGAGGATGGCCTGCCCGTCTCGCTGGACGAGGTGATCGCCCAGACCGGCATCGCGGCCTTCAAGATCAAGCTGAAAGGCGATCCCGAGGCCGACCAGCGCCGGTTGCGCGACATCGCGGCCCTTCTGGATCAGGGCGGCGACTATGTCGTGACGCTGGACGCCAACGAGCAATACACGCCAGACAATTTCAGTCGCCTGTCGGACAACATGGCCCGCGATGCAGCCCTGGACCGGTTCCTGGGCACCGTGCGGTTCGTCGAGCAACCCTTCGCCCGCGAGATTGCCCTGAGTGAACCGGTCACAGCAAAGCTGCCCCTGATCATCGATGAAAGCGACGATCGCGAGGATGCCTTTGCCCGCGCGTTGAAACTGGGCTGGTCCGGCACCTCGATCAAAAGCTGCAAGGGCGTGCTGCGCGCCCTGTTGAACAAGGCCCGCGCCGAGGCGGCAGGGGCGGTTCTGTCGGGCGAGGATCTGACCTGTCAGCCGGGGATCTGCTGGTTGCAGGACGCGGCGATGATGGCGGCCTGCGGCGTTAGGGATGTGGAACGCAACGGCCACCATTTCGCCGGCGGCCTGCAGGGTGCCCCGGACGAAGAACGCGCCACGCTGCTGCACCGCCACGACGACATTCTGACCGACGGCTCCGGCGGCATCGCCCTGCGCATCACGGGCGGCAAAGTTGCGATCGGGTCACTGGGACAGGCCGGTTTCGGCTGGTAGGGTGCGGTTCGCCGCGCGTGAGGATAGAGAGGGGCTTGTCCCGACTGAATACGACGAGGGTGAATGGCCAAGCGAGTTTCCCCCATCCGCAAGGATCGCAAGCGCAACCCGGAACTGACCCGGGCCGCCATCCTGCATGCCGCGCTGGAGGAATTCAGCGAGGTCGGCCATTCCGGTGCGCGCGTCGATCGGATCGCCGAACGCGCCGGTGTCAGCAAGCCGATGATCTACGACTATTTCGGCGACAAGAACGCGCTTTATGCCGCTGCTCTGCGCGAGGCCTATGTCCAGATCCGTCAGGGCGAAATGACGCTGGAACTGGACACGCTCGATCCCGAGGAAGCCATCCGCGCGCTGGTACATTTCACCATGAACCACTTCTGGAACAACCCGTGGTTCATCCGGATGCTGAACACCGAAAACCTGATGGGCGGCGAGACCATCCGCGGGCTGGACGATCTGGCCGAGATCCAATCGGTGCTGTTGCGCCGGGTCGAAGAGATCCTGAAACGCGGGCAGGAGGGCGGCATGTTCAACCGCGCCATTCCCCCGGTCGATCTGTATATTTTCATCGCCTCGGTCTGCTGGTTTCCGATCTCGAACATGCACACGCTGAAGGTGGTGTTCCGCGCGCCCATCGGTGAGGCTTGGCTGAAACGCCATGCAGACCAGGCCGCCGACATGATCCTGGGCTATCTGAAAACCGCCGTGCCCCCCGTCGGCTGACACGGATCGCGCAAGTTTTTACACGCACTTCGACTCCGGCGCTTTTTCACGCAGGGGCTTGGTTCCGCGCATGTTTTCCAACGATCCGCGACGGCGTTACGTCCCCTAGAACCTCTCGAAACGTCACAGCCGAAGTCATTCTGACTTGACTTGGAATCGTTAACCTACTAGTTGGTAGTTTAAGGGCTACCGAGTGGTAGATTAGAGGAGGTTGCATGACGGACATCGCTTTTTCGGGCAGGGGCTTTCCCACCCTGACCTCTGATCCTGCCGCAGCCCACAGGCCGCTTGCGCGCCGATAGGACCGCATCACAATCCGCGCCGGGCTTGCGAGCCGGTGCCGAGACACGAATTCCAAAGCGAAGGATGGAAACAAAATGACCACACAACGTATCGGCATCATCATGCATGGCGTCACCGGCCGGATGGGGATGAACCAGCACCTGATCCGCTCGGTTCTGGCGATCCGCGATCAGGGCGGCGTGCGCCTGAAGAACGGGGACCTTCTGGTTCCGGATGTGATCATTGTCGGACGCAACGAGAAGAAGATCGCCGAGCTTGCGAAAAAGCACGGGGTCGAGCGCTATACCACCGACATCGACGCGGCGCTGGCCAATCCCGACGACACCATCTTCTTCGATGCCGCCAGCACCCAGATGCGTCCGGGACTGCTGCGCAAGGCCATCGACGCCGGCAAGCATGTCTATTCGGAAAAGCCGGTCTCGGAAGGTCTGGACGAGGCCATTGCCATCGCCAAACACGCCAAGGCCAAGGGCGTCAAGAACGGCATCGTGCATGACAAGCTGGACCTGCCCGGCCTCGCCAAGCTCAAGCGCCTGCGCGACAGCGGTTTCTTCGGCAAGATCCTCAGCGTGCGCGGCGAGTTCGGCTACTGGGTCTTCGAAGGCGACTGGATGGAAGCACAGCGCCCGTCGTGGAACTATCGCAAGCAGGACGGCGGCGGCATGGTATCCGACATGCTGTGCCACTGGCGCTATGTGCTCGACAATGTTGTCGCTCCGGTCAAGGCCGTGTCCTGCAACGCCGTCACCCATATCCCCGAACGCTGGGATGAAAACGGCGAACCCTATGACGCCACCGCCGATGACGCAGCCTATGCGACGTTCGAGCTGGAAGGCGACATCATTGCTCAGCTCAACAGCTCGTGGTGCACCCGAGTCCGCCGCGACGATCTGGTGACCTTCCACATCGACGGCACCCTTGGCAGCGCGGTTGCCGGTCTGCACACCTGCTATTCCCAGGCGCGGGTCAATACGCCCAAGCCGGTCTGGAACCCGGACCAGAAGCAGACCATGAACTTCTTCGAGGACTGGGTCGAAGTGCCCGACAACAAGGTGTTCGACAACGGCTTCAAGGTGCAATGGGAGCAGTTCCTGCTGCATGTGGTTGAAGACGCGCCGTGGTCCTACACGCTGGTAGAGGGTGCCAAGGGCGTGCAACTGGCCGAACTGGGCTACAAGAGCTCGGCAGAACGCCGCTGGCTGGACGTGCCGGCGCTGGACATCTGAGGGGGCTGACACATGGCAAACCTGATCCTTCCCACGACAGGCGGCGGCACCGAAACGGTGACCCTCGCCGCTGGACCGGTGCCCGCACCGGGCGGCAACTGGACCCGCACCGCCTATGCTGCTGCCCATGTGGTGGCCGATCCGCTGGCCGATCTGGACCCGGGCGAGGGCGTCTCGGTCGACTGGGACCGCACCCTGGCCTTCCGCCATCACCTGTGGTCGCTGGGCCTTGGCGTGGCCGAGGCGATGGACACCGCACAGCGCGGCATGGGTCTTGACTGGCCCACCTCGCTGGACCTGATCCGCCGCAGCATGGAGGTCGCGCCCGACGGCGCGCTGATCGCCAGCGGTGCAGGCACCGATCATCTGGTCCCCGGCCCGGATGTGACCATCGACGATGTGATCGCGGCCTATGAAATGCAGTGCGAAGCGGTCGAAGCCACCGGCAGCCGCGTCATCCTGATGGCCAGCCGCGCGCTGGTGAAAGCCGCGAAATCGCCCGACGATTATGCCCGCGTCTATGGCCGTGTCCTGTCGGGGCTGAAGCAGCCGGCGATCCTGCACTGGCTGGGCGAAATGTTCGACCCGGCCCTGGCCGGATACTGGGGCGACGCCGATCACATGGCGGCAATGGACACCTGCCTGTCGGTGATCGCCGACAACGCCGACAAGGTGGATGGCATCAAGATCTCGCTGCTGTCGGCGGAAAAGGAAATCGCCATGCGCCGCCGCCTGCCCGACGACGTGGTCATGTATACTGGCGACGACTTCAACTATCCCGATCTGATCGAGGGCGACGACCAGGGCTTTTCCCACGCGCTGCTGGGCATCTTCGATCCCATCGCCGGGGCGGCCTGCCGGGCGCTGACCTCGCTGGCCGAGGGCGACCGCGCCGCCTATCGCGTGGCCTTCGATCCGACCGTGCCGCTCAGCCGCCATATCTTCAAGGCGCCGACGCGGTTCTACAAGACCGGGGTGGTGTTCCTGGCCTATCTGATGGGCCATCAGGATCACTTCACCATGGTCGCCGGGCAGGAAAGCGCCCGATCGACCCTGCATCTGGCCGAGGCGATCCGACTGGCCAATGCCGCGCAACTGTTCACAGATCCCGAAGAGGTCGCACGACGCGCCAAACCGGTGTTTCAGGCGCGCGGGGTGTCGGTATGAGAACGCTCACCGCGCAGGATCTGTCGCTGAACACCGCCACCGTATCCAAGCAATGGGATCTGGCCGAATGCATCGACGGCTGTGCCCGGCATGGCATCGGCGGCATCTCTCCGTGGCGCGACAGGCTGCAGGAATGCGGTGTCGATCGCGCCGCCAAGCTGATCCGCGACGCCGGGCTGGGCGTCTCGGGCCTGTGCCGGGGCGGCTGGTACACCGCCGAGGGCGCGTTGACCCAGGCCGTCATCGACGACAACAAGCGTGCCGTGGACGAGGCCGCCGCCATCGGCGCCGACTGCCTTGTCATGGTGGTGGGTGGCCTGCCCGAAGGCTCGAAAGACATCGTCGGGGCGCGCGAGATCGTCACCGAAGGTCTGGGCAAGACGCTGGACTACGCCCGCAGCGCCGGGGTGAAGGTCGGGATCGAGCCGCTGCATCCGATGTATGCCGCCGACCGGGCTTGCGTGAACACCACCAAGCAGGCGCTGGACCTCTGCGACCAGTTGGGCGACGGCATCGGCGTGGCGCTGGATGTCTATCACATCTGGTGGGATCCAGACGTGGCAGACCAGATCGCCCGCGCCGGCAAGGACCGCCTGCTCGCCTTCCACGTCTGCGACTGGATGAACCCGACGCAGGACATGCTGACCGATCGCGGCATGATGGGCGAGGGCGTGATCGACATTCCCGCCTTCCGCCAGATGGTCGAGGCGCAGGGGTTCGACGGGCTGGTCGAGGTCGAGATCTTCTCGGCCAACAATTGGTGGACCAAACCGGCGGATGAAGTTCTGGCAAGGATGATCGCGGCGCTGCCAGTGATCTAGACCTATCTGCAAGGCAACAATCGCCGCCAGAATTGCACAAGATCGTGCAAAAAACTTGCATTGCCCTCCCTCCTGATCGAAAAAGGGGGGAGGGCAAATGCGTTTGCCCGCTTTGTCACCATCGGCGGGAGAGACGACTTGAGACAACACAAGGTCAGGCAGGAAGACATCGCGCGCGTCGTGGGAGTCTCGGTATCTACCGTGTCGCGGGTGTTGTCAGGGGCACCGGGGATCAGCCCGACCACCACGAAAAAGGTTCTTCAGGCCGCGGCGGACCTTGGCACCCCGCTACCGAACTTGCAAAATGCGCAACCCCTTGCACAAAACCACAACATGAAGCGCGCGCTGTTGTTTCTCAACCAGGTGGGCATCAACAGCGGGTCGGGATCGATCTATCACTTCGTGATGACCGGCATCCAGAAGGCCGCGCAACGGATCGGACTGCCGGTCGAACTGGCGCTGCAAAGCGAAGACGGTGAAATCCCCGAACAGTTCCTCGACCGGTCGGACACGGGCATTCTGTTCGCCGGGGTGGATCCTTCCGAAAGCCTGGCTAGAAAGTTGAAAAACAAGGGGCTTCCGACGGTTCTGGTCAACGGACTGGATCCGGGCATGATCCACGATCAGGTTGCCCCCAACAATTTCTACGGCGGTCGATTGGCTGCGCAGCACCTTGTGGACATGGGCCATCGGCGCATTCTTCACTTCGGCACAAAGCGTCGTGGAACCCTGCGCGCCCGCACCGAGGGGTTCCGCTACGGGATCGTGGAAGCCAGCGGAAAGGGCGTTCAATACGACTATGTGGAACTGCCCAACGTCACCGAAAGTCAGGCCAGCATCGCGCTGAAAGACCTGCTGAAGGACGGGCAGTTTCCCTATACTGCGGTATTCTGCTCGGCCGACAATGTTGCCCTGACCGCGCTACAGGAATTGCGCCTGCGCGGGATCAGCGTGCCGCGTCAGGTCTCGCTTCTGGGGTTCAACGGGTTGCCGGTGGCGGAACTGTCGTCACCGCTGCTCAGCACCCTGACCGTGGACTGGGAATTTCTTGGCACCGAAGCGATTCGTCTGTTGGCCTTGCGGAGCCTGGAACCTGACCGCCCGGTGCAACAATCGCTCACGCAGGTTGTCCTGAAACAACGCGAAACCGTTCTGGATGTGAATTAAACAAGCAATTTCAGAGACCTACATGGGGCAGTACGATTTATGCAAGTTTTTTTGCGTTGTGTCGAAAAACTTGCAGCATAGCGCAAATTGTGCAAAGTTACTTGCAGCCGCACTGACGCTGCAAGGAGACCCGAATGCGCCTTTCCTCACTGATCCAACTGGCAAGGCCGCAGTTCGACATCCATTTCCCGGCCAGCTGCCGCACTCGAAATACGGACCGTCTCACGTCCCTGACCAATCTTCTGCATCCTGAACCGGTGGCCGACTTGCGCAGCGACGGTGTTGCCGCGCTTCTGCCCCAGGTCGAAATCCTGGTGACCGGCTGGAAATCGCAGACCATCGACGCCGACCTGCGCCGACGGATGCCGCGCCTGAAGATGATCGCGCATCTGGCCGGGACGGTGAAAGGGGTGCTGACGCAGGAGGTGGCCGGCTCTGGACTGGTGGTGCTCAGCGCCGCCGACGCCAATGCCCGTCCGGTCGCCGAATTCACCCTTGCGCACATCCTTCTGCACCTCAAGCGCGTGCCCGAATGGCGCAGGGTCTACCATGCGGAGCGGTCACGCATCGCCACGCGGGACATTCAGCTTGCCGGGCCGGTGGGCAATTCCGGGCGCATAGTCGGCATCATCGGGGCATCGCGCATCGGTCGCCGGGTGGCGGCGGATCTGCGTCGCCATCGCGTGTCGGTCCTGCTGCATGATCCGTTTGTCAGCGCTGAAGCCGCCGCGGCCATGGGGGCCGAGAAGGTCTCGATGACGGATCTTCTGATGCGCAGCGACGTGGTCAGCCTGCACCAGCCGCTTCTGCCCACGACCGAGGGCAGCTTCGGCGCCCGCGAATTCGCGCTGATGCGGGACGGCGCGCTGCTGATCAACACGGCGCGCGGCAAGATCATCGACACCGCAGCCCTTGTGACCGCCATGGCCGACGGCCGCCTGTTCGCGGTGCTGGATGTGACCGACCCCGAACCGCTGAACGACGACTCGCCGCTGTGGGATATGCAGAATGTCACCATCACGCCGCATATTGCGGGCTCCTTCGGCTGCGAGGTCTGCGACATGACCGAACAGGTGCTGGACGATATCGAGCGTTTTTCCAACGGTCAGCCGATGCAGAACGAGGTCGTGATCTCGGACTGGGAGCGTGTGGCATGATCCGTCCCGGCCTCTGTTCCGTGACGTTTCGCGATCTCGACGTTCCGGCCCTGATCGACCTTGCGGCCGAAACGGGCGTTCAAGTCATCGAATGGGGGGGCGACACGCATGTTCCGCCCGGCGACCTGGACCTTGCCGCGCAGGTGCGCGCGCTGTGTGCTGCCAAGGGCATTCTGCCGGCCTCCTATGGGTCATATGTCCGGACGGGCACCCCCGACGCCCGCGCCGCCTTTGCCGACGTGCTGGCGACAGCCCGCGTCCTTGGCGCCGGCAATATCCGGGTCTGGGCCGGTGAGGCGAAGCGTGCCGAAGCCGGGGCGCAGGTCTTCGATACCGCCGCCGCCGATCTTGCGCATTTTGCCCGCAGCGCGGCCCAGGACAACATCACCGTCAGCGTCGAATACCACCGCCGCACCCTGACCGAAGAGGCCGAGGACGCCCTGGCCCTGTTGGATGCCGCCGCCGAGGACAACCTCTACAGCTACTGGCAGCCGGTTCCGGGGCGCGGTCTGGCGCGCTGGCTGGAAGAACTGGAAATGCTGGCGCCGCATCTGGGCGATCTGCACGTATTCCACTGGATCATGACCGACGACGGGCAAAGGCGGCGACCGCTGGCCGAAGGCCTGGCGGACTGGCGCGTCCTGTTCGATGCCTGGTCCCCCGCGCCACGCTGGCCGCATCCGCGCACGGCCTTTCTTGAATTCGTCCGCGACAACGAGATCGGCCAGTACCACCACGACATGCACGACCTGAGAACTCTGTGCGGTCCGTCCACGGACTGACCGCGAACCAATCAAGGGAGGAAACCATAATGTTCAAACGCAACCCAATGGCCGTTTCGCTGGCGGCCTTGCTGGCCCTGGCCGGACCTGCGCTGGCGCAGGACTACACCCAGGCGCCCGATCTTCAGGCCGCTGTCGATGCCGGCGATCTGGCCCCGCTGGACGAGCGTCTGCCGGCCAACCCCTATGTCGTCACCCCGCTGGACTCGGTGGGCACCTACGGCGGTGTCTGGCGGTCGGCCCTAAAAGGCACCTATGACACCGGCTGGATCCGCCGCACCGTGGGCTATCAGCCGCTGGTGGCCTATGACTACGAATGGACCAAGGTCGTCCCGAACGTGGCCGAAAGCTTCGAAGTCAACGAGGACGCGACCGAATTCACCTTCCACCTGCGCGAAGGCCACAAGTGGTCGGACGGAGAACCCTTCACTGCCGAAGATCTTCTGTTTGCCCTGAATGTGATGAAAAGCCCGGCCTATGGCGGCCGCAAGGCGAACGGCTTCGAATGGGACAAGATCACCGGCGAAGTCATCGATCCGCTGACCTTCAAGATCACCCTCTCGGCGCCCAACGGCCTGCTTCTGGAGCGCCTGGCCTCGGTCGAAGGACAGTTCATCGTCAACGCCGCCAAGCACTATTGCGGCAAGTATTTCCCCGATGTGACCGCCGATGCGAATGACATCGCCAAGGCCGCGGGTTTCGAGAGCTGGTCGCAGGCGGTGGAGCAAAGCTGCTTTTTCAACTTCGTCGACGAAGACCGCCCGCTGCTCTTCGCCTGGCGCCAGGTCACACCATATGACGGCCTGAACCAGCTGATCGAATGGGAACGCAACCCCTATTTCTTCAAGGTCGACACCGACGGCCAGCAACTGCCCTATATCGACAAGGTGCAGATGGTGCAGACCGAGAACGTCGAGGACATCGTTCTGAAGGTCGTCAACGGCGAGATCGACTTCTCGAACCGGCATTTCGCGACCGTCACCAACAAGCCGGTGATCTACGATGGTCAGGAACAGGGCGGCTATACGCTCAAGCCCACCACCGACGCGCGGATGAACCACGCGATCTTCCAGCTCAACCTGACCCATGAAGATCCCGAGAAGCGCAAGCTCTACAACGAAAAGGACTTCCGCGCGGCGCTGTCGATGGCGATGGATCGCGAAGAGATCATCGACGTGGTCTTTGCCGGACAGGGCGAACCCTATCAGGCCGCGCCGCGACCCACGTCGCAATTCTACAACGAGACCCTGGCCAAGCAGTTTACCGAATATGATCCGGACACCGCCAACGATCTGCTCGACGGGCTTGGCCTGACCGAGCGCAACGACGATGGCATCCGTCTGGGCTTTGACGGCGAACCGATCCGCATCCAGCTGTTCTCGCCCTCGGACCAAACCGAGTTCAACGACATCGCGCAGCTTGTTGTCGAGCAGTGGAAAGAAATCGGCATCGATCTGGATGCGCGCAACGCCGAACGCAGCCTTGTCTACGAGCGGATCCAGACCAACAGCCACGACATGCATATCTGGTGGGGTGACGGCGGCATGAGTGACGCGCTGCTCGACCCGCGGTTCTACTTCCCGTTCAACCTGGAGTCCGCCTACGCCGAGAAATGGGCGCAGTACTTCATGAAGAACGGCAGCAACCTTGCCGAAGCGCCGCCGGCCGAGGTTCAGAAACAGATGGACCTTTACATCCAGCTGATCGCTTCGCCGGACAAGGAAGAGCAGAAGAAGATCTTTGGCGAAATCCTCGATATCGCGGCAGACCAGTTCTACGTGATGGGCACGGTCCTTCCGGCTGATGGATACATCGTGGCCAACAACAAGCTGGGCAACGTGCCGGAGCGTCAGGTCTACACCTGGGTCTACCCGCAGCCTGGCCCGATGGAAACGTCGCAGCTCTACTACAAGAAGTAAGTCTCTGCCGGGCGCGGCAACTGGCGGCGCCCGGACCACCCACATGCAATACTCGGGGGAAAGAGCATGTTGAACTATCTGGCCCGCAGACTGGTGACGATGATCCTGACGCTTCTGGCCTTGTCCGTCGTCGTCTTCGTCGTGATCCAACTGCCACCGGGGGATTTCGTCACCTCCTACATCGCAAGCCTTTCGGCAGCCGGCGAAAGCGTCGATCAGGAAACGATCATCGCCCTGCGCGACCGCTACAAGCTGGATTCCCCGGTTCTCGTCCAATACGCGGCCTGGCTGTCGGACATCCTGCGCGGCGATTTCGGCTACAGCTTCGAGATGCAGCGCCCGGTGTCCGAGATCTTCTCGCAGCGCATCGGCATCTCGCTGGCCGTGGAACTGACCGCCGTCATCGTCATGTGGGCCGTGTCGATCCCCATCGGCATCTATTCCGCCGTGAACCAGTATTCGGTGGGCGACTACATCGCCACCATTCTTGGCTTCCTTGGACTTGCGATCCCCAACTTCCTGTTCGCGCTGGTCCTGATGTACGTCTGCTACAACTGGTTCGGCGTGACCATCACCGGCCTGTTCTCGGCCGAATACATGAACGCACGCTGGTCCGTGGACCGGTTCCTGGATTTCGCCAGCCACGTCTGGGCGCCGATCCTTGTTATTTCCACTGCCGGGGCCGCACAACTGGTCCGGGTGCTGCGCGCCAACCTGCTGGATGAGCTGAACAAGCCCTATGTCCTGACCGCCCGCGCCAAGGGCCTGACCAAGCGCCGTCTGATCTGGCGCTATCCGGTGCGCGTGGCGATGAACCCGCTGGTGTCGACGATCGGCTGGGTGCTGCCCACGGTGATCTCGTCGTCCTTCGTGACCGCCATCGTGCTAAACCTGCCGACCCTGTCGCCCATCCTTCTGCGCGCCCTGCTCAGCCAGGACATGTACCTTGCCGGGGCGCTCATCATGTTCATGGGGCTGCTGACGCTGGTCGGCACCCTGATATCCGATCTACTGCTGGCCTGGATCGATCCGCGCATCCGGCTTGGCATGGTGGGAGCCACCTGATGACCCTCACAACCCCCGCAAATTCCCCTGACGCCCGCATCGGCCAGGTCCGGGACACCCCCGAGGTTGCCGTGGGCGAGATCGACCCCCGCATCGACCTTACCCACGGCACCGAAAGCCAATGGCAGCTGATCCGCCGTCGCTTTTCCAAGCATCGGCTGGCGGTCGTCAGCCTCTGGATCCTGTCGCTCTTCGTGTTCGTCGCGATCTTCGCGGGCTTCGTGGCCCCCAATGATCCCGGCAACGTCAAGGCGCGCTACACCTATGCGCCGCCGCAGGCGCTGCACTTCATCGACAAGACCGACGAGGGCTGGTCCTTCCGCCCCTATGTCTACGGCTACACCGTCGAGATCGAGCCCGAGGCCCTGCGTCGCACCTTCGTCATCGACGAAGACAAGAAGATCTATCTGACCTTCTTCAAGCGCAGCTGGGAGTACAAGCTGTTCGGCCTGATCCCCACCGACATCCATCTGATCGGACCCGAGCGGTCGCGCGATCCCTTCTACCTGTTCGGCGCCGACCGTCTGGGCCGGGACATGTTCTCGCGGCTGGTCTATGGCACCCAAATCTCGCTGTCTGTCGGCCTGGTCGGTGTGATCATGAGCCTTGTTCTGGGCGTCATCATCGGCGGGGCTGCGGGGTATTTCGGCGGCTGGTTCGATGCGGTGACACAGCGCGCCATCGAATTCCTGCGCTCTTTGCCCACCATCCCGCTGTGGATGGGGCTGGCCGCCGCGATGCCGTCGGACTGGTCACCGCTGCAGACCTATTTCGCCATCACCCTGATCCTGTCGTTCCTTGGCTGGACCGAACTGGCGCGGGTGGTGCGGGGCCGGTTCCTGGCGCTGAACGGCGAAGACTACGTGGCCGCGGCCCGCTATGACGGCTGCTCGCACCTGCGGGTGATCGTCCGCCACATGGTGCCCGCCTTCACCAGCCACATCATCACCGCGGCCTCGCTGGCGGTGCCGGCCATGATCCTTGCGGAAACGGCGCTGTCCTTCCTTGGGCTGGGGCTGCAGGCACCGGTGATTTCCTGGGGCGTGCTGCTGCAAGAGGCGCAGAACATCCGGACGCTGGCCACCGCCCCCTGGCTGCTGCTGCCGGGCGCGGCCATCGTGATCGCCGTGCTGGCGATGAACTTCATCGGCGACGGGCTTCGCGACGCCGCAGATCCCTATGCCAAGTGAGGACACAGCCATGACTGCACAGACCGGCAAGACGGTTCTGGAAGTGCGCGGCCTCAGCGTCGCCTTCCCCGGCCGCAAGGGCGAAACCACCGCCATCTCGAACGTCAGCTTCGACCTGAAACTGGGCCAGACCACCTGCTTCGTGGGCGAATCCGGATCGGGCAAATCGGTGACCGCGCGCGCGGTTCTGAACATCGTCGAACCCGCCGTGATCAAGGCTGGCGCGATCAACCTTGTGGATGTCGAGGCCGGCCAGCGGATCGAACTGTCGGGCCTGAACCCCGACGGGGCCGAGATCCGTGCTGTGCGCGGCGCCCGCATCGCCATGATCTTCCAGGAACCGATGTCCTCGCTCAGCCCGGTGCACACCATCGGCGAGCAGATCATCGAAGCCATCCTGCTGCATCAGGACGTGGACACCGCCACCGCCCGCGACCGTGCCATCGAGGCGCTGCGGGCCGTGCAGATCAAGAACCCCGAAGAGGCCATCGACCGCTATCCGTTCGAATACTCCGGCGGCATGCGGCAGCGGGCGATGATCGCCATGGCCCTGGGCTGCGAACCGGACATCCTGATCGCCGACGAGCCGACCACGGCACTGGATGTGACGACGCAGGCCGAGATCCTCAGGCTTCTGAAAGGCTTGCAGGAAAGCCACGGCATGGCAGTGATGTTCATCACCCATGACATGGGCGTGGTGGCCGAAATCGCCGATCAGGTGGTGGTCATGCTACACGGCTCGGTGGTCGAGACCGGCGAGGTGGATCAGGTGTTTCATGCCCCCGCGCACGCCTACACCAAGAAACTGCTCAAGGCGTCGATGGGGCTGGACGAAGCCGCGCACGGCCGCGCCGGCGTGGCCTCGGGCGAGGTGCTAATCGAAACCCACAACCTGTCGCTGTCCTTCCCGTCGAAGAAAAAGCTTCTCAGAAAGCCCGGCAGCGGCGTGCAGGCCCTGGACGAGGTGTCGGTCGAACTGCGGCGCGGGGAAATCCTTGGCATCGTCGGGGAATCCGGCTCGGGCAAGACGACGCTGGCGCGGGTTCTGATGGGCCGGTTCCGGCCGCAGGTCGGCCAGGCGATCTATCACACGCGCGATGGCGTGGCCAAGGATCTGACCGATCCCGCCACCTTTCGCGACGGGCAGGTCTACCGCGAGATGCGAATGATCTTCCAGGATCCCTACGGCTCGCTCAACCCGCGCATGACCGTGCAACAGATCATCGGCGAGCCGCTGCTGGTCAACGGTCTGCTGAAGGGCGCCGCCCTGCGCGACCGGGTGGGCGAATTGCTGGAGCGCGTCGGCCTTCCCGCCAGCGCGATGGAGCGCTATCCGCACGCCTTTTCCGGCGGTCAACGTCAGCGGATCGGCATTGCGCGGGCCATCGCACTGGACCCGCGCGTCATCATCGCCGACGAGGCAACCAGCGCGCTGGACGGATCGATCCGGGCGCAGATCCTTGATCTGCTGCTGGATCTGCGGACCGAACTGGATCTGTCGATCCTGTTCATTGCCCATGACATCGGCGTCGTGCGCTATTTCTGCGACCGGGTCGCGGTGATGCACAAGGGCCGGGTCGTCGAAACCGGCACCGCCGTCCAGATCTGCGACGCCCCGCAGGACCCCTATACACAGCGCCTGATTTCCGCCGTGCCGATCCCTGATCCGCGCAAACGGCATCTGGTGGCCTGATGAAAGACCACACGCCCATGTCCAATGTTCTGCTGACCGAAACCCCGATCACCGGGAACCCCTTTGCGACCCGCGCCGATGCGCAACGGGCGGTGGTGGATCTGATCTCGCCCCTGAAGGACGGGTTTTCGCCGGGCCGCGCGCGGGTAAAACTGGGCGATACCTCGGCCCATTTCCACGATGCCGCGGCCCATCTGGAAGGGCTGGTGCGCCCGTTCTGGGGGCTGGCGCCGCTGCTGGCCGGGGGCGGAACCTTTGACGGGATCGAGATGTTCGTCGAAGGCCTGCAAAACGGCGCGGACCCCGAGCATCCGGAATATTGGGGGCCGGTGACCGACTTCGATCAACGCATGGTGGAAAGTGCTGCCATCGGCTATGCGCTGGCGCTGGCGCCCGAGGTGTTCTGGGATGGCATGACGCAGCGTGGGCGCGATTGCCTCGGCGACTGGCTGTTGAACTCCCTGCAACACAGGCCAGCGGCCAACAACTGGCACTTCTTTCACGTGCTGGTCTCGCTGGGCCTGACCCGCGTTGGTGTCGCGCATGACCTGTCGATCATCGAGGCCGATCTCGACCGGCTGGAAAGCTGGGAGATGGGCAATGGCTGGTACCGCGACGGCGGCAAGCGGCAGGCGGACCACTACATTCCCTTTGCCATGCATTTCTACGGCCTGATCTACGCGCAATACGGTCCCGAAGCCGATGCCGCGCGCCGTGACCGGTTCCGCGACCGCGCCCGCACCTTCGCGCCGCAGATCGCCCATTGGTACGCCGCCGATGGCGCGGCACTGCCCTATGGCCGGTCCCTGACCTATCGCTTCGCCCATGCCGGGTTCTGGGGCACGCTGGCGATGGCCGGGGAAGAGGCATTGCCGTGGTGCGAGATCCGAGGCCTCTGGGCGCGCAACCTGCGCTGGTGGTCGGACAAGCCGTTCACCGATACGCGCGGGGTGATGACCATCGGGTTCGGCTATCCGCAGTTGCACATGGCCGAACGCTACAATTCGCCCGGCTCGCCCTATTGGGCAATGAAGGCCTTCGCGCCGCTGGCACTGCCGGACACCCATCCGTTCTGGGCCGCCGGGGAAACCGCCCCCGTGAACCGCGACGAGGTTGTCACTCTGCCGGAACCGGGGATGGTCAAATTCGAACATCTGGGCGATGTGACGGTCCTGTGCGGCGGCCAGCACCCGCCGGCCCTTGGCCGCTCGGCCGAGAAGTACAACAAGTTCGCCTATTCCACCCGCTATGGCTTCAGCGTCGACTTCGAAGCGCGCGGCTTTGCCAACGCGCCCTCGGACAACATGCTGACGTTTTCCGAAACCGGCGAATATTCAGCGCCGCGCAGCGGGGAAACCATGGCGCGGATCGGGAACGGCTGGCTCTACTCGGCCTGGTCGCCCATGCCCGAGGTCGAGGTCGAAACATGGCTGCTGGCCCATGCGCCCTGGCATCTGCGCCTGCACAGCATACGCACCAAGCGCCGGGTGCAAACGGTCGAGGGCGGCTTTGCGATACGCAAGACCGATGCAATCCCCGGACCGGACCTGCAACCGGTGGTTCGCGCCGAAGGCCCCGGTGCCTATGCCCGAATGACCAATGCCACCGACACGACCACCGTCGTCGATGTGCAGGCGCCGATCGGCACCCCCGTGGCGCGGGCCGGGCGGGTCATCGCGCCCGAAGCCAATACCAACCTGATCGCACCGCGCACCTGGGTGCCGCAACTGACCTGCGATCTGGCCTCCGGCACCTGGTCGCTCGGGGCATGGGTCTACGCCGGCCGCACGGTGGGAGCGGTGCCAGCCTTGCCCGATGCCCGCAGCCTTCCCACAAGCGCCGATCTGGACCAGATGCGCACGGGCGGGGAAATCATCCGGGTCTGGGACCTGCCATGACCTGTGCCCGGTGTTTCGAGGACACCTCGGCCCGCCGGGAATGACGATTTGCGCGCGGTGTTCCTGACATCGCGCGGGCAGAGCGTGCCACATGAGCCCCGGCACAGGCCGCAACGCAGATCGGCAGCGCCGCCCGCACACTTGTCCCGCACACTTGTCATGCAACTTGAAACTGATCCGTTTTGCAGAGACCCTTGAACCCAAGCAGACCCAGACGAGGTTTGGGCGCGGGCCGCTCATCGGCAGCGCATAGCGGAGGGATATTTCATGACATCTGCGAGAAACATTTCAGACTCTGCGCCAAGGACACGGCAGCGCCGGCGACTTGGGGCCTTGTCCGCCAGTCTGTGCACCGCCCTGTTTGTGTCACTTCCCGGCACGGCGCGGGCTGATGCAGACCTGCCAAGGATCGCCCTGCCAGACCCGATGCCCGCCCCTCCGCTGACCATGCTTCTGCCCGTGCCCGAGACGCGGATCGAGGCGGCGATTGCTGCGCTGGATGAACTTGGCCAGTCCATCCTCGACCGCTCCGACGTGCCCGGTCTGGCCGTCGCGGTGGTCCACGACGGCCAGACGGTCTATGCGCGCGGTTTCGGCCTGCGGGCGGTGGGCGATTTGGCGCCGGTGGATGCGGACACCGTGTTCCTGCTGGCGTCGGTATCGAAACCCGTCGGCGCCACCGTGGTGGCCGCCCAGGTCGCGGCGGGCCGGGTGACCTGGGACGATCCGGTGCGCAGCCATCTGCCGTGGTTCGATCTGGGCGATCCGTGGATCAGCGCGCATGTCACCATCGGCGATCTCTATGCGCACCGCTCCGGCCTGCTGGATCACGCGGGCGACGATCTGGAGGATCTCGGCTTTGACCGCCGCGAGGTGCTGGACCGGCTTGCGTTGCTGCCCAAGGGGCGGTTCCGGTTGGACTATGCCTACACCAACTTCGGCCTCACCGCCGCTGCCGAAGCTGTGGCAGTCGCCGCGGGAACGGATTGGGCCAGTCTCTCCGAACAGGCGATCTATCGCCCGCTGGGCATGACCGCCACCAGTTCGCGCCACGCCGATTTCATGGCGCGCGACAATCGCGCCTCCAGCCATGTACCGAACGGCGGCACTTATGTGATTGCCGATCGGCGCCAGCCCGACGCGCAAAGCCCGGCGGGCGGGGTCAGTTCCAGCGTTCACGACATGGCGCGCTGGCTGGCGATGGTGCTGGGCAATGGCACGCTGGATGGCACCCCGGTGATCGCGCCCGAGGCCCTGCGCCCGGCGCTGTCGCCGCAAATGATCCCGGGCCTTCCGATGCAGGTCTCGGCCCGCAGCGGCGCCTATGGCTATGGGTTCAATGTCGGGGTCCGGCCATCGGGGCGGGTCGAGCTGAGCCATTCCGGCGCCTTCGCCCTTGGGGCATCGACCAGCATCTCGATGCTTCCCGATTTGGGGCTGGGCATTGTGGTTCTGACCAACGCTCCGCCGACCGGTGCGCCCGAGGCGCTCGCAGCGGCCTTTCTGGACCGGGTGGAACTGGGCGTTGAAACCCGTGATTGGCTCGCAGGCTACAGCCGTCTGATGGTGCCGCTGTCCGCGCCGGTGGGGCGGCTTCTGGGGGCAACTCCGCCGTCCGATCCCGCTCCCGCCCACCCTGATACGGCCTATCGGGGCACCTACGACAACCCCTATTTCGGACCCGCCGAAGTGTCGGTCGGGGCCGATGGGCTGGTTCTGGCGCTTGGCCCGGACAAGCAGGGGATGGCCCTGCAGCACTGGGACGGCGACAGCTTTGTGGTCTTTCCCGAAACAGAGAACCAGCCGGCGGGATCGATCTCGCAGGTGACGTTCCAGATTGATGCCACGGGCGCGGCGGCGAGCCTGTGGGTCGAGCATCTGGACGGCGACGGGCTGGGCGCGTTTCTGCGGCAGGACTAGCGCCGCCGAATGCCGGCCGGGGATCTCAGCCTTGCGCCGCTTGGGCCAGGATCTCGGTGATGTCCTGCGCCGAAAGCGGCACCGGGTTGCCCTTGGTCGAGGAGGCCGTCAGCGCCTGTTCCGCAACCGCATCGAAATCCGCCTCGGGGACGTGCAGCTGCGCCAGCGTCGGCAGCTGCTGCGCCCCCACGAAGGCCTGCAAAGCTGCCAAGCCCTGGCTCCGGTCCGCGCCGAGTCCGTCCGCGAGCCAGGCATCAACGGCTTCGAACCGCTGCATCGGCAGGTTCAACTGCCCGGCCTTGCGCGCGTTCACACGCAGGGCTGCGGCCAGCAAACGGCCGCAGATGGCGCCATGCGCTCCGCCCCGCCCGCCGATGACCGAGGCCAGACCATGCACCACGCCCAGACCCGCATTGGCCAGTGCAAGACCGCTGAGATGACTGGCCCGCGCCATGGTGTCCCGTGCCGAGGGGTCTTCTGCCTCAGCCAGATGGCGCAGGGCCCGGATCGCGTCGGGAATGGTGGCGCTGCACAGGGCATCGGTGACCGGGTTGGCGCGGATGCACAGGTAGCTTTCGATCAGTTGCGTGACCGCATCCAGACCGGTGGCCATGGTCAGGGCCGGGGGCGCGTCGTCCGTCAACGCCGGATCGACAATGGCCAGATCGGGCAACAGGCGCGGGTCGCGCAGGCTGATCTTCATCTGCCGGTCCGGTACGCCGATGACCGCGTTGCGCGTGGCCTCGGCCCCGGTGCCGGCGGTGGTGGGCAGCGCGACGAAGGGCAGGGGATCGGCAAGGCGGCACGGTGTGGCTGTGCCCAGTTCCAGATAATCCGCCGGATCCCCGTCGCTGGGACACAGGCCCGAGATGGCTTTGCCCAGGTCGATGACCGCGCCGCCGCCGACTGCCAGGATGCAATCCGCACGGAAGTCCCGCGCCCTTTCGACCCCTTGCCGCACCTCGCTCAGGCTCGGCTCGCCCCGTGACAACAGGCTTTCGACAGCGACCCCGGCGGTGGCGAGGGCCGTTTCCAGCCCGGCCACCCAGGCCACGGATCGACCGCGCACCAGAAGCACACGGCTCCCCAACGCGCCGACTTCGGCAACCGTCTGGTTCCGGCAGCCTCTACCAAAGATCGTCCGGGCCGGGGCGGTGAGCGCAAAGGCGACCAAGGCTCAGGCCCGTGTTGTCGCGTCGACGGCGCGGCGCCATGCGGCGTATTTTGCCTCGCGGGTGTCGTCGGGCATGGCCGGCTCGAAGCTGCGTTCCAGCGCCCATTGGGCCGCGAACTCCGCCTGTGTCGGATAAAGCCCAGCCCGCTGCCCGGCCAGCCAGGCCGCGCCCATGGCAGTGGTTTCCAGCACCTTGGGCCGGTCGACGCGGGCGCCCAGAATGTCGGCCAGAAACTGCATTGCCCAGTCTGAGGCGCTCATGCCGCCATCGACGCGCAGGATGGCGCCGCCCGCCCCGCCCATGTCGGCATGCATCGCCTCCAGCAGGTCGCGGGTCTGGTAGCCGACGCTTTCCAGCGCGGCGCGGGCCAATTCGGCAGGCCCCGTGTTGCGGGTCAGCCCGAAGATCGCACCCCGGCAATCGGGCCGCCAATAGGGCGCGCCCAGCCCGGTGAAGGCAGGCACCAGGATGACGTCCTGTCCGGGATCGGCGCTTTGCGCCAGCGGCTGGGTCTCGCCCGCATCGCCGATGATCTTCAGCCCGTCGCGCAGCCATTGCACCACCGCGCCCGCGATGAAGATCGAGCCTTCCAGCGCATAGGTCGGTTTGCCGTCCAACTGGTAGGCAATGGTGGTCAGCAGCCGGTTGTTCGAGGTCACCGGCGTATCGCCGGTGTTCAGAAGCGCGAAACAGCCGGTGCCATAGGTGGATTTCAACATGCCGGGTTCGAAACAGGCCTGACCCACGGTGGCGGCCTGCTGATCACCGGCGATGCCGCAGATCGGGATCGGGCGGCCGAACAGGTCGGCGCGGGTTTCGCCGAAGTCGGCGGCGCAGTCGCGCACCTCGGGCAGCATCGACATGGGGATGTTCAGCCGGTCACAGATCGTCTGCGACCAGCGGCCCTTGCGAATGTCGTACAGCATGGTGCGGGCGGCATTGGTGGCATCGGTGACATGCACCTTGCCGCCGGTCAGGTTCCAGACCAGCCAGGTATCGACGGTGCCGAAGATCAACTCTCCGGCCTCGGCACGGGTACGGGCGCCTTCGACGTTGTCCAGCAGCCAGGCCAGCTTGGTACCCGAGAAATAGGGATCCAGCAGCAGACCGGTGCGGGAGGTCACCGCCGCCTCGAAACCGTCATCCTTCAGCGCCTTGCATTGGGCCGCGGTGCGGCGGTCCTGCCAGACGATGGCGTTGTGAACTGGTTTGCCGGTCTTGCGATCCCAGACCAGCGTGGTTTCGCGCTGGTTGGTGATGCCGATGGCGGCGATGCCATCCGCGCCGATGCCGGCTTTGTCGATGGCCGCGCGGCAGGTGGCGGCGGTGGTGGACCACAGATCGCCCGCATCGTGTTCGACCCAACCGGAGGCCGGGTAGTGCTGGGCAAATTCCTCCTGCGCCGAGGCGACCGCCGACAACGAGGTGTCGAACAGGATCGCGCGGGTCGACGTGGTGCCCTGATCGATGGCCAGAATATGGGACATGACCGCCTCTCCTCAAAGGGTCTTCGGGGCGCGTTGGCGGCGCCTCCGGGTCTTGAAAGCAGATGGCCGAGGCCCCGAAAGGCCCCGGCCGGGGGGAGGTTACTGCCAGGACTTGATCAGCTCGTCATAGCTGACGGTCTGGGGCTCTTCGTCCTCGTTTTCCAGCTTGGCATAGGGTGCACCGGGCTGGGCGAGCCAGTATTCCGCGTCACGCTCCTCGTTCAGCTTCGGACCGATGTCGCCTTGGATGCCGGCCCGCTCGAGCCGCTCCAGCACGCGTTCCTGATCGGCGCACAGCCCATCCAGCGCTTCCTGCGGGGTCTTGGCACCCGACATGGCGTCGCCGATGTTCTGCCACCACAGCTGCGCCAGCTTCGGATAGTCCGGGATGTTGGTGCCGGTCGGCGACCAGGCAACCCGGGCCGGCGAGCGGTAGAACTCGACCAGACCGCCCAGCTTGTCGGCACGTTCGGTGAAGCTGTCATGCTGCACGGTGGATTCGCGGATGAAAGTCAGACCGACGTGGGATTTCTTCACGTCCACGGTCTTCGAGGTCACGAACTGGGCATAAAGCCAGGCCGCCTGCGCCCGATCGACCGGGGTCGATTTCATCAGCGTCCAGGAACCCACGTCCTGATAGCCGACCTTCTGGCCATCCTTCCAATAGACCCCATGCGGCGAAGGGGCCAGGCGCCATTTCGGCGTGCCGTCTTCGTTCATGACCGTCTCGGAGGCCACCAGCGGCGGCACGAAGGTGGTGTACATGAACATCTGCTGGGCAATCTGGCCCTGCGCGGGGATCGGGCCCGCCTCGGAGAAGGTCATCCCCATGGATGCGGGCGGCGAATACTTCTGCAACCATTCAATGGCTTTGGTCACCGCATAGACCGCCGCCGGCGCATTGGTTGCCCCGCCGCGCGCCACGCAGGACCCGGTGGGCTGCGAGTTCTCGTTCACGCGAACGCCCCATTCGTCCACGGGCAGGCCGTTCGGCTCGCCCACGTCGCCCATGCCGGCCATCGACATCCACGCGTCGGTATAACGCCAGCCCAGCGAGGGATCTTTCTTGCCATAGTCCATGTTGCCATAGACGTCGCCTTCGATACCCATGTGCGACAGGTCGCGGCCAGTGAAGAATTCGGCAATATCCTCATAGGCCGACCAGTTGACCGGAACGCCCAGATCATAGCCGAAGGCCGCCTTGAAATCTTCCTGGTTCTTGGGATCGTTGAACCAGTCATAGCGGAACCAGTACAGGTTGGCGAACTGCTGGTCGGGCAGTTGGTACAACTTGCCATCCGGTGCCGTCGTGAACTGGGTGCCGATGAAATCGTCCAGGTCCAGTCCAGGGTTGGTTACATCCGCGCCTTCGCCCGCCATCCAGTCTGTCAGGTTGCGCACCTGCTGATAGCGCCAATGGGTGCCAATCAGGTCGGAGTCGTTGACGTAGGCATCATAGATGTTCTCGCCCGACTGCATCTGGGTTTGCAGCTTTTCGACCACATCGCCCTCGCCGATCAGGTCATGGGTGACTTTGATACCGGTGATGGCGGTGAAGGCCGGGGCCAGAACCTGGCTTTCATAGCTGTGGGTGTCGATGGTTTCGGAAACGACCTTGATTTCCATCCCTTCATAGGGCTTGGCCGCATCCACGAAGAACTGCATCTCGGCTTCCTGCTCGGCGCGGGACAGCGACGACTGATCGCCGATTTCCGCATCCAGGAACGCGGTCGCCGCGTTCATGTCGGCGAATGCCGGACCCGCCAGCACCAGCAAGGCTGCCGTGGTGGATTTAAGGTTGAGGTTCATGTGAGTCCTCCCGTTTGAACCATAGTTGAGGATGTCTTATGCGCAGCCGGGTCTCCTCCTTCCCCGGCCACGGGGCCTGTCCCTACACCCAGCGGAACACCGCGGCAGCGTAGATCAGGCAGACGATCAGGGCGTATGGTTGATGCGCCCCGACGATCCCGAGCCAGGCCAGATTGATGAAGGCCGAGCCCAGAAGAGTGATGAAGAGCCGGTCGCCCCGCGTGGTTTCGATCCGCAGAATGCCCGTCCGGGGCGATTCCGGGAACTTGATTGCAAGCACCGTAAAGGTCACCAGCAATGATGCAATAACCATGAAGAAGATCGCGGTCGGCCAGGTCCATGCCATCCATGCCATTGTGAATCCTCCCTTTTCTGTCTTACACGCGCCCCAGGGCAAAGCCCTTGGCGATGTAGTTGCGGACAAACCAGATCACCAGCGCGCCGGGAACGATGGTCAGCACACCGGCGGCGGCCAGCACGCCCCAGTCGATACCGGCGGCGCCCTGCGTTCGGGTCATGATGGCAGCGATGGGTTTGGCATCCACGGTGGTCAGCGTGCGGCTGAGCAGCAGTTCCACCCATGAAAACATGAAGCAGAAGAAGGCCGCGACCCCGATGCCCGATGCGATCAGCGGCATGAAGATCTTCACGAAGAACCGCCCGAAGCTGTAGCCGTCGATATAGGCGGTCTCGTCGATCTCTTTCGGGACACCGCGCATGAAGCCTTCCAGGATCCAGACCGCCAGTGGCACGTTGAACAGGCAATGCGCCAGCGCCACCGCGATATGCGTGTCAAACAGCCCGACCGAGCTGTAAAGCTGGAAGAAGGGCAGGGCAAAGACCGCCGGCGGCGCCATCCGGTTGGTCAGCAGCCAGAAGAACAGATGCTTGTCGCCCATGAAGGAATAGCGGCTGAAGGCATAGGCCGCGGGCAGGGCCACCGCCAGGCTGATGACGGTGTTCATCACCACATAGATCAGCGAGTTCACATAGCCCATGTACCACGCCGGATCGGTCAGGATGGTGGCGTAATTGGCAAAGGTCAGGTTGCGCGGGAACAGGGTGAACTCGTTCAGGATCTCGGTGTTGGTCTTCAGGCTCATGTTCAGCAGCCAGTAGATCGGCAGCATCAGGAACAGCAGGTACAGACCCATCACCACGGCGCGGCTGTTGACCTTGGGCAGCGCCAGGCGGCGGGGCTTCGATTGGTTGACGGTCATGTCGGCCATGCCTCAGCCCTCCCGTTTTTCAAGGTTGGTCATGACGGTGTAGAACACCCAGCTGACCAGAAGGATCACAAGGAAATACATCAGCGAGAACGCCGCCGCGGGTCCAAGGTCGAACTGTCCCAGCGCCATCTTCACAAGGTCGATCGACAGCAGGGTCGTGGCGTTGCCGGGGCCACCGCCGGTGACGACGAAGGGTTCGGTGTAGATCATGAAGCTGTCCATGAACCGCAGCAGAATCGCGATCATCAGAACGCCGGTGATCTTGGGCAGCTCGATGAAGCGGAACACCTTCCAGCGCGAGGCCTGGTCGATCTTGGCCGCCTGGTAATAGGCATCCGGGATCGACTTCAGCCCGGCATAGGCCAGCAGCGCCACCAGCGAGGTCCAGTGCCACACATCCATGACCACCACGGTGATCCAGGCCGCGAGCGTGTCCTGCGTGTAGTTGTAGTTGATGCCCAGTGCATCCAGCGTGTAGCCCAGAAGGCCGATGTCGACGCGTCCGAAAATCTGCCAGATGGTGCCCACCACGTTCCACGGGATCAGCAGGGGCAGGGACATCATGACCAGGCAGAAGCTGGCCCAGAATCCCGATTTCGGCATGTTGAGCGCCACGAAGACGCCCAGCGGAACCTCGATCGCCAGAATGATCGCCGAGAACATCAGCTGACGCCCCAGCGCGTCCCACATGCGTTCGGAGTCCAGCATCTCCTCGAACCACTCAAGACCGGCCCAGAAGAACTGGTTGTTGCCGAAAGTGTCCTGCACGGAATAGTTGACCACGGTCATCAGCGGGATCACCGCCGAGAAGGCCACCAGCAGCAGCACCGGCAGAACCAGAAACCATGCCTTTTGGTTGACTGTCTTTTCCATTAGCTCGCCCCCTCCTCGGACGATTGCGCCGCATGGCGCGCTGTCACAGCAGATGCCCGGCCAAAGCCGCGACCCGGATTGCCGCGCGGCGGCGTCATCCGGCCTCTCCCTGCACGCGCCAGTCGTTGGCGTAGACGTTGACATGGGCCGCATCGAAGCTGACGCGGTTCATGTCGGCGCTGACGTGTTCGTCCTCGCCGGCGATGATGTTGATGTCGGTGCCGAAGAACTCGGCCCGGATGATCTTGTGGCGGCCCACGTCCTCGACCCGGCGCACCTTGACCGGCAGGCCCTCGGTCTGCGACAGCCGCGCGAACTCGGGGCGCACGCCGATCTCGACCTTGCCCGACAATGGCTTGTAACCCTGCGCCAGATCCACATGGGCGCCGTTCAGATGGGCCTTGTTGCCGTCGATCCGCACCGGGATCACATTCATGCCCGGCGAGCCGATGAAATAGCCCACGAAGGTGTGCTCGGGCCGTTCGAACAATTCGTCCGGCGTGCCGATCTGCACCACGCGACCGTCGTACATCACCACCACCTTATCGGCGAAGGTCAGCGCCTCGGTCTGGTCGTGGGTCACATAGATCATCGTGTGTCCGAAATCGTGGTGCAGCTTCTTCAGCTGGGTCCGCAATTCCCACTTCATGTGCGGGTCGATGACGGTCAGCGGCTCGTCGAACAGCAGGGCGTTGACGTCCTTGCGCACCATGCCCCGGCCCAGGCTGATCTTCTGCTTGGCATCGGCGGTCAGGCCGCGCGCCTTCTTGTTCAGCATGTCCTCCATGCCGATCATGCGCGCGATTTCCTGCACGCGCTCGGCCACATAGGCCTCGTCGCGGCCCCGGTTGCGCAGCGGGAAGGCCAGGTTGTCGTGCACCGTCATGGTGTCATAGACCACCGGGAACTGGAAAACCTGCGCTATGTTGCGTTCCGCCGTGGGGGCGGCGGTCACGTCCTTGCCGTCGAACAGGATGCGCCCCTGCGACGGATGCAACAGCCCCGAAATGATGTTGAGCAGGGTAGACTTGCCGCAACCGGACGACCCCAGCAGGGCATAGGCCGCGCCGTCGTCCCAGTCGTGGTTCAACTCTTTCAGCGCGTAGTCATCCTCGCTGGTCGGGTTCGGCAGGTAGGAATGGGCGAGGTTGTCGAGTGTGATCTTGGCCATCTGTTTCTCCCTCAGGCCGCCAGCGCATAAGCGGCGGGCGCAACCAGCTTTCCATCTTCGGCGAAGATGTAGACGTGCCGCGGATCCAGCCAGACCGACAGCGCCTCGCCGATCGGCAGGTCATGGATGCCGTGCACCAGCCCGACCCAGCGGTCGCCGTGATGATCGAGGTGAATGAAGGTCTCGGAGCCGGTCAGCTCGGTGACACTGAGCGTGGTCTTGAATTCCATCGCGTCGCTGACGTGCTTGCCGATTTCCAGATGGTTGGGGCGGAACCCGGCGGTATAGCGGCCATCCGCCAGTTCGCCCAGCTTGCCGGCCGCCGGAGTGCTCTGGCCGTCGCCGAACATGATGCGGTCGCCGGTTTTCGAGATCTGCAGGAAGTTCATCGGCGGATCGCTGAACACCCGCGCCGTGGTGGCATCCACCGGCTGGCGGTAGACGCTGGGCGTCGGCCCGAACTGGGTGACACGACCCTCCCACAGGGCGACGGTATTGCCGCCCAGCAGCAGCGCCTCTTCGGGCTCCGTGGTGGCATAGACAAAGATCGCACCGGACGCCTCGAAGATCTTCGGAATCTCGACGCGCATCTCCTCGCGCAGCTTGTAGTCCAGGTTGGCCAGCGGTTCGTCCAGGAGCACCAGACCGGCGTTCTTGACCAGCGCGCGGGCCAGCGCGCAGCGCTGCTGCTGCCCGCCGGACAATTCCAGCGGTTTGCGGTCCAGCATCGGTGTCAGTTGCATCATCTCGGCGGTTTCACGCACCCGGCGATCCACCTCGGCGCTGTCGATCCCCAGCAATTTCATGGGCGAGGCGATGTTGTCGTAGACGCTCATCGACGGGTAGTTGATGAACTGCTGATAGACCATGGCCACCTTGCGGTCCTGCACGCGCTGGCCGGTGACGTCCTCTCCGTTCCACAGGATCTGGCCCGCAGCGGGCGCATCCAGCCCGGCCATCAGGCGCATCAGCGAGGTCTTTCCCGACAGCGTTGGGCCGAGAAGCACGTTCATAGTGCCGTTTTCAAGCGACAGATCCGTGGGATGGACATGGGTTTGCCCGTCCACGATCTTTGATACGCCTTTCAGTTCCAGCGTCATCAGGTCCTCCTCCTTATCCCGCGGCCGTTGTGTCGGCCGTGGCGTGGCGGCGTTCGGCCATCCAGGTGTTCAATGCAGTAATCTCGTCGCGCGTCAGACGCAGGCCCAGCTTGTTGCGGCGCCAGACCACGTCCTCGGCTGTGCAGGCAAATTCATGCGCCATCAGCCAGGAGACCTCGGTCTCGGTCAGAGTGGCACCGAAGTCGCGGCCCAGATCGTCAGCCTGGGCTGCATTGCCCAGAATGTCACGCGCTTGTGTGCCGTAGGCGCGCACAAGGCGGCGCGCCCAGAAGCCATCCAGGAACGCAAAGTCCCGGCGCAGACCCGCGACCAGGGCGTCAAACCCGTCCACCGGGAAGTCTCCGCCGGGCAGGGGCACGCCCGCAGTCCAGGGCTTGGCATCGCTGCCCAGGTGCTGCGCGATCTTTTCCAGGGCGCCTTCGGCCAGACGGCGATAGGTGGTGATCTTGCCGCCGAAGATGTTCAGCATCGGCACACCGCTGCTGGTATCCACCTTCAGCGTATAGTCTCGCGTCGCCGCGGTGGCGCTGCTGGCGCCGTCGTCGTACAGCGGGCGGACGCCGGAATAGGTCCAGACCACGTCGGTGTCGTCCAGGTCCTGCTTGAAGTACTGATTGGCGAACTTCAGCAGATAGCGTTGCTCCTCGGGGGTGCATTCGGGCTTGGCCGAGGGGGTCGGATGTTCGGCATCGGTGGTGCCGATCAGGGTGAAGTCGGTCTCATAAGGAATGGCGAAGATGATCCGCCCGTCGGTGCCCTGAAAGAAATAGCATTTGCCGTGGTCAAACAGTTTGCGGGTCACGATATGACTGCCGCGCACCAGCCGCACACCTTCGCGCGAGTTCAGCCGCACCTTGGTCTGGATGATATCGCCGACCCAGGGCCCGCCGGCATTGACCAGCATCCGGGCGAAATGAGTGTGGTCCGCGCCGGTTTCGCTATTGCGCGTTTTTATCCGCCACAGGGTGCCATCCTTTTCGGCACTGACAACCTGCGTGCGGGTCATGATGCGGGCGCCGCGCGCCTCGGCGTCGCGGGCGTTCAACACCACGAGGCGCGAGTCCTCGACCCAGCAATCGGAATATTCATATGCCGTTGTAAACCGGTCCTGTAACGGGGCGCCTTCGGGCGTGCCGGTCAGCGCCACGGTCGAGGTTCCGGGCAGGATCTTCCGGCCACCAAGATTGTCGTACATGAACAGCCCAAGCCGTATCAGCCAGGCGGGCCGGCGCCCCTTCATCCACGGCATGAAGATGCCCAGAAGCTTCGAGGTGGGCGTGTCGGATTCGAAACGCATATCTTCATGATACGGCAGAACAAATCGCATGGGCCAGCTGATGTGCGGCATGGCGCGCAACAGCACTTCGCGCTCGATCAACGCCTCGCGCACGAGACGGAATTCAAAGTATTCCAGATAGCGCAGCCCACCGTGAAACAGCTTGGTCGAGGCCGAGGATGTGGCCGAAGCCAGATCGTTCATTTCCGCCAGAGCCACCGTCAGACCGCGCCCCGCCGCATCGCGGGCAATGCCACAGCCATTGATGCCACCGCCAATGATGAACAGGTCCGTTGTCTGGTCTTCGGTCGGTTGAGTCACGCGAATCTCCCCCTTGCGCGTCTTCGAAGGCGTTATCGCAAACGATGACACTTCGAGCAAGAACATTGTTCGTTTTTGATCGTTTTTCGGGGCTAAACGGAAAATACTCGGCTGATCTCCCCAAATTGTACCACAAAACACAACAAAATCGAAAATCTATCTGCCATTGGTTGCTTTTTCGCGTGCAGTGCTCCCTGATGAGAGGCAGCCACCAGATATGCGAACACCTTTCAGGACCACGCCAGACCCATGTCGCAGACCTTTCGCCATCCGGAAATCCTTGAAATCGCGCGTCGCGAAGGCAAGGTGACTGTCGAAGGTCTGGCGGCGCATTTCGGTGTCACCCTGCAAACCATCCGGCGCGACCTGACCGATCTGGCCGAAGACGGGCGGCTGGAGCGTGTCCATGGCGGCGCCGTTCTGACCTCGGGCACCACCAACATCGGGTACGAGGAACGGCGGTCGCTCAACCCGACCGCCAAACAGGCCATCGCGCGGGCCTGCGCCGCACGGATCCCCAACGGCATTTCCCTGTTTCTGAACATCGGCACCTCGACCGAGGCCGTGGCGCAGGAATTGCGGCATCATGAAAACCTGATGGTGGTGACCAACAACATGAACGTAGCCAACATGCTGGTCGCCAACCCGTCTTGCGAAATCCTGGTGACCGGGGGCCAGCTGCGCCGCGCCGATGGCGGGCTGGTCGGCAATCTGGCCGCCGAAACCATCCGCCAGTTCAAGTTCGACCTGGCGGTGATCGGTTGCTCGGCGCTGGATCAGGACGGGGATCTTCTGGATTTCGACATTCAGGAGGTCAGCGTCAGCAAGACCATCCTGCGCCAGTCGCGCAAGACCTACCTGGTGGCCGACCACACCAAGTTCGCACGCAGCGCCCCGGCCCGGATCGCCTCGATCGCCGATGTGGATGCCTTCTTTACCGACCGGCGCTTGTCGGTGGATCTAACGGCCTCCTGCAAGGACTGGCGCACCGAGGTGGTGGTGGCGGACCAGGAAGATCCCGACCGACTTTAAGACCGCCGATGCAGGCCGGAGCGCGGCACCCCCGGTAAATGGGGCGTATCCCCTCAGCATACGTTTGTCTGCGATTCACTTTTTTGCGAATGATGCGACAACCAACGTGGAGGCATCATGGCGAAAACTAGGCTCTGGACTTCGGTAACGGGGCGGTTTGTGTCAGGCCGCTTTGTGAACCGCACCGGGTTTGCCGGAGGCTGATTTGTCTTAGTTACGCGGCCATGTCTGATCTTTGCAGTGCAGCGTAGAAGTTGGCCTCGGCCTCTGCTGGTGGGATGTTCCCGATAGGCTCCAGCAGGCGTCGGTTGTTGAACCAATCGACCCATTCCAAGGTGGCGTATTCGACGGCGTCGAAGCTGCGCCATGGGCCACGCCGGTGAATGACCTCTGCTTTGAACAGGCCGTTGATCGTTTCCGCCAGGGCATTGTCGTAGGAATCCCCAACACTGCCGACAGACGGGGCGATCTTCGCCTCGGCCAGTCGTTCGGTGTACTTGATCGACAAATATTGCGACCCGCGATCCGAGTGATGCACCAGTTGGCCCTGAACTGGTCTGCGTTGATGAATGGCTTGCTCCAAAGCATCGAGGACAAATCCGGCAGTGGCCGTGCGACTGACACGCCAGCCAACGATACGACGGGCGAAGACGTCAATGACGAACGCCACATACACAAACCCCTGCCATGTCGCGACATAGGTGAAGTCGCTCACCCACAGCACGTTTGGCGCTGGTGCATGGAACTGGCGGTTCACCTTGTCCAATGGACACGGAAGCGCCTTATCAGGGATCGTGGTCTTCGGTTTCTTGCCTCGGACAACACCTTCAATGCCGATGTCCTTCATCAATCGGGCGACAGTGCAGCGCGCTATATCAAATCCTTCCCGGCGCATTTGATGCCACACTTTGCGAACGCCATAGACGCTTAGGTTTTCCTCGAAGACACGCTCAATCTCGGGCTTCAATGCCTCATCACGCTTGGCGCGATCCGAAAGGCGC
>NZ_JBFBVU010000131.1:0-261 GCF_040689105.1 Meridianimarinicoccus marinus
GGCTATTGATTGCGCCTGGTTTACATACACTTTTTATCCTGACACTACTCTTTCCACCATCTGTCCGCCATTATTTCTGCAAGGAGTTGCACAGGGCTTATTATTCACGCCGCTTGTATTCTTTCTGATTTCAGGAACTCCGGAAGAATATGTATCCAATGCTACAGCGTTAGGAACTACAACCCGTTTCTGGACAACCGCTATCGGATATGCATTGATGCAGAACCTGATGCTTTTTTTAACATTAAAACATTCTGATGC
>NZ_JBFBVU010000132.1:0-259 GCF_040689105.1 Meridianimarinicoccus marinus
TGATGGAACCAGGGATGAAAGTTTAGTAAATCCAGAACTTGATAGTAACGAAACAAAACTGCACAACAGTTTCAGACAGAAAACTTGGGACGAAACGATCACCAAAGACAGCTGGATGGTCTTCAAGGTTATGGCTGAATTTGTAGATGGTTATGAAAAACTGGCTAAAATTGGACCATGTGTTTCTATATTTGGTTCTGCCCGACTGAAGCCGGAGAACAAATACTATGAAATGGCGGTAGATATCGCTGAAAAGATT
>NZ_JBFBVU010000133.1:0-259 GCF_040689105.1 Meridianimarinicoccus marinus
GTTTTATTTACAGTGTTTTTTCTTTTTTTTTTCCTTACATTTGTTTTTTGTTTTTTTTTTTTATTTTTTTGGGTTTGGTTTTTGTTTTGTTGGGGGTTTTGTTTGTTCGTTTGTTTTTTTTTTTTTTTTTTTTTTTTTACTTTGTTTTTTCTTTTGTTTTTTTTTTCTTTTTTTTGGTTTTTTTGTTGGTGTGTGTTTTTTTTTTTGTTTTTCTATTTTACAATACATTCCCTTTCCTCGTCCACCTCCCCCCCCCCCC
>NZ_JBFBVU010000134.1:0-258 GCF_040689105.1 Meridianimarinicoccus marinus
GGATAATCGATCTTCTGATTCGGCCACAGGTTAAGAGACATTGCTTCTGAGAATATCGTGAAAGAACCTGTAATCAATGCCTGGCTGGCGATAATTGCAGCGGCTGTTGCCAAAATTACTCCCGGAATGATCATCCATTCTTCCATAATTCCAAAGAACGGGTTTACTACGGAGAATCCAGGTTTGTTATGATTGGTCAAAAGCCACGCTCCCTGTCCTAGATAGTTGAGAATAAGCATAATCTTAACAAATGCCCAG
>NZ_JBFBVU010000135.1:0-223 GCF_040689105.1 Meridianimarinicoccus marinus
CGTTCTTCAACATGGGCTTCACCGTGCTGCGATTCAATTTCCGTGGTGTCGGGCGCAGCCAGGGCGCCGCGATAATCGGAAAACGGGGTCCAGTCGCGGTTGTATTCGTCGCTCAGCAGCCCCGGCGCGTTTTCCCAATAGATGGGAGGGGGGGGGGTCTGAACTACAGTCACTCGATAATGGATCGCGGTTTGCGGGGGGGGCGTGGAAAGGGGGGGGGGGG
>NZ_JBFBVU010000136.1:0-257 GCF_040689105.1 Meridianimarinicoccus marinus
TACGAAGTTGAATATGACTTTTGACCTGACTCCTGGTGCCTCGATTGAGCTTTTGAAGGATTCTTTGAAAATGCCGGCCGGAACTCAGGATATGAATAAAGTAATTGTTGATGAATTGCTAAAAAACGGCGTATATTATAAAGTTACGTCCGAAGATCATCAGTTTACAAAGAACTACCTGATTAAAATCGTGAAAACAGATGGTGGATTTGTTCCAACAGAATATGGTTTTGAAGATACGGCGATCGATAAGGATG